>NZ_JBQGWG010000003.1:0-354606 GCF_052073805.1 Ornithinimicrobium panacihumi | reverse complement strand
CCCACTGCGCGGGCGCGGGGCCCCTTCCGTTGCCCCGTCGGATAGCGCAGCCCACTCGTGAGACGGCGGGGCTCTACGGGGCGCCCAATCCATTTGGTACGGCGGGCATGGGTGTTGACGGTTGCCCATGGTTTGACCGACCGTGACGCTTGAGGTCGTCGCCTGGGCGAAGGTTCGCGATACAGAGGGAGGGATCTACGCGAACGGGAAGATCTTAGGGAGGTCGATCAGGACCTGGAGGATGGTTCTGCCAGCTTCCGTTCCGATGGCCCCTGCCGCGGACGACATGGCCTGATCCCTCCACTGCGAGAGCCGGCCGCGGGCCGGGTTCGCGGTCGTGAGTTCGTCCTCGATGCCTTCGACTGCCTCAAGGACAGCGGGCACGACCTCGCGGGGCAGGTCAGGATCCTGCAGCATCTCGCGAATCACCTGAAGCTGCTGTATCGCTGCCTGGCGTTGGTCGTTGGTGATGGTGACGTGCTGCACGGTGTGGTCACCGGTCTGGACGGCACCTTGATTGGTGAAGGTGTCTGCCTGGATCCCGACACGTTGGTCATACGTCACCGACCGGGCATGACCCAGGTAGGCATCGGCGAGCGAGAGATCGGGGCGGCCAAGCATCGTCTTGCCCCTGCTGGTGACCTCGCACCGGCTGTGGTTCGAACCCGAAGAATGGATGGAGGAGATCAGGTCCTGTGCCTCGAGCGCATCCATGGCCGCTTCGCGCTCGGACATGCTCACCGGTGGAGTTCCGGGTGCGTGCAGGTCCCACACCTCCCACTCATCACGCAGGAAGACACCGCGTTCCTCCTCGACCGCCCTCCGGAGGATCTCCCGCATCGTGCGATCGACCCGGTCCCTGCCGGAGGTCCGGGAGGTGCGCCACCGCTCAGCCGCCCGGCGGCCGGTGCTGCTGATGCGCCAACCGCTGCTCATCCGTTCGCTGTTCCTAGCAAGCCCCAACTCCACGAGAGTGGTCAGAAGATCCAGCACATCCTCTTCGGCAAGCCCTAAGCCCTCGCCAACGGCGAGCCGGCTCACCCACTGGTCGGGGCCCAACGGCTGGCTGAGCTCGTCCAAACGGAGCAGCACCGCGGCCGCATCGGGGTCAGACAGAAGGTCCTCTGCGGTTGTCCACATACGCCGCATCCTGCCAGCCCCGACCGACACACTAGCCGGGGTCGGCGCTGACCAACCGCACCTCACAGAACACCATCGCTTGCCTCGAGACCAGCGCGTGCTCACGCATCGCCAGAGCGGCATCGTGCGGCGGGGCATGGCTTCCAGGCGACCTGCGCACCCAGCCTCGACGAGCTGTGCGAACACGCTAAGTGCCCGGACGCACTCCGCAGCCCCTCCGGTCAACTCCCTGGCAACTGCCTCCAGTACGTCTGCTTGATGTGCGTCGTGACGAAGCCGAAGCGCTGCAGGTTGCGCTCGGAGGCTCCACCCAGGGCCGTCGTCGCCATGGCTAGGGAGCAGCTTGCGTCCCGCGCGACGCCGAGGCGATGGAGGATGAGTGCGGCTTGGACGCCCCGCCCACGCTCGGCAGGCAGCGTCGACATCCCACCCAGAGTCGCCACGTCTTCGCGGATGGTCAGGCTCGCGCAACCCAGCGGTCTCCCGTCCACCTCGTCCAGCGCGATGATCATCCCGTCGCCGTCGACCGCATGCGCGGCACGAGCAAACGCATCGGCCGCGCCGCGGGCGCTCTCGCTCTCGTGGCCCCACCCCGCGGCCGACACCTCCTGCCACTCCTCGAGCGACCGCTCGTTAACAGGGGCCATGCGTACCCCAGGGTGAGACAGCTGAGCGGGGAGCCGGTCCAGCGGGTACACGTGCACACTCGTGCCCGCGCCGGCATCAGGGCCGAACCCGTACGACCTCAGGGCAGCTAGGGACTGCGGGTGCGTCACCGGGGTGACCTCGATCTCGGCGCGCACTCCTGCGGCAGCGCTGCGCTCCATGACGAGCTCGATATCGGCAGCCTCTAACGGCTCCGTGATGCCCGCCGCGATCGCCCGGTTGACGTACAACCCACGCCCGGAGAGCACGAGGTACCCACCAGCGACGGCCAGCGTCTCGGTGCCCCACGACCGATCCTGCTCTGCCAGCGCCCCTGCCAACGCCACAGCGTTAAGCGCATCCACCAGTTCGAGGCGTGAGGCCAAAGAGCCGCAATCCACCCGCCCATCGTGCCCGTGGAGAGTCATGAGTGGAGGTAGGGAAGGCACGCGATTCCGCTCAGACGCCACTCATGGACATATAGATGATCATCTATGCATCATAGAAGCGGTGTTTGTGCAAAGTTCGCTGCATCTCGACACTCCACCTCAGAAGTTGCTGGCCATGTTGGTGAACCGGCTGTAGTGGCCCTGGAAAGCCACGACGACGGTGTCGGTCGGTCCGTTTCGGTGCTTGGCTACGATCACGTCCGCCTCACCCTCACGGGGCGACTCACGCTCGTAGAGGGACTCCCGGTGCAGCAGGATGACGACGTCCGCGTCCTGCTCGATGGAGTTGTGCACTGCGATACCGTCCGCGATGAAGTTATGACCGCCAAGCACAGTCGCGTCATAGACGTCCTCGACCCCAACCAACTCAATCGAGGCGATCTCGTCCCAGAAGACATCATTGACCGCGTACAGTTCGAGCTCGGCGCTGTCCAGCACTGCCGCCACGCGGGCCAGGCGCTCCCGGGACGGCGCGCTCTTGTAGAGCGTGGCGCCGCAGTACGCCGTGCCGAGTTGCGCCTGGAACTCGCGAGTGGTCATACCCTGGTCGGCCATCACCTGCCGAACATCACCCCAGACCTCCTTAGGCACCGTGTCGACGTTGGGGTTGGACTGGCGGTGACGAATGACCTCGAGCAGGAGCGCGGCGGACGCCGACCGTCCACCGAAGACACCGATCTCCTGGAGGAACCGACGCTGGCTGTCGCCCCCGGAGATGTCCAGGGTGTAGCCGTCGCGGAAGCCTTCCTTGCGGACCGTCCTGATCCGTGTGCTGATGCCAAAACGCAGCAGGAGTCGCGAGACGTCGTCCACCAGGCGACGGCTTGTCGACGCGTAGTAGACGCGGCCGCCGGACTGAGCCTTGTTCACGGTCACCGAGCCGTCCGTGGCCCACAGGTGGTGCAAGAACAGGGCGATCTGTGCCTTGGGCAGTCGGAATACCGGCTCAGGCACGAATTTCTGGTGGCTCCTGCGGTCGAACAAGCCCAGGTCGTCGAGCCAGGCGGCGATAGGGTTGCGCCGCCCGCGAGCCAGCCGGTAAGGGGCCCGCAGCCTCAGCGACGTGCACCTCGCCGAGGGGTGCTCGTCCCGGACCGCCATGACCCCGAAGGACAGGGCTGCGGTGGTGACGGCCCGGAGATTCTCCTCATCGATCGAGGCGTAGCGCAACGGCTGCCGTTTCAGCATCGATCCATCACCGATCATGTGCGCCAACAGGACGACCCGGTCATCCTCCCAAGGCTCGTGCTGCTCAGGCGCTGGCACGTGCCGGGGCACGGCTACCCGGTCCCCCTGACGGAGGTCACCCAGCTGCTTCCAGCCGTCGTAGGTGAGGAAGGGGTGGTTCTCGGTGGCCCGCAAGGTCTTGCCCGAGCGCAGGGTGAGCCGGAAGACCGGTCTGGTGCCGGTGGGGAAGACGTGCGTGAGGTGACGCCGCACATAGCGCAGGGACTCGTCGAGGGACCAGACCGGGACGTCGGTGGCGCCTTCGGCGAGCAGCTCGCCGAGCGACACCTCTGCCCCGGTGTCGGCCCGCAGCACGCGGGTGTTGGCCGTCAGACAGCCAGACTCACGAAGGTCGCTCATCTGCGGCTTCTTGTCGGTCCGCTGCTCCGGACCACGGTTCAGCTGGGAAAGCGCGATGAGCGGGACCTCGAGCTCCTTTGCCAGGAGCTTGAGCGCACGGGAGAACTCCGCGACCTCCTGCTGACGTGACTCGACCCTCTTGCCGGAGCTCATCAGCTGGAGGTAGTCGACGATCACCATCTTCAGGTTGTGGCGCGTCTTGAGCCGGCGGCACTTGGCGCGGATCTCCATCAACGACATGTTGGGCGAGTCGTCGATGAAGAGGGGCGCGTCCTGGATCCGACCCTGGGTCTCGGCCAGCCGGGTCCAGTCCCGGTCGCGCATGTTGCCCTTGCGCATGTTCTGCAGCGGGATCTCCGACTCGGCCGACAGCAGTCGCATGGTGATCTCGGTGCGGCTCATCTCCAGGCTGAAGACGACGGTCGGCATACCGTGCTTGATCGCCGCCGCACGGGCAACGTCCAAAGCGAAGGTGGATTTTCCGACGGCTGGCCTGGCGGCCACGATGATCATCTGACCGGGGTGGAGACCGTTGGTCAGCTCGTCCAGCTCGGTGAAGCCCGTGGGCACGCCCACCATCTCGCCGGTGGAGCTCGCGTTGTGCTCGATCTCGTCCGCGGTGGGCTGGAGCAGCTCGCCCAGCGCGTGGTAGTCCTCACCGCCCCGTCCGTCCGCGACCGCGAAGACCTCGGCCTGCGCGGCATTGACGATCTCCTCGACGTCTCCCCCGCCGTAGCCGATCTGCACGATCTTGGTGCCGGCCTCGACCAGACGGCGCAGCACCGCGCGCTCGGCCACGATCTCGGCGTAGAACGCGGCGTTGGCCGCCGTCGGCACCATCGAGATGAGCTGGTGCAGGTATGCGGCTCCACCCACCCTGGTCAGGTCGCCGCGCTTGGTCAGCTCGTCGGCCACGGTGATGGCGTCGACCGGCTCGCCCCGACCGTAGAGGTCGGTGATGGCGTCGTAGATCAGCTCGTGGTTGGGGCGGTAGAAGTCGACCGCCTTGACGATCTCGGAGCACTCACCGATGGCGTCCTTGGACAGCAGCATCGCCCCGAGCGCACTCTGCTCGGCGGCCACGTCCTGGGGCGGCAGCCGGTCGGCCGGCGGGCCGCCGGGGGCGTCGTTGGTGTAGGCCTGCTCGAGCTCGCTGAGCGACATACGACCCTCCTGCGTTGGTGAGCATCTCGTCGTCGACAAGGTCACCACGGACCACCGACAGACCCCGGCGCGCGCGGGTCATCGAGCCACCGTAAGCCCTCCGCCGGACCAGTCCAACTGCCCCTGTGGACAGGATGTGCACGGACTGTGGACCTGGCGTGGACGACCCCGGCACCCCCTTGTGGACAACTGTGGAGAACCTTGTGGGTAAGACAATAATGTGGGCTTGGTCATGCCGCTGACCTGCGGCGATGTAATTCACAGCCTGTGGACGAAAAGTTCTCCGCAACTCACCCCCATGCCCTCCCGACCCGCAGCCACACCCGTCCCAAGATCGGCCCGGCCACCTGCTCCGTCACCTCGTGATGGCACACTCGGCCCGTGACCACGCCCGACCCCCAGCCCGCGCCCGCACCGGGGAACCGCCCCGGACCGGGCATGCGCGCCGAGGTGCTCCGGCTGGCCGTCCCGGCCTTCCTGGCGCTCGTGGCCGAGCCGCTCTTCCTGCTCGCCGACTCGGCCATCGTCGGCCACCTGGGCACCTCCTCGCTGGCCGGTCTGGGCGTGGCCAGCGCGGTCCTGCTGACCGCCGTCAACATCTTCGTCTTCCTCGCCTACGGCACCACCGCCGTCGTCGCCAGACGTCTCGGTGCCGGCGACCAGCGCGGCGCCCTCGCCGCCGGCGTCGACGGCCTGTGGCTCTCGGTCATCCTCGGCGTGCTCGCCGCGATCGCCGTGGCCGTCTGGGCCGAGCCTCTCGTCGGCGTCTTCGGCGCCACCCCCGCCACCGCGGCGGAGGCGGTGACCTACCTGCGCGTCTCGACCCTCGGCATACCGCCGATGCTCCTGGTCCTGGCCGCCACCGGCGTGCTCCGCGGCCTGCAGGACACCCGGACCCCGCTCGTGGCCGCCGTTGTGGGCTTCGGCGCCAACGCCCTCCTGTCCCTCCTGCTGGTGCACGGCGTCGGATGGGGCATCGCCGGCGCGGCCTGGGGCACGGTCATCGCTCAGACCGGCATGGCGGTCGCCCTGGTGTGGGTCGTGCTGCGCGGGGCCCAACGCCTGGACGCCCCCCTCACCTTCACCCCGGCAGGGGTCCTGCGCTCCGCCCTCGACGGCGTCCCGCTGCTGGTCCGCACCCTCTCCCTGCGCGCCGTCCTGCTCCTGACCACCTGGGCCGCCGCCGGCCTGGGTGAGGCGGAGCTCGCCGCCCACCAGGTCGCGATGACGGTATGGAGCGCTCTCGCCTTCGCGCTCGACGCCCTGGCCATCGCCGCCCAGGCCCTGACCGGCAAGTCCCTGGGGGCCGGCGACGTCGAGGGGACCCGGGCGACGACGGCGATGATGGTCCGCTGGAGCATCTGGTTCGGCATCGCCCTGGCCGCGCTCATCGTCGTCCTGCACCGGGTCGTCCCCCTGGGCTTCAGCAGCGACCCGTCCGTGCGCGCCGCCCTGGCCGCCGCCCTGCTGGTGGTCGCGCTGGCCCAGCCGGTCTCGGGGGTCGCCTTCATCCTGGACGGCGTGCTCATCGGGGCCGGCGACGCCCGCTGGCTGGCGGTCGCGCAGACCGTGTTCCTGGTCGCCTACCTGCCGATGGTGCTGGGGGTGTGGGCCTCCGGCGTGACCGGCACTGCCGGACTGGTCTGGCTGTGGGTGGCCTTCTCCGGCTTCATGCTCGTCCGCGCGCTGGGCCTGTGGTGGCGGGCCCGCGGCGACGCCTGGATGGTTGTCGGCTCCGCACGCTGAGGGATTTGCGCCCACGCCGAAGAGTGGTGGGCCCCGCACGCCGAGACGTGTCCGCAGAGCGGGCCGACGGGTCCTCGACCCGGGCTCAGGGCTGGTCGGTGCCCCTCGACCGGGGACCCACGTGGATGTCGTCCTCCCGCACCCGGCCGGTGCGCAGGGCGGCCCGGCTGACCAGGTGCGCCCCCGCCGGGATGGTGAGCAGCTGGAAGACAGCCACGGCCACGAGCATCCCGACGTCACCGCCGCTGCGGGTGCGCAGACCTACGCCGAGCACGACGAGCAGCACCCCCAGAACCTGGGGCTTGGTGCCGGCGTGCATCCGGGTGAGCAGGTCGGGGAAGCGCAGCAGGCCGATCGCCGCCGCGAGCGCGAGCAGCGCGCCGAGCAGGATGACGATCAGGCCGACGACGTCCAGCACGTCACCCAGGCTCATGACCGACCACCCCGCTCCACCTGGCCGGGCCTGGGCCGACGGGCGTCGCGGTGCGCCGCCTGGGCGTCCCGCTCGGCCCGCGCGTCGGGCGCGGCGTCCGGCCCGGGATCCTCGTCCTGCGCCACGAACCTGGCCACGGCCACCGCACCGAGGAAGCCGACGAGCGACAGCGAGACCAGCAGCGGCAGCGTCGTCGACAGGCCGGACAGCGCGACGTGCGCACCCAGCGCGCAGACCACGATCGAGACCAGCACGTCGGAGGCGACGACCCGGTCCAGGACCGTCGGCCCCACGGTGATGCGGATGATCGTCAGCGCCGCCGCGAGGAAGAGCAGGGCACCGATGGCCCAGGCGAGGACCGTCTCGAGGGTGTCGATCGTCATGGCCTGCCCTCCGGGTCGTGGTCGGCCGCGCGGCGCGCCTCGAGGGCGTCCTCGTCCCGGCGGGCCCGGGCGGCGTCACGCTGCTCCTGGGTCGCGCGGCGCCGGCGCGGATCGAGCAGCGAGTCGGGGTCGGGGTGGAAGGCGCGCAGCACGCGGGCCTCCTGGCCCAGCACCCGGTGGCGCACGCCCTGCGCCTGCTTGGGCGTGCCGACGTTGAGCGCGTGCAGGGTCAGGATCCGCTGCATGGAGTCCAGGTCGATGACGACGGTGCCGGGCACCAGCGCCACCATCTCGGCGGTGATGGTCTGGAGCAGCTCGTCGTCACCGGCCAGCTCCAGCTCCAGGACGACGCCGCGCGCCACCGGACCGGGACGCACGGCCAGCCAGGCCACCTCCGCCGAGGCCACGACCAGGTCGTAGAGGAAGCGGCTGACCAGCACGATGACCTGCCAGGGCCGCACCCGCAGCTTGATCGGCACCCGCGGCAGGGGGAAGGCCACCAGGACGAGCACCGAGACCAGGAAGCCGCCGACGAGCAGCACCGGGTCCACCGCCCCCCACAGCAGCAGCCAGACCAGGGTCAGCCACAGCACCGACCACCAGGAGAAGCCACGGCGGCCTGCGGCCGGCATCTGCGGGCCGGCCACCTTCGCGTCGTCAGCCGTCACAGGTCCACCCCCCTGCCCAGCACCGAGGTGACGTAGGGCTCGCGGGAGAGCAGGTCCACCGCCGCCCGGGTCGTGACGTCGTAGAGCGGACCGGCCACCACGGTGATCGCCACCGTCACGACCACGATCGCGGTGGTGGGGCCCAGCACGCCCCAGCCCAGCGCCTCGTGGTGGCCACCGCGCCAGGGGCCTCGGCCGGTGATCCCCGCCGGGTTCTCCGACCAGAACGCGCGCGCCCAGACCCGGGCGATGGCATAGAGCGTCAGCAGCGAGGTCAGAACCGCACCTGCGACGACGACCCACGCCAGCCAGGTGTCCTCCTGCACCCCGGCCTGGATCAGGCCGACCTTGCCCAGGAAACCGCTGAAGGGCGGGATGCCGGCAAGGTTCATGGCAGGGACGAAGAAGAGGACGCCCACCACCGGGGAGATCCGCGCCAGGTCACCGAGCTTGGAGGCGTCGCTGGAGCCGCCGACCCGCTCGACCAGACCGGTGACCAGGAAGAGCGTGGTCTGGATGAGGATGTGGTGGATCACGTAGAAGATGGCCGCGCCCAGGCCCGCCGCCGAGCCCAGGGCGATCCCGAAGAGCATGTAGCCGATGTGGCTGACCAGGGTGAAGGACAGCATCCGCTTGATGTCGTTCTGGACGATCGCGCCGAGGATGCCCACGACCATCGTCAGCAGCGCCGCCCACAGCAGCAGGTCGTCGAAGCGGTTGCCCGGGAAGAGCAGGGTCTGGGTGCGGATGATCGCGTAGACACCGACCTTGGTGAGCAGGCCGGCGAAGACCGCCGTCACCGGTGCCGGGGCGGTCGGGTAGGAGTCGGGCAGCCACCCGGACATCGGGAAGATCGCCGCCTTGACCGCGAAGCCGATGAGCAGCAGCAGCTGCAGCTGGGTCACGGTGGAGGGCTCGATCTCGCCCAGGCGCTCCGCGAGGAGAGCGAGGTTGACGGTGCCTGCTGCCGCATACACCGTGCCGATCGCCGCCAGGAAGATCGAGGAGGAGAGCAGGCTGACCAGCACGTAGGTGGTGCCGGCCCGCACCCGCTCGGCCGTCCCACCCAGGGTGAGGAGCACGAAGCTGGCGGCCAGCAGCATCTCGAAGCCGACGTAGAGGTGGAAAAGGTCGCCGGAGATGAAGGTCGTGGTGACGCCGGCGGCCAGCACCAGGATCGAGGGGTGGAAGACCGGCAGCGGGCTGTGCCCGTCGCTCTCGTCGTCGAAGCTGCTGGCGCCCTGGCCGATCGAGTAGGTCAGGACCCCCATCGTGACGGTGGTCGAGACGATGACCATGAGCGCGGCCAGCCGGTCCACGACCAGCACCACGCCCTCCCACGGCATCCAGCCGCCCACGAGCATCACCTGCGGGCCGATAGTGTCGGCGGCCCACAGCAGCACGCCGGCGCACACGAGCATCGCGGTGAGCACGCTGAGGCTGACCACGCGCTGCACGACGGTGCGTCCGGCGGCCGCCAGCGTCAGCCCGGCGCCGATGAGCGGCAGGACGACCAGGAGCGGGATGACCCAGGAGTACTGGCTGATCATCGGCCCTCCTCCGGTCGGTCGTGGGTGGTGGGCTCGGCCGGGTCGGCGGCGGGCGGGATCTCGTGGTCCGGCTCTCCCTCCGACTCCGGGGGGTCGAGCTGCTCGGCGAGATCGGGTATGTGGTGCTCGTCCTCCTCGACCGGGGCGGTCGAGTGGTCGCTGCCCACGTCGGTGGCCTCGACCTCGGGGTGGTGGCGCGACTCGGGCCGCTCGCCCTCGGCGGCGATCTGCTCGGTCACCTCGCGGGCGCTGGGACCGTCGAGCTTGTCGGACTCGGCCATCGCGTGGATGCGCGCCGACTCGGAGTCGTCGGAGACCAGGTCCATCCCGGCGTGGACGCTGCGGTGGGCCAGGGCCAGCACGAAGGCCGTCATCGCCAGGGTGATGACGATGGCGGTGAGGACGAGGGCCTGCGGGACCGGGTCGGCCCGCGGGTCGTCCCCGGCGCCGACGATCGGCGGCGAGCCGGCGGGCCCGGAGCCGATGATGAAGATGAGGTTGATCCCGTTGCCCATGAGCAGGAAGCCCATCAGCGCGCGGACCAGGGAGCGGGAGAGCAGCAGGTAGACGCCGGTCCCGATGAGGGTGCTGGCGACGATCACGAGGGTGAGGTTGGGGGTCATCGGCGCGACGCCTCCTCACGGGCCTGCTCGGACTGGATCTGCACGTCGATCCCGGAGCCGAGGCTGCGCAGGACGTCGAGCATGAGGCCGATGACGACCAGGTAGACGCCGACGTCGAAAAGCAGCGAGGTCACCACGTGGACGTCGCCGAGCAGCGGGATGTGGATGTCCGCGGTCCAGGTGCGCAGCGCGGGTGAGCCGAAGAACATCGGCATGACCGCCGAGCCCCCGGCGATGAACAGTCCCGTGCCCAGCAGCGCGGCGGGCATCACCGGCAGCGCAGCGCGCAGCTCGGCGCCGTAGCCGGCCAGGTAGCGCAGGCACAGCGCCAGGCCGGCGACGATCCCGGCCGCGAACCCGCCGCCGGGCTGGTTGTGCCCGGCGAAGAGCAGGTAGACCGACCAGAGGATCATCGTGTGGAAGACCAGGTGGGTGACGATCTCCAGGATCGTGGACCGGCGGCTGGCCTCGAGCAGGTCGGTGCCCAGGATCCAGCCGCGACGGCCCCCGGCGGCCTGCTGGACGGGCTGGCGGGAGGTGCGGCGGGCCCGGAATCGGCGCAGCACCTTGGCCACCCGCTGCATCGCGTCGTCCTGGATGAAGATGAGGCTGGCGACGCCGGTCGCGGCCGCCAGGACCACCGAGAGCTCGCCCATGGTGTCCCAGGCCCGGACGTCGACGAGGATGACGTTGACGATGTTGGCGCCGCCGCCGTAGTCGACGGCACGCTCGGCGAGGTTGCCGTGCGCCGGGTCGTGGATCCGCGAGCCGGAGGCCAGCAGGGTCACCGTCCCGATCACCACGGCCACGGAGACGCCCAGCAGGGCCCGCAGCCGTCGGGTCATCACCGTCGGGTCGTCCGGGAAGCGCCCCGAGAGGCGTCGCAGCACCAGGACGAGGACGACCAGCGACACGGTCTCGACGAGGACCTGGGTCAGGGCGAGGTCGGGCGCGCCGTGGAGCAGGTAGAGCAGTGCGGTGCCGTAGCCCGTGACGCCCACGAGGAAGACCGCACGCAGGCGGCGCCGGGCACGCGTGGCCAGGTAGGCACCGGTGACGACCAGGGCGCCGGTGGCGATCTGCGCCGCGGAGTCGGCGAGGCGGACCTGGGGCAGGCTCACGCCGTCGAGCAGCAGCACGGCGCCGGGCAGCAGGACGACCACGGCCACGATGGTGCCCAGCAGGACCGGCAGCGAGCCTCGCTGCATGAAGCCGGTCGTCTCCAGGGCCGCCCGGTCCACGCCGCGGATGAGGTGCTGGTAGACCCGGCCCGCATCCAGCGGGGACAGCGGGATCGGCACCTCGACGGGACGGCGGGCCTGCAGCCACCACCAGAGCGCGCCGGCGACCCAGATCCCGACCGAGACCAGCAGCGGCAGGGAGATGCCGTGCCACAGCCCGAGGTGGACCGGGTGCGCGTCCGCGACGTGGGTGACGGCCGAAGTATGCGGCTCGAGCACTTTCTCCAGGCTGGTGGAGGTCAGCCCCAGCAGCAGTCCCCCCAGGGAGAGCGCGACCGGGACCGACACCAGGATCCAGCTCGGCGGGTGCCAGCGCGGCGGCACCGGCTTGCCCACCGGCGGCCGGGCCCCGTCGGTGAAGGCGCCCCAGACGAAGCGGGTGGAGTAGGCGAAGGTCAGCACCGAGCCGACGATCACGGTCACCGCGGCGGCGCCCTGCAGCGAGCGCCAGCCGTCGACCGGGTCGAGGAGGGCGCCGAGCGCGGCCTCCTTGCCGACGAAGCCGAGCAGCACGGGCAGCCCGGCCATCGACATCGCCGCGAGCAGGGCCGAGGTGGCCAGGACCGGCATCTTGGCGCGCACGCCCTGGAGGCGGCGGATGTCGCGGGTGCCGGTGGCGTGGTCGATGGTGCCGACGGTCAGGAAGAGGCTGGACTTGAAGAGGGCGTGCGCCACGACCAGGGTCAGGCCCGCCAGGGTGGCGCCGGGGCTGCCGTAGCCGATGAGCACCATGAGGAAGCCGAGCTGGCTGACGGTGCCGTAGGCCAGGAGCAGCTTGAGGTCGGTCTGCCGGGTCGCGCGGAAGGCACCCACGATCATCGTGGCGCCACCCAGGACCAGGACGGTGACCTGCCAGGCCGGCAGTGCCGCATACCCCGGGGCGAGGCGTGCCACCAGGTAGACGCCGGCCTTGACCATGGCGGCGGCGTGCAGGTAGGCGCTGATCGGGGTGGGGGCCACCATCGCGCCGGGCAGCCAGAAGTGGAAGGGGACGAGCGCGGACTTGCTGACCGCGCCGACGAGGATGAGCACGACCGCGACGGTGATCGCCGATCCGGACTGCGGGTGGGCGACCAGCTCGCTGATCCGGTAGGTGCCCTGGGTGTTGCCCAGCAGGATGATGCCGATGAGCATCGTCAGGCCGCCGGCCGTGGTCACGATCAGGGCCTGCTTGGCCGCGCGGGTGCTGGCCGCGCTCGTCGACAGATAGCCGATGAGCAGGTAGCTCAGGATCGTGGTGAGCTCCCAGAAGACGTAGAGCACCAGCAGGTCGTCGGTGGTGACCAGGCCGAGCATCGCGCCGGCGAAGCCCACGAGGTTGGCGCCCAGCAGGCTCTTGCTGCCCTCGTCGTCCTCGACGTAGTGGGAGCAGTAGAGCAGCACCAGCGCGCCGACGACCGAGACGATGAGGGTCATCACCCAGGCGAGGGTGTCCATCCGGAAGGAGAGGTTCATCCCCAGCCCCTGGACCCACTCGTAGCGCTCGGTGTGGGGGGTGGGGCTGCCCGCGGCGGCGAGCTTGGTCGTGGCCCAGCCGGCGGTGATCGCGGGAGCCAGCGCCAGCACCGCGAAGCCGCGGTTGCCGAGGAGACGGATCAGAGGTGCGGACAGGATCGCGGCCCCCAGGTGCAGCACGAGGAGGGCAGCGATCACGGGCAGCCCTCCTCAGGGGTCGTCGTCCTCGGCGAGGCATCAAATGGGTGACGTGTCCTCGATTCTACCTGCCGGATCGGGCAGGTCGGACGCGCGGGCTCGCGCCGACCCACCGGGTCCGGCGGCGATGCCCCGAGCCTGGATCGGAGGGGCGATGCCCGAGCCTGGATCGGAGGGGCGATGCCCGAGCCTGGATCGGAGGACGGCGGAGCACGGCGACGCCCCCGCCCCCGGGACGGGGGCAGGGGCGTCAGGCCTGGCGGCCGGTCGGAGCGGGCTCCTCAGCCGGCGACGACCTCGACGGTCACGTCGGCGGAGACGTCCTCGTGCAGACGCACGTGGACGGCGTGCTCGCCGACGGTGCGGATCGGGGCCGGGACCTCGATGCTGCGCTTGTCGACCTGGGGGCCACCGGCGGCGACGATCGCCTCGGCGATGTCCTGCGGGGTGACGGCGCCGAAGAGGCGGCCGCCCTGGCCAGCGTGGGCCGTCACGGTCACGGCCTTGCCCTCGAGGGAGGACTTGGTCGCGGCGGCGTCCTCGGCGGACTTGGCGGCGCGCTTGACGCGACCGGCCTGGATCGCGTCGACCTGCTTCTGGCCACCCTTGGTCCAGGGGGTCGCCACCTTGCGGGGCAGCAGGAAGTTGCGGGCGTAGCCGTCCTTGACGTCCACGACGTCACCGGCGGCGCCGAGGCCCGAGACGGGCTGGGTAAGGATCACCTTCATGGTTCTTCTCCTGGTAGCGGGGTGCCGGATCAGCGAGCGGAGCTGCTGTAGGGCAGCAGCGCCATCTCACGGGCGTTCTTCACGGCGTTGGCGATGCGGCGCTGCTCCTGGACGGAGACGCCGGTCACGCGACGCGCGCGGATCTTGCCGCGGTCGGAGATGAACTTGCGCAGCAGCGCGGTGTCCTTGTAGTCGATCGCCTCGATCTTGGCGGTCTTGAGCGGGTTCGCCTTCTTCTTGGGCTTGCGCACAACGGGCTTGGCCATCGTGGTGCTCTCCTTTGCAAGAGCCCGAGCTGTGACTCGGGATGGTTTCTACGGATAGGGGGTATGGGGTGAGCGCCCGGCTCGGATCAGAACGGCGGCTCGTCGTAGGACGGCGCGCCGCCCCAGCCACCACCGGACTGACCGCCGGTGCTCGAGGCCCCACCACCGGCCCACGGGTCGGACTGGCCGCCGGCCTGGCCACCGGACTGCTGGCCGCCCTGGTTGGCCCAGGGGTTGCCGCCCTGCTGACCGCCGGCCTGCTGGCCACCGGACTGCTGGCCGCCACCCTGGCGGTTCCAGTCGCCACCGCCGGAGCGCTGGGCCTTGGTCACCTGGGCGGTGGCGTAGCGCAGCGAGGGGCCGACCTCGTCGACCTGCATCTCCATGACGGTGCGGTTCTCGCCCTCCGGCGTCTGCCAGGAGCGGGAGACCAGACGACCCGTCACGATGACGCGGTCGCCGCGGTGCAGCGACTCGGTCGCCCGCTCGGCGGCCTCGCGCCAGACCGAGCAACGCATGAACAGCGTCTCGCCGTCCTTGAATTCGTTGGTCTGGCGGTCGAACTGCCGCGGGGTGGACGCGACGGTGAAGTTCGCGACGGCCGCCCCGTTGGGGGTGAACCGCAGCTCCGGGTCGGCGGTCAGGTTGCCGACGATCGTGATGGGGGTTTCTCCAGCCATGTCAGGTCGTCCTTGATCCGTGTCCGTGGATGTGGTGGGAGGTGACGCTGAGCAGGGCTCAGGCGTCGCGACGAAGCAGCTTGGTCCGCAGAACGGACTCGTTCAGGCCCAGCTGGCGGTCCAGCTCCTGGGCGGTGGCCGGCTCGGCGGTCATCTGGACGACCGCGTAGATGCCCTCGGCCTGCTTCTTGATCTCGTAGGCCATGCGACGGCGGCCCATGACGTCGATCTCGTCGACGCTGCCACCGTCCTTCGGCACCACGGCGAGCATCTTCTCCAGCGTCGGCTGGAGGGTGCGCTCGTCGGTCTCGGGGTCGAGGATGATCATCAGCTCGTACTGACGCATGCGTAAACCCACCTCCTTCGGTCTTGGCGGTCACGGTCTCTCCGTGACAGGAGGGCTGCATACATTCGTGCCTGCCTCGCCCCGGACCCCAGCCTGGCAGAGTCGGACGACCCTCGCAGCCGTTGTCCACAGGCACGCGGGTGCGCGCCGGGCAAGGAAACAACTACTCCACGATACCGGCCGCGTCGGCACCGGCCTAATCCCCGTTCGGGACTAGTCTCGGCCCCGATGACCGCGACGGCACTGCCCCCCGAGACGCCCGCGACCGCCAGCCCCCTGCGCGGTCCCGCGGTGCTGCGTGGCGACATCGAGGGCCTGCGCGCCATCGCCGTGCTGATGGTCCTGGCCTACCACGTCGGACTGCCCGGATCCTCCGGCGGTTTCGCCGGTGTGGACGTCTTCTTCGTCATCTCCGGCTATCTCATCACCAGCCAGCTGGTGAAGGAGGCCACCCGCAGCGGCCGGGTCTCGCTGCCGCGCTTCTACGCACGTCGGGCCCGCCGGCTCCTGCCGGCCGCGACGCTGGTGCTCGTCTGCACCTCGATCGCCGGCTGGCTGCTGCTGCCCCGTGGGCGGCACGCCGACCTCGGCGCCGAGGTCCTGGCCGCGACCGGCTACGTCGTCAACTGGCTCTTCGCCTTCCGCGAGGTCGACTACCTCGCCGAGGACGCCAATCCCTCGCTGGTCCAGCACTACTGGTCGCTGTCGGTCGAGGAGCAGTTCTACGTCCTGTGGCCGCTGCTCATCATCGGCGCCCTGTGGCTGGCACACCGGCTGCGGCTGCGGCTGGTGCCCGTGCTCGCCGTGGTCCTGGGCACCCTGGTCCTGGCCAGCTTCGCCTGGTCGGTCCGCCACACCGCCGACTCCCCCGGGACGGCCTACTTCGCGACCACCACCCGGGCCTGGCAGCTGGGCACCGGTGCCCTGCTGGTCCTGCTGACGCCGCTGCTGGTGCGCCTGCGTCGACCCCTCGCGGCCGGCGCCGCGTGGCTCGGCCTCATCGCCATCCTCGTGACCTTCCTGGTCATCTCCACCAAGACCCCCTGGCCTGGCTCGGCCGCGGCTCTGCCCACGCTGGGCACCGCCGCCGTCATCGCGGCCGGCATCGCCTGGCCGGACAGCCCCCCGGCCCGCCTGCTGGGCGTGCGGCCCATGCGCTTCCTGGGCGGCCTGTCCTACGGCCTCTACCTGTGGCACTGGCCCGTCCTGCTGCTCCTCGAGGAGCTGCGACCCGACGCCTCCCTGCTCACTCGGATGGCGGCCGCCGGGGTCTCGGTCGTCCTGGCCTGGGCCACCCTCCACCTGGTCGAGAACCCCATACGCTTCAACCCTCGCCTCTCCGGCAGCCCGTGGCCGGCGCTGCGGCTCGGGGCGGCCGCGATGGTCGTCTCCGCGCTGATCGCCGGCACCCTCATGGTCACCGCCCCCTCGCTGGAGAAGGCGGACCAGGGCGCCACCGGCGCGATCTCCCTCGTCGACCCGGCCAGCCGGACCCGCGACCAGCTCGAGCCGGTCGCCGACCTGGCCCCCGCGGTGGCCCACGTCGACACGCTGACCCCCGACCCCGCGGTCGTCGACGAGGACATCTCGATCGCCTACGCGGAGCGCTGCCAGGTGCCGGTCGAGGGCACCGACCGCAATGCGGACGACGAGTGCTGGTTCGGCGACCCGTCCGGAGACGTCGAGGTCGCCCTGGTCGGGGACTCGAAGATGGAGCAGTGGAGCTCGGCGCTGCACGCCATCGGGATCGTCGAGGGCTGGCGGATCAAGGTGTGGACCAAGTCCGCCTGCGGTTTCGTCGACGAGGGCCGCGCTGCGGACTGCCACGGCTACAACACCGAGCTGTCCGCGCTGCTCGGTGACGGCGAGCACACCCCCGACATCGTGATGACGTCGATGGGTGCCGGCTACGGCAAGGGGGACGCCGAGTCGGTCGAGCGCCTCCTCGCCCCGGCGACCGCCGCCGGTGCCCGGCTCGTCGTCATCGCCGACACCCCGCGCCAGGTGCCACGGGGCGAGGCGGAGGGCGTGACCTCCTACGAGTGCCTCGACAAGCACCGTGACGACTGGTCCGCCTGCTGGTCCGACGTCCAGAAGGCCCCCGGCAACGCGGCGCTGCGGGTGCTGGCCGACCGCACCGACGCCCCGCTCATCGACCTCACCCCGTGGATCTGCCCGGACCCGGAGGGGCTGGGCGGCTGCGCCCCCGCCGTCGGGGGCGTCGTGGTGAACCGCCAGGGCAGCCACCTCAGCGCCAGCTACGTGCGCAGCCTGACGCCGGTGCTGCACCACGCCCTGGTCACGGCCGGGCTCGCGAAGACCCCGCTGGAAGCCATCGGGTGGGAGATGCCGGCCACCCCCTGATCGCACAGATCCCGCCACGGGACCCAGCCAGAGGGACGCCGTCGTGGCGATGAGGGAGCTCTCATCGACCGAGCGCCATACTGGAGGTTCGTTCACCTCGAGGAGAAGCATGAAGATCGCGATCGCCGGCACCGGCTACGTGGGCCTGTCCAACGCCGTCATCCTGGCCCAGCACCACGACGTCGTCGCCCTGGACATCGACCCGGCCAAGGTCGAGCTGATCAACTCCGGCACCTCCCCGATCGTGGACCCCGAGATCTCGGACTTCCTGGCCAACGCCGACCTGTCGCTGCGGGCGACCACCGACCCCGCGCAGGCCTACGAGGGGGCCGACTTCGTGGTCATCGCCACCCCCACCGACTACGACACTGAGAGCAACTTCTTCGACACCTCCACCGTCGAGAAGGTCCTGGTCGACGTCCAGGCCCACGCCCCCGACGCCACTGTCATCATCAAGTCCACGATCCCCGTCGGGTTCACCGAGCGCATGCGCACCACCCACCCCGGCGCCGACATCATCTTCTCCCCCGAGTTCCTGCGCGAGGGCCGCGCCCTCTACGACAACCTCCACCCCTCCCGCATCATCGTCGGCGACACCACCGACTCCGCCCGCGCCTTCGCCGACCTCCTCCTGGAGGGAGCCATCGACAAGGACGCCCCCGTCCTGCTGGTCGGCTCCACCGAGGCCGAGGCCATCAAGCTCTTCGCCAACACCTACCTGGCCATGCGCGTGGCCTACTTCAACGAGCTCGACACCTACGCCGCCACCCGCGGCCTGGACACCAAGCAGATCATCGAAGGTGTCGGCCTGGACCCCCGCATCGGGGACCACTACAACAACCCCTCCTTCGGCTACGGCGGCTACTGCCTGCCCAAGGACACCCGCCAGCTCCTTGCCAACTACGGCGACGTCCCCCAGACTCTCATCACCGCGATCGTCGACGCCAACACCACCCGCATGGACTTCATCGCGGCCGACATCGAGACCCGCAAGCCGGCCACCGTCGGCATCTACCGCCTCATCATGAAGGCCGGCAGCGACAACTTCCGCGCCTCCTCCATCCAGGGCGTCATGTCCAGACTCCAGGCCCGCGGCACCGACATCCTCATCTACGAACCCACCCTGGCCCAGGACACCTTCCAGGGCGCCCGCGTCACCCGCGACCTGGAGGAGTTCACCATCCAGGCCGACGTCATCATCGCCAACCGCCTCGACGGCACCGCCCGCTCCTTCGGCGACAAGCTCTACACCCGCGACCTCTACGGCCGCGACTAGACAGTGCGGGAGGCTCCCCATCAGAGCATCGTTGACCCACGCCTCGCACTAGTCTGACCTCGACGGCCGTGTCCGTCAGTGCCGACATCCCGACCGAAGGACCCCATGCAGACCCGTTCTCAGCCTCGAGCACTTGCTGGGCAACCGCAAACCTGGTTGATCCTGTCAGGGCACGCAGCCTCGTTGAACTCATTCGGGGCAGAGATCAGTGGCCTCGCCCGGGCGAGGCACACGGTCAGGGTCGGCTACGCGGAGGGGCCGCTGCCTGCCAGTCTTCCCCGCGGGCGGCACCGCTTTCTCACCCAGGAGAAGGTTGCGCATGTTCCTACGCGGCACCTCACTCAAGCGCTGACGCTGCCCCTCCCGCGTCGACGGAGACTCGCGCTGGCGTCTCGTCACGACCGCTGGCTCAGGCACGTGGCTCCTCAGGCGGATCACGTCGTCTTTCTGGACGAGGAGGCGCAACACCACTTCGAGAGCCGTGTCGCCTCCTTGGCTCCCGCGGCCCGCACGTGGTCGGCCGCACAGGCCCGGGATGCACTCCGCGAGGAATCTGCGTGGCGCCAACTGGCACACGGACTTCGAGAGCTGGATGCCCTCGCCCCGAACGCGAACCGCCCCTTGAGCAAAGTCCTCCCGCACATCGCTGCTCTGCTCGGGGATGCTGGAGAAGGCGGGACGCAACTGCCGACGCGGATGTTTGAGCCCGAGGACGTGGCAAGCGAACTTAGGCGCCTGGCCCGTTGGGCACTTCGCCGCGGCAAATTCCCTGCGCTCCGTTCGATCATCGCTATGGGGGAAGAGATCCTGGCACGGTCTGGGGGCAGCAGGATAGAGAGCGATGCATTCGCCGCGCTCACTGCGCACGCCGAGCTCGTCGAGGGGTCTCGATCCGCCGAGGAGCCCGTTGTGACACTTGTGTCCGCCGTGCTCGAGCACGCGGACTCCGCCCTGCGGGCCGAGGACCTCGATGAGGCGAGTGAGCTGGGAGCCATCGCGTTGGGTCTCCTCTTCCACCAGCAGCTGCATACAGCACGGGAACACACCCCTCTGGTCACCGAGACCGAAACGTACCTAGAGCCCCTGCGCAGCAGCTATCTGGGTCAGTGCCTCGCCGGAGCCCTCACGCGCGGCACCGATACGAGCCCGTCGCCCGAAACTGCACCAGAGGTGGGCCCCGCAGGTGATGCCATGCGGGTTGCCATCTTGCCCGGCGCCTACCCGAACCACGCCAAACCCATGATCCAAGCACTGGTGAGCGAGCCTGGGGTCCAGGCGTCTGTCATCACCCTTGATCGTGGTCAGTTCGGCGGGATGATGATCGACACCCCGATCCTGCGCCACTGTCTCGAGCACGCTATCCACGGCACGAGCAGCGTGGACCTGCGGTTGGATCCCGACATCGTCGAGATCGTGCGGACGGCAGACGTGGTGGTAGCCGACTGGGCAGACAAGGGAGCAGCCTGGGCGAGCACGGTGGTCCGGCCTGACGCACGGATGGTGGTCAGAGTCCACAGCGTCGACGTCCTGTCCGCTCCCGCCCACCTGCTCGACTGGTCCCGGGTGGACGACATCGTCTTCGTCAGCGAGCACATCCGTGACCTGTTCCGGTCCGTGCTCGGTCATCGCGTTTCGCACGCGACCCACCACGTCGTCACCAACATCGTGCCTCCGGAGAACTTCCCTGACCCACTTCTCCCGGACGCATCCCGCACGCTGGGGATCGTTGGATGGGCACAGGTGGTCAAGGACCCGCTCTTCGCCCTCGACGTCCTCGAACGCCTTATCGCGGTCGATCCGAGCTGGCGGCTTCGGCTGATCGGGGCCGACTTTGGTGATCATCACGCAGCCTGGGCACGTGCCTACGCGGACGAGTTCCGCAGGAGAGCCCTGTCCTCCCCTTTGGTGGACCACATCGACTACTCCGGATTCACGCGCCGGCTCCCCGATCAACTCCGGCACGTCGGGTTCATCCTCAACACCAGCCTGCGCGAGTCCTGCCCGGTCGGCACTCTGGAAGGGACCGCTGCAGGTGCCTTCCCGGTCGTGCGAGATTGGCCGGCATTCGCCCCTCTCGACGGCGCCCGCCGGATGTTCCCCGCTGACGTGGTCGTCAGCACCCCCGAGGAGGCAGCCGAGCTCGTGCTTCGGCTGTCACAGGAGAACCGGGCTGAAGCCGCGCGGGAGGTGCGTCAGCGGATGAGTTCCCACTTTTCCGACGACGACACCAGGGGACGTCTGCTCAGTATCATCGTTTCCCCCCCATCCGCGCCCTCACGCGGCCCCCGAGACGAGAGACTGCCATGATCGCCGTTGCAGGCTGCTATCCCCGCATGCCCCAGAAATTCCCCCTGGACATGGACGAGAACTCCGGGAACATGATTCACGCCCGTGCCCCGCAGCGGATCCTCGGCGAGGACAAGACCGTGGAATACCACACCATGCGATGGTCCCTCGCGGGCGAGAAGTCCTATGCGGACTTCGTCAACAAGCACTGCAACCACCTCGTGATCTCGATGACGAACACCATCAAGGTGAACTCCGGGATAAAGGACAAGTACGTCCGGTTCCAGCGCATGCTCGAGCTCTACGACGTTCCGATCACAATCTTCGGTCTGGGCGTCCGCTCCCCTGTCGACGATCTCAGCGAGGCGACGATCCCCGACGAGGCCATCACCATGCTGCGCTATATGGAGGAGCGTTGCGGCCCGATCGGCGTTCGGGGGGAGTTCACCAAGAAGGTCTTCGAGGAGCTCGCCGGTGTGACGAACGTTCAGGTGACTGGCTGTCCTTCATTCTTCAGCGAGCCTGCTGCCTTCTCTGCACTGCGCCGGCAGTTGGCGAACCCCCAGCCAGGCACCTACACCTATTCGGGGACCAAGTACGAACGAGCGGCCGAGCGGGCCCAGTTCCTTCGCATCGTCAAGGGTGACGGCATCTACATCGAGCCAACTCACCGAGGTAACCACCGGGCTCACCTTCAGGCGCTCAAAGGCAAGCCGATCGACATCCCCGACTTCCTGACCGCCAACAACCATGTCGCCACCGAGGACCCCGCCCCGCGCGGCCGTCGAGGGATCGTGGGACGGCTCCTGGGGCCGCGGGAGTCTGCGCCCCCCACGGGCCAAGTCACCCGACAGGAGTTGACCGACTTCTACCGGAACCGTTACCGCCTCTGGCGCGATCCGGACCAGTGGCTGCAGTTCAACCGTGAGGTGGTCGCTTTCGGTTTTGGCACGAGGTTCCACGTCAACATGGCCACGGTGCTCGCTGGCAAGCCTGCCACCTGGATCACACACGACACCCGCACGCGAGAGTTCTGTGACTTCCTCCACCTGCCACACGTCTCGCTTGAGGACTCTGCCGAGATGGAGCCACAGGACTTTCGCGCCGCTGCAAACTACGATGCGCTGTTCGACCACCTGCCGGCACTCTTCGACAACTGGGCCTCCTACCTTGAGGCGCACAACCTGCCCTACTCCCGACCCAAGCTTCCCTGACACCCACAGCGGGCTGGATCCGAGCCCCTGGGCTGCACGATGGGCTACAGCGCCGTGCGGGCGTCCCCGTCAGAGGGCTGCGGACTGTTGCGCCGCTTTCCTATCTGGACGCACGACCTTTCGAGCGAGCTTGGACAGGAGCGCGGCGGCTGCTGTCGGGTGACCCACCGGCGTGCGGAACTGCAACGCCGGATCCTCGGTGGCTGACAAGACACTAGATTCCTCAAGGATCCCCCAGACAGGGGTTCCACTCCCTCGATAGTCACCCCACTTGGACAGCAGGAAAGGATTCTTCTCTGCGTTGAGGGGCAGGGGGTAGTCCACGACAAGGAGGAGATCCATCCGGCGTGCCGCGTCCAAGAACTGTAGGAATGGCAAGAACTCCTCGACCCTGACGCAGTCTTCCAAGCCATCTCTCATGACCGTGGCCCGCAGTGACTCGGTCGGCTGGGTGAAGACATGGAGCCGCAGGGTGGAACGCAGTTCAGGCGGGAGCATCGCAAGCCCTCGCACCGCGTCGATGGGGCTCTGCTTGCCGTAGAAATTGCCGAAGTAGGCAATGTGCAGAACCCCGTCCTCCAAATCGAGATTGGCGGTGTCCATCTCGTAGAATTTCTGCGGAAGCATCGGGTGATGGGTGGCGACGGTATGTTCGCGCATCCGGTCAGCCAGACCGACGTCCGCGCACCTGCCGGCCATATATTCGCTCTGCTGGGCGTTGGTGAACATGATCTGGTCGGCGAAGGCGTACACGAGGTGTTCTGCCCACTCGAACACGTTGTCGCTGGCCGGGGGTTCATAGCCGGCTCGCCGGAACATCTGAGCGAAGCGGTCCTTGAGCGCGGAGTCGGGCAATGGGGCGTAGCGCTCCGCACCGGTCGCGTCGGCAGAGCAAGGATCTGAGAACTCTGCCTCCCAGACCACGTCCGGATGACGGTCCTTGATCAGTGCCGCCAGGAAGTGCGAAGCGACGAAGTGTGAGCGCGAGTAGACCGAAGACCACGGCACTCCATGGGCAAGCAACTCGTTCGCCTGCGCCGAGTCCCCCACCCACGTCTCGACCTGAGCCATCCCCGCGTCGCACCACGCCTCGATCGAACTCCAGGCCGAGAAGTAGGTGGGCGTCTCCAGCAGAGCCCTTCGCCGGATCCATCCGTCCGCCACCAGGTCCAACCCCGGATCGACCTTGCGGATGCGACTCATCTCGTTCTGGATCACATCGACGGGTTCGCCACCCAAGCAGATCCGCTTGGCCGCGACGGTGCCAGAGGTGTCGACGTATGGGACGAAGCAATAGGCGATAACGAGACGACGAGCTGGTTCAGTCACCTGCGCCATGCTACGCAGGTGACTGAATGATTCCTCGCAGCACGGTCAGGAACTCGTCGCTGATGACGTCCCAGTCGAACTCGCGCGCAACAAGAGTGTGCCCTTTCTGGCCCAGTGACCTGGCCAGGGCGGGATCCTGCGCCCATCGAAGGACCGTGTCGACGACCGCTTGGACGTCGCCGAAGGGCACGATCGCCCCTCCGTTGCTCCTGTTCACCAGATCGGCGGCAACGGGCAGCGGCGTCGTGATCACCGGGACACCATGAGCGAGATACTCGACCAGCTTGGTTGGCATGCTCGGGCGGAAATTCGCCTCGTCGTGCAGGAGAGACAGGCCCGCGAGGGCACCTCCGAGTCGTCGGAGGGCTCTGTCGTTCGGCAGGAAACCGGCCCACTCGAGGTCTCCGGACGCCGCCGCCTGTTCCATCAATGGGCCAGCGGCACCGTGGGCCGGTCCGATGACCTCCAGCCGTACTGGTGCACCGGACCGCCGCAAAGCGGCGCCGACCAGTGCCAACTCCTGGGCGCCCCGCTCCATCGTCACGCTCCCCAGGTAGACCACGCGCAACTGGCCGTGTGCGTCAGGCACGGCCGCCCGGCCGATGGCCGGAGCGACCTGGGTGGTGTTCAAGACCACCGGATGAGGTCGGCGGAACCGGCTGGCGTAAGCCTGGTCCGCAAGCAGGAGGTGAAACCGCTGCTCGGCCCATCGCTCCACAAGGCGCACCATCCTGGCAGCCGGTCGTCGTACCCGAGGCGGGATCCACCCCCGCACCTCGACGGCAGCCGCGACGTCCTCATGAACATCCCACACCACGGGGGGTAGGTCGAGGCCGATCGTGCTCAGCAGGAGCTCGGGGTCATGCAGCAGGACCACGTCATGCTGGGGCCCGAGTGTGCGGAGAACCTCTCTTGCCTTGACCATGGAGGAGAGTCGACGTCGCCCCACCGCCCTGGGGAGGTCGATCGGCAGCACATTCCCGAAATCGGGGGTGGCCGCGGGGAAGGCGCTCCACGGCGCGGCATAACTGACCGACCATCCCTGATCCAGCATCGCGCCGATCTGACGGTGCCAGATGCGTGCGTCCAAGGGATGGTGGACGACGGTCACCACCAGGATCTTGACGGGCGACATCACGCCTAAGCCTCGTCCTTCTCCAGTTGACGGCGGCGTCGGGTCGCCCGCCTCCCGTACTTGGCCACGTAGGCGTCGACGACAGGTCCGGCCTCGCCGTCCATCACGAGCCGGCCGTCGTCCAACCACAGGGCGCGGTCACACGACCGCTTGATCGTCCTGGCGTTGTGACTGACCATGAAGACGGTCCCAGCCTTTTCCTTGATCTCGGCGATGCGTTGCTGAGCTCGCTCCTTGAACTGGAGATCTCCCGTCGCCAATGCTTCGTCGACCACAAGGATGTCCGGGATGGTCGCAGTGGAGATCGCAAACCGCAGACGGGCTCCCATGCCGGAGGAGTACGAACTCATCGGCAGGTCGATGAACTCTCCGATATCGGCGAAAGCGATGATGTCCTCAATCCGCTCACGAACCTCCTGCGGCTTCAAGCCCAGCGCCTGCGCCCCGATCCAGATGTTCCGGCGCCCGCTCAGCTTGGGCACCAGCGCCGGGTTCACCCCGAGCAGCGTCGCCTTGCCGCCCAGCCAGAGCTTTCCCTGAGTCGGTGGCACGAGACCTGCAACCGCGCGCAGCAGCGTCGACTTGCCAGACCCGTTCCGGCCCACGAGACCGATCGACTCCCCTCGATGGGCGACAAAGGAGACGTCCTTGACGGCATGGACCTCACGGACCCCCACGTTCTGCGTGCTCCTCTGGAAGAGCCGTCGCAGCGCGCCCATCTCATCAGCTTCGTCCAACTGCTTCCCGGAGCCGAAGATCCGGTAGGTCACGTTCACCTCCGAGGCGATGACCGAAGGCGTCCTCTCAGCCTCGCCCATAGGAACCTTCCCCACGCCAGAAGACCACGAAACCGACCACGAGAAAGAGGACCGCCCAGCCACCGGCCACCGCCCAGGTCTGCCAACGGACGGCGAACTCTTCCATCAGGGGTTCGCGCACGAGGGTCAGCATCACCGCGACAGGCTGGTACTCCAGCGCGTAGGCCACCCATCTGGGCGGCGAATCGAACCGGGCCAGGGAATCCTGCACGGAGAAGAAGATGCCAGAGACGTAGCGCAGGAGCCGCACCGTCAGCGGAAGGAGATTGCTGGCATCCCTGACGAGATCGACCAAGCGCGCGCAGATCATGCTCAGTCCCAGGCAGAAGGCTAGGACCACGAGCAGCGCGACGGGGAAGAGAAGCCACTGGAGCGAGGGGCGCTCGCCCATCGCAAGGGCGATGACTACCAAGGTGACGAAGGCGGGCAGGGCACCGAGGAACTCCGAGAGCATGGACGTCACCGGCAGGAGAACCCGGGGGAACTTCAAGGAGCGGATCATCCCGACCTTTCCGGTGACCGACTTCCCGCCGGAAGTCATCGCCGATGAGATCGGGATGAAGATGAACAGTCCAATCGTCAGGAAACTGACGAAGTTCTCGATCCCGCCTCTGGTCCCGATGAGCAGACCGAAGATCAGGTAGTAGGAGACCGCCAGCAGCAGGGGGTTGATCACCGACCACAGGAGGCCTAGGTGGTTGTCCTGGTGGCTGGCGATGAAGTCACCTTTGGCCATGGCCCACATGAGGTGGCGGTTGCGCCACAGGTCAGCCAGATAGCCACCGAGGGTGGGCCGCTGCCCGACCTGGGTCATCCCGTGCCGTCGCGCGAGAGCTTCGGCCTCCTGCGCGGTCAGGATCGCGGGTTCAGGCTCCGACGATCCGGCCTCCGTGCCCGTCACAACCGGTGAACCTTCTCCCCCGCGGTCGCCTTGCCACGCGTGTCGAAGAACACGCGGGATGCTTCTGCCAGTGTGTCGACGTCGTAGGCGCTGTGATTCTGCACCAGGATGGTCAGGTCTGCCTCGGCCGCGGCCGAACCTGGGTCCTCCACCCGAACCGCAGCAGGGACAGACCGCCACTCCATCACGTGCGGGTCGTGGAACTGGACCCGAGCTCCCTTAGCCAGCAGCTGCTGGGCCAGCGGCACCGCTGGGGACTCGCGCTGGTCCGCGATGTCCGGCTTGTACGTGACGCCCAGGAGAAGCACGGTGGAGCCGTTCAGCGCCCGCCCCTCGGTGTTGAGGATGTCCTGCACCCTTCCCACCACGTATGCCGGCATGCCGGTGTTGATCTCCTGCGCGAGCTCCACGAAGCGGAACGGGTATCCGAGACGCGCCCGCACGTTGTAGGAGAGATAGTTGGGATCGATCGGGATGCAGTGGCCTCCGACGCCGGGGCCGGGGTAGAAGGCCTGGAAACCGAAGGGCTTCGAAGCAGCCGCATCGATGACGTCCCACAGATCGATACCCAGCTCGTGACAGAACCGGGTCATCTCGTTGACGAGGGCGATGTTGATGTGTCGGTAGGTGTTCTCCAGCAGCTTGGCGGTCTCCGCCTCGCGGGTGCCCTTCGCCCGGACCACCGTGTCCACGAACGAGCCGTAGAAGGCCGCCGCGGCATCGCCGCAGGCCTCCGTGTGCCCACCCACAACCTTGGGGGTGTTCTTCGCACCGAAGTGCTTGTTGCCGGGGTCGATCCGCTCCGGTGAGAAGGCGAGGTGAAAGTCCTGGCCGGCCACCAGGCCCCCGGCCTCCAGCGCGGGACGCACGACCTCGTCCGTGGTGCCCGGATACGTTGTCGACTCCAGGATCACCAGCATTCCAGGCTTCAGGTTCCGCGCGATGAAACCCACTGCGGACTCGATGGCCCGCAGATCAGGGCCTCCGTCGTCGGCCAAGGGGGTCGGGACACAGATGACGACGACTGAGCCCTCGCTGATCCTGGCCGTGTCCGTGGTCGCCTCGAAACCACCCTCGATCATCTCGCGGATGTCCCCATCGCTGAGGTCGTCGACATGTGAGTGCCCCGCGTTGAGGCTGTCGACCACACCCTGGTTGATGTCAACACCCAGGACCGTGTGCCCCGCGCGTGTCGCCTCCTGCGCCAGGGGGAGGCCGACGTAGCCCAGCCCGATGATCACCGTATCGATAGCCACGTAGTCTCCTCGCCTCCGCAATGCTCCCTGCCCAGGGCAGGCCCAGCGTCCAGCATAAGGGGAAGGACGCGGCTGCCCCCCATGGCAACGATGGCGTGACATCATCGACGTGTGCCCTCACTCCCGTCGATCATGCTCGTGTCCAGCAACGGCGCCGGTATGGGGCACCTCACCCGCCTGCTGGCGTACGCCCGAGGGATGGGTGGAGCCGCTCGATGCCACGTGGTGTCGCTGTCTCAGGCGGTGCCCGTCGTCGAGTCCGAAGGGTTGACCTGGGAGTACATCCCGAGCCAAGGGGCCACAGGCCTTCGCCCTGCAACCTGGCGGGCATTGTTCAGAGAGCGGATGACGGAAGTACTCTCCAGGATCGCGCCGGACGTGCTGGTGTTCGACGGCACTCACCCGTACGCCGGCCTCGACGCGGCCTTGGCTTCCGCCCCAGAGACCCGCGCTGTGTGGTCCCGCCGGGGAATGTGGAAGACCGGGCGCAACACAGACCAGTTGCTCAAGTCATCCTGGTTCGACGCCGTCATCGAACCAGGCGACCTCTCCGCGGCCGCCGACAAGGGGGCAACCGTGTCGGCGACCGACGTCGTCCACGTCGATCCCGTGACCCTGGTCGACCGCGACGGGCTGTCAGACCGTGCGACGGCGCGAGCGGCCTTGGGCTTGCCCGCCGAAGGTCCGCTGGCGCTGGTCACCCTGGGCGCGGGCAACATCAACGACACCGACGACGAGGTGGGTGCCGCCGCGACGGCGCTACTGCGCCGTGGGGTCGGCGTGTGCGTTACCGCTCCCTCCATCGCCGAGCGCGCGTATGTGGGTGATGGCATCCATCTCGTGCGGCACTTCCCGCTCTCCGAGCATTCCCGGGCCTTCGACGTGGCCGTGGCCGCTGCCGGTTACAACTCCTTCCACGAGAATCTGCGCTTCGGCCTGCCCACGCTCTTCGTCCCTAACGGACAGACGTCCCTGGACGACCAGGTCGCTCGTGCCAGCCACGCAGCCCAGGCGGGTTGGGCACTGACCACCCCGACGATGACCTCCGGCAGGGCGGAGGCGCTGGTCGACGAGCTCCTCGCACACGGTGCCGAGATGGCACAGGCCGCCATGGACGCCGACCCCGGCAACGGCGCTCCGGCGGCGGGGGCCGAAATCCTGCGCCTGGCCGGGGTCGAGGTGGCAACGTCATGAGCCAGTCCCGTCGCTCACCCCGGACCCAGCAGGTCGCCCGCTGGGTGCGCCGCACTCCGGGCTATCAAGCCGCGGTCACAGAGGTGCTTCCCCGCCTGCGACGCAACGCGGTCCTCACCGACCTCGTGTGGCGTGCTTTCGTCCCCGAGGACGGCCTCGGTGCCCGGCCCGTCCCGTTGCATCCTGGCCGCCATCTGACCGGGCAGGACCAGGCCTTCCTTCCGGTCATCGGGATCCTCGCTCTCGGTCTGGACCCAGATCAGGTGGAGGCGATCATCGAGCAGATCGCCGACCTCCAGCGAGAGACCCTCGCCTTCAAACCTCTCCTGATTCTCGACCACCCGGCGCTGGGCCCCGCCCGGCAGCACGGTTTCGTCGCCGAGCTCCTGACTCCCCGGGCTCGCTGGGCAGACCTGCCCGGGGGCGGAGACTGGCTCGAGCATGTCGGGGCCCGCGTCGCAAGCATCGTGCACCACTACCAGGTGTGGCACCTTGCCCGGGTTTGCGCCGACGGAACGGCCCTGGAGCCGATCGATGTGGCCCTGATCCGCGCCTTGCCCGCCCGTCTGCCCGAACGTCTCGACGTGCGCCTCGCCGACTGAGCCCAGGCACCACATGACGACCACCCGAGCCCACGGAAGGACCGTCCGTCAGTGACCGCGAAGCCCCTTCTCATCCACATCACCGGAGCCAGGCCCAACTTCCCCAAGGCCGCGCCCGTGATCGCGGCGATGGAGCACCATCCCGTGCGCCAGATGCTGGTGCACACGGGTCAGCACTACGACGCGAGGATGAGCGAGGTCTTCTTCGCCCAGCTCGGCCTGCCCGAGCCTGACGTCAACCTCGGCGTTGGCTCCGGCAGCCACGCGACGCAGACGGCAGCCATCATGGTGGGCCTTGAGGAGCTCTTTGCTCGCGAGCACCCAGACCTGGTGGTCGTGTACGGAGACGTGAACTCCACGGTGGCCGCAGCTCTGGTCGCCGCGAAGATGGGCATCCCTGTCGCTCACGTCGAGGCAGGCCTGCGGTCCTTCGACATGACCATGCCGGAAGAGATCAACCGGCTCCTCACTGACCGGCTCTCCAACCTGCTCCTGGTGACCAGCGTGGACGCGATCGCTCACCTGGGACGAGAAGGTGCCGACGCGGCTGCCATCCACTTCGTCGGCAACCCGATGATCGACACGCTGCTGCAGCATGTCGACTCGCTGGACAGTGAGAGCGTGGCGGGGCAGGTCGGCGTGGACTGCAGCCAGCCCTATGTCGTGGGCACCCTCCACCGCCCCGGCAACGTCGACGACGTCACCAACGTCAGGGAACTGGTTCGTGCCGTCCATTCGGTTGCGGACCAAGTCCGCTTCGTCATTCCCCTCCACCCCCGCGGGCGCGCTCGGCTCGAGGATGCCGGGTTCATGAACCACCACAACGTCACGGTCGTCGATCCGCTGGGCTATGTCGAGTTCCTCGCCCTCGTCCGGGGTGCCGCGGCCGTCGTGACCGACTCTGGGGGCGTCCAGGAGGAGACGACGGTCCTGGGGGTCCCGTGTCTGACGCTGCGGCCTAACACTGAGAGACCTGTAACGATCACGCACGGCACCAATCAGCTCGTGACCCGCCAGAGTCTTCCAAGCGTCCTCGCGGAGGTCTTGGCCACGGGTCGCCAGGCCACCTGGCCAGTCCCGCCGTTGTGGGACGGCGAGGCCGGCCCCCGGATCGCGGACGTTCTCGCGAGGCACCTCGGTGTCGTGTCCTGATGCGAGCGGTCCAGGTCAGTGAGCGACGTCACGCCTCGGGAGCAGCCGAGCTGAGGTGATCTCCGGGACCTCTCTCGCGGCTTCCAGTGCCGCGTCACCCACGAGTTCGTCTGCCGGGGTCGCCAGGGCGTTTCTCATCCGGTCCACGGAAGGGATAGAGAGGCGAGTGGCGATGCGGAGCTCGAGCACGTCCGCCCGGGTCGCGTCGGTGTCCGTCCTCAGCGCGACCCGATGGAGGCCGACCGGTGGGCCGGCGGGCGCGGGCGCCGACGCATCCGTCGGACCGCCCGTGAGCCCGAGCCGGTCCACGAAGGATGCGTGGGAGTAGCGCTGCCGCACCAGCTCCTGGATCTGGTGCACGCGTGCCGCATACCGCTGCGGATCTGCCACGTAGGCGGCGATGAGCGCCTTGGCCTGGGCCGGCTCGGCGTAGTCGAGCACGTCGCCGAACACGAGGCGGTGCTTGGGGTGGGCGATCACCAGCACGCCCGAGGCCGCCGCCTCCAGGAGGACCCTGCCGAAGGCCTCGTGCCGCCCGGGATGGTCCTGGTAGAGGAAGAAGTCGAGACCGGCCAGGAACTCGCGCGGCTCCACGGAGCCGAACCTGACCAGCTCCCACTCGGGCGGCACGGCCATGTCCTCGGGCAGGCCGGCCTGACGGGCCAGCCGCTTCCACGTCGCGCCCGCTCCCATGAGCCGCACGCGATGACCGGGGCCGAGGTCGTAGGCCTGCAGGAAGTCGGCGTGCGTGGCCGGGAACTTCAGCTCGTGGTCCCGGGAGTAGCGGCCCACGACCACCGGCCCGTCAGCACCCGGTGCGCGTTCGCCCCGCACCGACCATTCGTCCACGTCGATCAGGCCCGGGTTGTCCCACTCCACCATCCTGATCGCGGGGTCCTGCTCCCTCAGCACCTGGCGGATCACCGGCCCCTGAGGCACCCACTCCGGGTCGACGCCGAAGAGCTCACGAGCCCTGGCGGTGACGTCGGTGACGACATAGCGCTGGTCCGAGCCGTCGGGCTCGAGGGGGGCCTGGTTGGCGACGATGAGCAGACGCCGCGGGCGGACGGCCTCAGGGGCGTGCGGGGGGTGCTGCAGCACCAGGGGATAACGGACCATGAGGGTGTCGATGGAGACCCGCTCATCGATCTGGACCCACTCCACCTCGCGCCGCTGGACCGCCTCCAGGACCGGGGCGCACAGGGGCAGGTCCTTGGTGGTCGCGAAGCGGAGCGCCTCCAGGTGCATGATGCCGACCCGCAGGCCCGCGGCCCTCGCGGCCCGGATCTCCTCCATCATCGAGCGCTGTGGCCCGCCGTAGCGTCGCCAGTCACCGGCGAGCACCAGGTCCAGGTGGTCCGGGGCCGGCAGGTCAGGGTCGAGGTCACGGCGCCAACGGCGTGGCTCCGGGAAGGCTCTCGGCGCGCCGGGATCGAGGAAGGCGGGGGCTCCCGCGGCGATCTGCTCGTGCCACCTCGCGTAGAGCGACTTGTAGGCGTGCCGGGCACCGTGCCGCCACATCCTGGAGAACTCCGAGGAGGAGAGCGTCTCCCCGGAGCGGAGGAGCAGCAGGCACTCGTCGACCGTGGCCACCGTGCGTCGCCCGAAGGCCGCCTGGATGCGGCGGGCGTACTCGGTGTCCGCCCCCTTGCGCGTCGGGTCGAAGAAGCCGACGCGCGAGACGACAGGGTCGACCCGGAAGAGCAGGGTCGGCGCCGCGACGGCCCGGTGCCGGTAGCCCAGCCTCACCAGCTCCAGGTCGGGCGTGACGCGGGCCCCCATCGAACGCACAGCCATCAAGGAGCGGTCGCCCTCGAGGGTCCGCACGAAGGTCGCCAGTGCCTGAGGGTGCAGCCAGTCGTCCGAGTCGAGGGTCGTGACGTAGGACCCCCGAGCCTGACGGAGGGCGGTGTTGCGGGCCCGGTAGGTCCCGCCGTTGACGGCCTTGCGGACGACGCGGACACGTGGATCGATGCGTTCGGCTCGGTCCAGCCACTCCTGCGCCTCCGGACCAGAGGCGTCGTCGACGACGATCAGCTCGAGATTGCGCCACGTCTGCTCCATCACCGACCGCACGGCCGTCAGGAGGGGTGGACCAGGGTGGTAGCTGCTCATGACCACCGTGACCAGCGGGTCGTCGGGCCCGTCGGCGCGGACCATGCTCTCGGTGGTCAGCTGGTCGAAGGCAGCTGACCCTCGAGCCGGGTCGAGGCGCAGGGCCGCGATCTGGTCCGAGTGCAGCGCCGCGTCGAGCAGCGACAGCCAATGCCCGGGGTCCTCCCCGGGGGTCCTGGGCCGGGCTAGGTCGGCGCGGACCGAGGCGGCCACGTCATCGGGCACGTGCGGGTGCTCCAGCAGGGCCTGGCAGCCCTCCACGTCCCCGTCCCGGCACCGGAGATGGAGCAGGATCTGCACGGCGTGCGGAGGGAGGTCGTCGGTGCGTCCACTGGCGACGAGCGCCTCGAGCAACGTGCGGGCGGCCCGCACGTCGTCATCGGAGCCGGTCTGCAGGGCCAGCACCCTGGCCAGCTGGCCCAGGTGATGGGGATCGGCGCCCTGCGGCAGGTGGGCGCCTCCCGGCAGTCGCGCCGCGTCGCGGGCCCACCCGTGCACCTCGTCGGCGGTGTGTCCGGGCCAGGCCGCCTCGACGAGCACCTCGCGGGCATGGACCGACTTCGTCCGCAGCGCGGTGACTGCGAGGGCGTCGGGGTCGTCGAGGACGATCTGGTTGTTGGCGGTGTCCCGGGACACGCCGAGCCGGGTCGCGATCACCGCAGCTGGCGCAGCGCGTCTTCGACCGAGTCCTGGAGCCGGTCGAGCCGGGCGGTGTACTGGGCCTGCAGCACCCTCACCGTGCCGACGACGTCCTCGGTCGTCGGGGCGGCCCGCCCACCGGTGGTGTCGATCGAGGCGACCTGGGACCGGACGAAGGCCCGCAGCTCCCGGGTCCGACGGTCGGTGTCGATGGCGATCATCAGCGTCGCACTGATCAGCACCATCGCCGAGAGCACCGCGAGCCACCACCAGGACCGCACGGCCCCCAGGACGGCGAGCGCGGTGAGCACCACCGACAGTGAGGCACCGACGAGCAGCAACTTGTGGGAACGCACGGTCGTCACGCTACCTGGACCTGGTGCGGACCTGCCGATAGATCTCCTGGTAACGCTCCGCATTTCCCGCCCACGTCCGTTCGCGTCGGACCCAGTCCTGCCCCCGGGCGGCGACCTGCTCGCGACCCTGCGGATCGTCCGCCAGCTCTCCAAGCAGCCTGGCGAGGGCGTCCGCGTCCCCGGCGGGGTAGGACCATCCACGCTCCCCGTCGCCGATGACCTCCAGGAGGGCGGGCTGGTCCGAGACGATGACGGGCAGTCCCATCGCCATCGCCTCGTAGGGCTTGAGCGGGGTCACCAGCCGTGCGGCACGTTCGTCGCCGCGCGGCACCACGAGCACGTCGAGGAGTGCGTAGGCGGCGGCCACCTGGTCGTGCGGCACCTTCCCGGTGAAGGTGACGAGGCGCTCGGCGCCGATCTCGCGGGTCAGCTCCTGGAGCTGCTCGGCACGGGTGCCGGTCCCCACGACCAGCACCTTGACGTGCCGACCCGCGGCAGCCATCAGCACCGCGGCCCGGATGAGGTCTTCGACCTGCTCCCGCTGGTGGTCGAGGTTGGAGATGTAGCCGAAGGTGAACCGGCCCTCCGTCTCCCAGTCCCTCGCCAGCAACGGGTCGCGGCCGGTGGGGCGCAGCCGGGCGGGATCGACCGCGTTGGGCACCACGTGGATCTGATCCGGGTCGAGCACTGCGCCGTCGGGCAGGGGACGGGACAGCAGGTCCGCGCGCATCGTCTCCGCGAGGGTCACCGTGGCGTCGGCCCGACGCACCAGGTCGGCCTCCCTGGTCATCCTCCGCCGGAAGACCTCTGCCCGCTCGGCCCGGTCCGGATCCGAGGTCCACAGGGACTCGAACAGCCCCCTGACCTCATACACCCAGGGCGTGGCGGTGGCGCCGGCGATCGCCGCGCCCACGACCCCGAGGTCGTAGCCCCGGTGTCCGGAGTGGACGTGCAGGACCTCGGGTCGTTGCGCCACCACGAGGTCGAGCAGCACGGTGGCCGCTGCGCGCAGGTGTTCGACGGTCCCGGTCGCGGGGACAGGGGGTGGGACGAGATAACGCACCCCGTCGAGCACCTCCTCGTGCACGCTGCCGGCGACGAGGTCCTCGGTCGGCACGCTGCCGGCGACGTGGCCCTCGGTCGGGTCGGCGCGCTCGGGCATGGCCAGGGCGACCACGTCCACGCCCGCCTCCGCCAGCGCGCGGAGGGTGTGGTGGCCCCGGACGCTGTAGCCGGCCTGGCGCTGCGGGAGCGTGCTCTTGAGCAGGTGCACCACACGGCCCGGCACGGGGTCGTAGGGCGAGGTCGGCAGCTCCGGCACCCAGACCGGGTCGGTCTCGAGCAGGGTGTCGTCGAGCCGCCGGACGTCCTCCTCCGGCCGGGAGTCGCCCGCCCACGCCTCCAGCACCCGACGCTCCAGGGACACCGCACCGTGGAGCCGGGTGAGATAGGCCATCTCACGCAGCAGGGTCATCCGGTCCGGCCGCTCCCCGATGCCGTGATCGAGCAGTTCCTCCACCCTCCGCAGCGCCTCGTCGACCTCGCCCGACCGTCCCAGCCGGACCAGCTCGGCGGTCTCGGGGCCCAGGATCGCTGCCCCGAGCTCCGCGCCCCGTCCACCCCCTGCCAGGTCGGGCCTGACCACCGGCTCGGCCGGGGACGCCACGACGGTGCCCAGGAGGTGGCGCCACGGGCTGGACCGGTCCTCGGGACGCGCGAGGTGGACCACCCGCGTCTCCAGGGGCAGGTGGGAGAGGCCGGCGACGGCCGGGCCGAGGCCGGCCAGGACGAGGATGTCCACGTCGCGCGGCACCGGCTGGCCGGGAGCGAGCTGACGGACCTTGGCCCGGAGCAGACGTCCGAGCTCCTGGGTCGACCCCACGATGTCCTCCACGCGGCCGGCGATGGCGACCCGGTGCATCGCGCCCGGGTGCTTGCTCGCGACCAGCTGCGGCCGCGTCTGCGGCAGGGGCGGGTCGGACGGACCTCCGGGCGCGTGCGGTGGGGACTGACGGCCGGGCCCCTCGGCCAGGGCCCGGGCCAGCCGATCGGCCCCCTGGTCCCAGGTCAGCACGGACTGGCCGACCGCACCCCGGTCGCCCCGCCAGCGGGCCAGGGCCTGCGCCGCGGCGTCGTCGACCGCGACCAGGCAGAGCGGCTCTGCACCGGCGACCTCCGCGGCGAACGCGTCATCGGCCACGAGTGCGTCGGCCAGCGCTGCCGCCTCCCCGCGCAGGACCCGCCGCACCACGTGCTGAAGCAGACCGGCGAGAGGTGTGGTCGCGGCGAGCGCCGCCGGCAGCGTGCGCCACTCGACGTGCACCGCGTCGACGGGCGGCCGCAGGGCCAGGCCCCGCACGTCCATGCCGTGCCGGGCGGCGAGCTCGGTCAGGGCGACGACCGTCGGGTCCTCCACGGTGGACCCGACGACGAGATAGCGCTCAGCGGTCATGGCCCCAGTGTCCCAGGAGCCGGTCGGGCGAGAACGTCCTCGCCCGGCGCGCCTCAGCCGCGGATGAAGGCCTCGACCTCGGCGCGACCCTGCTCGTCGGGCATCTGCACCGGCGGCGACTTCATCAGGTAGGCCGAGGCACCGATGACCGGACCACCCTGGGCGCGGTCCTTGGCGATCTTGGCGGCGCGGATGGCGTCGATGATGATGCCGGCCGAGTTGGGCGAGTCCCACACCTCGAGCTTGTACTCCAGGTTCAGCGGGACGTCGCCGAAGGCCCGGCCCTCGAGGCGCACGTAGGCCCACTTGCGGTCGTCGAGCCACTGCACGTAGTCGGACGGGCCGATGTGGACGTCCCGGTCCTCGAACTGCTTGGACACGTTGGAGGTCACGGCCTGGGTCTTGGAGATCTTCTTGGACTCCAGCCGCTCGCGCTCGAGCATGTTCTTGAAGTCCATGTTGCCGCCGACGTTGAGCTGGTAGGTGCGGTCCAGCACCACGCCGCGGTCCTCGAAGAGCTTGGCCATCACGCGGTGGGTGATCGTCGCCCCGACCTGGCTCTTGATGTCGTCGCCCACGATGGGCACGCCGGCGGCCTCGAACTTCGCGGCCCACTCGGGGTCGGAGGCGATGAAGACGGGCAGGGCGTTGACGAAGGCCACGCCGGCGTCGATCGCACACTGGGCGTAGAACTTGTCGGCCTCCTCGCTGCCCACGGGCAGGTAGGAGACGAGGACGTCCACCTGCGCGTCCTTGAGGGCCTGGACGACGTCGACCGGCTCGGCGTCGGACTCCTCGATGGTCAGCGCGTAGTACTTGCCGATGCCGTCGAGGGTGGGACCGCGCTGGACGGTCACGCCCGTCGTGGGCACCTGGGCGATGGTGATCGTGTTGTTCTCGCTGGCGTTGATGGCCTCGGCCAGGTCGACGCCGACCTTCTTGGCGTCCACGTCGAAGGCGGCGACGAACTCCACGTCGCGGACGTGGTAGTCGCCGAACTGGACGTGCATGAGCCCGGGCACGCTCCCGGCGGGGTCGGCGTCCTTGTAGTACTCCACCCCCTGCACCAGAGAGCTGGCGCAGTTGCCGACTCCGACGATCGCTACCCGCACGGCTGTCATTGCTCACTATCTCCTTGGCTCGACACGTGCCCGTCCAGGGTGGGCACCACACGGCGTCAACAGCCGCGGGACCCCAACCATTCCGCCACCAGGTGACCCGTCCTTCCAGGGAGGCCCCAGCGCAGCCAGGCAGAATGGGTCGGGTGAGTCCTTCCCGCCCCACCCCATCCTCCCGCCGGGAGGCCCGTGCCGCCGCCCAGCGATCCCGGAAGCGTCCGGCGGGTCGGCGCCGCCAGGCCCCGGCCGGCCGACGGCGCGCGGCCGCCAAGGGACGCGCGGGGGGCAAGGGCCGTCGCCGCCAGGGCGGTGGGTGGTTCCGGAAGCTGCTGCTGTGGCTGGTGGCCGTCGGCCTGGCGCTCGTGGCGGGCGCGGCCGCGGCCTTCGCCATCGCCTACTCGCGCACCTCCATCCCCGAGCCCAACGACTTCGCCCAGGCCCAGAGCACGATCCTCTACTACGCCGACGGCGAGACCGAGCTGGCCCGGTTCACCGGCGGGACCGACCGGGAGAACGTCACGCTGGACCAGGTGCCGGACCACGTCCAGAAGGCGGTGCTGGCGGCCGAGGACCGCACCTTCTACGAGAACGAAGGCGTCTCGATCTCCGGAACTGCGCGTGCCGCATACCGGAGCCTGACCGGGGGCGGGCTGCAGGGCGGGTCGACGATCACCCAGCAGTACGTCAAGAACTACTACCTCACCCCCGACCAGACCATCGAGCGCAAGCTCAAGGAGCTGGTGCTCTCGGTCAAGATCGACAACGAGCGCAGCAAGGACGAGATCCTCCAGGACTACCTGAACACCATCTACTTCGGTCGCGGCGCGAACGGCATCCAGACCGCCAGCCACGCCTACTTCCGCAAGGACGTCGCCGACCTGACGGTCGAGGAGGGCGCCTTCCTGGCCGCCGTCACCAACGCCCCCTCGCTGTTCGACCCGGACTACGCCGACGGCAACGAGGAGCGCGCCGAGGCCCGCATCGCCTACGTCCTCGACGGCATGGTCGAGATGGGCTGGCTGCCCGCCGAGGAGCGGGCCGGTCTCGGGATGCCGGAGATCGAGGGGGCACCGCCCTCGAGCGCTGTCCAGGGCGTCGAGGGCTACGTGGCCCAGGCCGTCCGCGAGGACCTGCGGGAGGTCCTCGAGCTGGACGACGCGGTGATCGACTCCTCGGGGCTGCGGGTCACCACCACGATCGACCAGAAGCACCAGCGGGCGGCCCGCGCCGCGGTCAAGGCCTTCCGCCCGACCGGTGCCGGCACCGACGACATCACCGTGGCCCTCACCGCGGTCCGCCCCGGCGACGGTGCCGTGACCGCGATGTACGGCGGCGACGACTACCAGCAGACCCAGCTCAACGCGGCCACCGACGCCCGCGTCCAGGCCGGGTCGCTGTTCAAGCCGATCACGCTCACCGCGGCCGTCCAGGACGGCATCGACACGCTCACCACCTATCCCGGGCCGAGCCCGATGGAGTTCGGCACCGACACCGGGATGGTCCCGGTCCGCAACTTCCGCGACATCTCCTTCGGCGTCCTGGACTTGCGGGTGGCGCTGGCCGAGTCGGTCAACACCGTCTACGTGCAGCTCAACGAGCAGATCGGGCCGGAGAAGACCGTCGAGGCGGCCGTCGACCTGGGGCTGCCGGAGGACACCCCCGGGCTGGGCTCCGACCTCACCAACGTCCTGGGCACGGCCAGCCCGACGCTGCTGGAGATGACCAACGCCTACGCGACCCTGGCCGCCGAGGGGCAGCGGGCCGACACCTACCTGATCGCCAAGGTCGTCAACGCCACCGGCGAGACCACCTACGAGGCCGAGCCCGAGGTCACCGAGGGGATCGACGGCGACGTCGCGGCCGACGTGGTGGACGCGATGACCTATGTCATGACGCAGGGCTCCGGCCTGAGCGCCGGCGACCTCGGCCGTCCGAGCGCGGGCAAGTCGGGCACCAGCGAGAACAACGTCTCCGCCTGGTTCGACGGCTTCGTCCCCCAGCTCGCCGCGGGCGTGGTCATGTACAAGGGCGACGGCACCGTCCCCATGCAGGACGTCGCCGGTCTGGACCAAGTCACGGGCGGGACCTTCCCGGCGCAGGTGTGGGGCGAGTTCATGCGCCTGGCCCTCGAGGGCGAGGAGGTCATCCCCTTCCCCGAGCGGGTCGGCGTCGGCGAGGTGCTCCAGACCTCCGAGGCCCCCACCGAGGTCGCCCCCACGACGGAGGAGCCCACGACCGAGGATGCCACCGAGACCACCTCCGAGGACCCGACCGAGACGACCTCGGAGGACCCCACGGAGACCACCTCGGCGGAGCCGACCACGCCGGACCCGACCACTCCGGAGCCCACGACTCCCGAGCCCACGACGCCGGCACCGACCTCGCCCGAGCCGACCACCCCGGCCCCCACCTCGCCCCCGCCCGGCGATCGGCCGACAGGACCGCCGGGGCAGGACGAGGACGCCCCCGTCCCGACCGGGTGACCCGCCGATGACCCGACCTCCCACGCGCCGTGACGTGCCCTTCACAGTGCCGTCCTGGGGCGACCCGGTGGTGGCCCGTGCCACCGGACTGATCGGCGGCCCTGTGGGGCGGTATGCGGTTCTCGGCGCCCGGGGGGCGCTGGGGGCCCTGACCGTCCTGGTGCTCCTGTCCACCGTGATGATGTCGCTCGGCGTCTGGCAGAAGGGGCACTGCCTGATGAAGGGGTGGACGACCCCGGACCAGTTCTGGCGGGCCTGCTACTCCGACCTGCCGGTCGTGCACGCGAGCTCGCCGCTGGCCGGGCGAGGGCTGCCGTGGGAAGGGGCGATCCCGTCCAACCAGCCGCCGCTGTCCGGCCTGCTCATGTGGCTCGTCTCCCTGGTCTCCCCCACCAGCGGGCCGGGCGTGGGATCGCAGCAGGCGGTCTTCGTCATCGGGGCGCTGGTCTGCCTGATCCTCCTCCTCGGGGCCGTCGTCGCCGCCGTGGCGCTCTCGCCGCGGCGGCCGTGGCAGGCGGCGCACCTGGCGGCCAGCCCCGTGCTGGTCACCCTGGCCCTGCTCTCCTACGACCTGCTCGGCGTCGCGCTGACCATGCTGGCGCTGCTGGCCTGGCGCCGCGAGCGCTCCTGGCTGGCCGGGGTGCTGCTCGGGCTCGCCGTCCTGGTGCGTCCCTTCCCGCTCGTCTTCCTGCTGGCGATCGTGATCGTGGCGCAGCGGCGGGGCGAGACCTTCCGCGCCGGGCAGGTGGTGGTCGGCGCGGCGCTGGGCGCGCTGGCCGTCGTGGTCCCCCTGACGGCCGTCGAGCCCCAGGCGCTCACGGCCGCGCGGGACTGGCTCGGCCAGGACGCCGGCTACGGCGCCCTGCAGATGATCCCGCCGCTGGTCGGGCTGCACGCTCTCCCCGGGGTCGCCGTCGCCATCGCGCTGTGCGGGTGGGTCCTGGCGGTCGTGCTGGGGGTCGTGGTGGAGCGGCGGCAGGCATGGCGCGGGGTGCGCGTCCACCAGGTCGCCGCGCTGATGATGGCCGTGGTGGTGCTGACCGCGCCGTCCCTGTCGGTCCAGTCCGGCCTGTGGATGCTGCCCTTCCTGGCCCTCTCCGGCCGCCGGTGGTGGGAGCACCTGGTCTGGGCCGGGGCCGAGACCCTGCACTTCGTGGCCACCTGGCTGCACATCGCCTTCGCCAGCGACGCCGGCCGGGGTCTGCCCCCGGAGGCCTACGCCCTGGTCATCCTGCTGCGGGTGGCCGCGTGGGTCTGGCTGCTGTGGCGGATCTGGGAAGAGCCGGCCCGGCCCCGGGCACAGGGCCTCGTCAGCCGACCGTCAGCGCTCGCACCTGCTCCAGCCGGGCCACCTGCCGTCTGATCTGACGCTCGTAGACCTCGGCCCGTCGGTGACCCGCCAGGGCCTTCCGGCGGCGGGGATACTGACCGATGAGCTGCGCGTGGCACAGCGCCAGCTCCTCCGCGGGCAGGTAGATCCCCCCGGGGCAGTCGACGCCCGCGGTGCGGTGGTCGGTGCCCAGGAGATCCAGGATCTGGGTCAGGGTGACCTCCGGGGTGGCGCTGAAGAGGTGGAGCTTGGCCGCGTCCACCATGATCGGCGCCTCGGTGGAGTACTCCCAGTCCACGAGGATGATCTTCCCGTCCCGTCCCCGGACGACATTGGAGGCGACCATATCGCCGTGCACCCAGGAGCTGCGCAGTGCGCCGTCGCGGGCGATCAGCTCCCCGACCCACCCACCCAGCTCGGGAAGGACCACGTCCAGCTCCCGCACCTGCTCCCACCGGCCGGCCAGGGTCTGGCCCCACTGCTCCCCGAGCCTGACCCAGGTCACGCCGTAGCCCTGCTGCAGCTGCCGCAGACCCTCCAGGATCTCCGGCCCGGCCGCGGCCAGCTCGCGTGCCGTCCCGAAGACCTGGCCGCGGACCCACGTCTCCACCAGGTAGCGCAGACCCTCCGGGAGCTCGCCGTGACCGAGCAGCCCCGGCGCGAGCCCGGGCGCATGCTCGGCCACCACTTGGTAGGCGGTCACCGAGCGCGTGATGCCGCAGATCCCGTTGGGGCGTGGGGGTCGCACGGCCAGCGACCGGCGGCCCTTCGCGTAGACCGCCCGCAGCTTGGGCAGCTCGCCCAGGTCGAACTTGCCCAGGACCACGGCGTCCGCCGCGACCGGGGCGTCGACCCGCCGGATCCCCGGGGCGTCCGCGCCCCAGCCTTCCCGCTCGGGCCTGGGGATCGCGCTGAGCACGCGCTTCTTGATCTCCGGCCTGCGCGCGACCCGGCCGCGTGCCCAGAAGGGGACCGGCCCCGCGGCGGTGCGCAGGGACGGCTCCAGCGCCTCGACCCTGGCCACGACGTCCAGCGCCACCTCGAGCCGGGCCAGCGCCTCTTCCTCGGCCCGCGCGGCCCCCTCGGCCCCGTCGGCAGCAGGGGCCGTCCGCGTGGCCACGTGCGCGAGCTCCTGGGCGGACGGCCGGGCCAGGCGGGAGGCCAGGCCCCTCATCCTGCGGGCGACCCTGCCCGCCAGCCCGGTCATGGCGTGACCAGCCCGGTCATGGCGTGACCAGCCCGGTCAGAACCGGAAGGGTCCAGCCGTCCTGCGCCCACTCCTCGCGGGCGTGCCCGTCGGCGGCGACCCAGGTCGGGGGGCACCCCCACGTGTCGCGGACGATGGCGCCGACGGTCTCCAGGTCGGCCCCCGGGACCGCCACCACCACGACCCGATCCGCGGTGAGCCCGGGCATGGGCAGGGCCGGCAGCGCCAGCAGGTCCGGGTCGAGGACGAGCAGCGTGCCCGCGTGCACGTCGGCGTCGTTGTCGGTGAGCAGGGGGAGCCCGTCGACGGCGGCCTCGAGCAGGCCGGCGTCCCAGCCGAGCACCTCCGACCCGGCCCGGAGCAGGTTCTCCCGACCCAGGACCGCGACGTCGCCCGTCCCGCCGGGCCTCAGCAGGGCCGCGAGCGCCTCGTCCGCCCCGGCGGGGAGCGGGTCGTGCTGGTCCACCAGCAGGACGAGCCGGTAGGCGTCCGCCGCCGGAGCGGCGTGGGGCAGGGCACGCGCGAAGGCGCGGGGCACGGCATACGGGAAGGAGCCCTCGCGCTCGACCCGTCGCCCGAGGTCCTCCCCCGCGGTGCGGTGCCAGCGCCGGAAGGCGCTGCGGAAGAGGACCCGGTCAGGGCTGTGCCGGCCGTAGGAGAAGTCGGCCCGGGACAGCGAGCCGGCGGCCAGGCGGGTGATGGCCAGGGGCGCCTGGACGTCGACGACCCCGCCGAGGTGCCCCAGCCGCTCGTGCATCTCGCTGTCGGCCCCCTTGCGGATCGGGTCGAAGCCGCCCAGCCGCTCCAGGAGGTCGCGCCGGACCATGAGGGCGCTGGCGTTCATCCGCTCCGGGCTGTAGCCGAACCACTGCCGGGTCAGGTCTGGCAGCGCGCGGATCGCGGCGCTGCGGCTGCCGGCGGCCAGCGGCTCGGCGCGCATCAGCTCGACCTGCCGCGCGATCCGCTCGGGGTGGGACCAGTCGTCGGCGTCCTGGGTGGTGACGAGCTCCCCCCGGGCCCGGCCGAGCGCGAGGTTGCGGGCCAGGTAGGAGCCGCCGTTGCGCTCTGGACGCAGCAGGTGGACCCGCTCGTCGAGGCTGGCGGCCTCCTCGAAGAGGTCGGCGAACTCCGGCCCGGAGCAGTCGTCGACGAGCAGCACCTCGAGGTGGGCGTGGGTCTGCGCCAGGACGGAGCGGACGGAGGTGAGCAGGCCGGCGTCGGGGCGGTAGGCCGGGACGACCACGGTCACCAGCGGCCCGTCCACGGACCGCGGCGCCTCCAGGGAGAGTCCGTCGAAAGGCACCGTGCCGGCGTCGATCCGTGGCGGGGTCAGGCCCTTCTCCACGAAGCGGGAACCGAAGAGCGCCTCCCACTCCTGGTGCCCGGTGGCCCGCGGCCCGCCGACGAACGGGTTGGCCAGGTCGGCCCGCAGCCCCGCCACCACCGCGGGGGTCACCCGGGACAGTGAGCGCAGGCCCTCCTCGACGAGGTCGTGACGGCCCACGAGGTAGGAGACCTGCAGATAGCTGCGCTGGTCGCGGGGGGCGAGCCCGGTGGGCCCCAGGCGCTCCAGCACCTGGCGGAAGATCTCGACGGCGGCCCGCTGCTCCGCCGTGGACCTGGCCATCCCGGCCCACGCCGTGGCCAGGGCCAGGGTATGGGGCAGGGTCTGGCCTCGGCGCAGGGCGCGGTCGGGCAGCTGCTGCCCCTCGAGGAGCCGCGGCAGGAGCGAGGCGGGGCTGCGGTGCAGGGCCGCGGCATCCGCCAGCGCCGCCAAGACGGTGTCGTGGCGGCTGCGCAGCGCCAGCGCCAGGAGGTCCTCCGCCGATCGCGCGCCCGCGAGCTGGACCCGGGCCATGGCAGGCAGCGGGGCGGGCGGGACCACCTCGGCCACCAGCTCTGCCATCATCTGCGCCTCCCTGTGATCAGCCCACCCTATGCGTCGGGACGGCCGATGACGCGCCGGCCCGCGAGCCTGCCAGCGTCAGCCGTCCTCGGGCTCGACGAAGCGTGCCGACTCGATCAGCCCGGTCAGCCCGGGCTCGGGCACGTGGGAGGCCCGAACCCACGGGGCCAGCTCACGGTCGACGAGGTCGGTCAGGGAGCGGATGTAGGTGGCCGAGAGGTGGTTGCTGTCCCGCCACACCACGACATCACCCACCACCGGGGAGCAGACCGTGCCGGGGCAGATGGCCTCGGTGAGGTCGAGGAAGGGCAGGCCCGGGCGGGTCGTGAGCAGCTCCAGCTGACCGGTCCCCGCCCGCGCCTGCGCGTCCTCCCGCTCGAAGGCGCACTCGCTGGCCTTGTCGGGGTTGCTGACCAGGCAGTCGGGGACGTTGAAGCCGGGGCGGGGCACGTCGCGGATGACGACCGGCAGGATCCCCCGCTGGCGCAGGCCGTCGATCCGCCGGCCGAGCGCGGCCGCCATCTCCGCGTCCGAGGTGCTGTAGGCCGCCGAGGACAGCACCACGACGTCCGGCTCCAGCTGCAGCAGCCGCTCCCACGCCTTGGGCTGGTAGGCGCGGCACTGGTCGTAGGACTCGGGGGCGCGGTCCGCGGGCAGCTCGAGGTCCTGGGTGGGAGGGCAGGAGGCCTTCGTCACCGTCTGCACCCGCCAGCCGCGCTCGCGGCCGATCTCGTCCAGGGCGGTCAGCCACATGCCGGCGTGGCTGTCGCCGAACAGGCCCACGGTCACCTCCCCCTCGGGGTCGCCGGCCTCGCAGACCCCGACGCCGGACTGGGCCAGCCCCACGTGGCAGCCCTCGGGCCGGGTCACCGGGGTGTCGTCGGGCACCTGCTCCAGCGGCACCGCGAGGGTGCCGAGCTTGTCGGGGATCTCGGGCTCGGGAGGCTCCGGCGGCGCCGTGGTCACCGCGGCCTCGTCCGTGCCCGGTCCCGTCGTGCTGCTCTCCCCGTCCGGCCCGGCGCCCCCACCAGGACCGGTGGCCCCGGCGCCATCGCCGGGAGCCTGGGTGGCACCGGCCACGTCACCGTCGCCGGAGGAGCTCCCCTCGCCGTCCTCGCCGCCGCTCTCGTCGCCGCCCCCGGCCAGCGTCCCCGCGCCCACCGGGGCCCGCAGCTCGTCGACGATCGCCGGGATCCGCCAGGCCGCCTGGGTGGCGGTGGTCGAGGGCGGTGCCAGGGACAGCAGGATCATCCCGGCGATGGCCCCGGCCAGGGTGCAGTTGATCCCGAGCAGGAGGGTGCGGCGCGTGGCCATCCCCGGACCCACCCGGCGCGAGAGGAGGCGACCGTGCCTGCGGACCGGATCTTCCACATACCTGAAGGAGAGCCAGGCGGGCACGACCGAGATGAGGACGGCGAGCAGGCCCCAGTGCACCGGCAGGCTCTCAGGGCCGCCGAGGCCGACCGCGGCCAGCGAGGCGGCGGCCGCCACGAACGGCCAGTGCCACAGGTAGAGGCTGTAGCTGATCCGCCCGACCCACTGCAGCGGCCGGGCGCGCAGCAGCCGGTCGGGGCCCGCGCCGCCGGCGGTGAAGCCGGCGATGATGACCAGCGCGGTGCCGACCGTGGGCAGCAGCGCGAGCGTGCCCGGGAAGGCCATCTCCTTGTCGATGAGCAGCAGGGCGGAGAGGATCATCGCCAGCCCGAGCCACCCCAGCGCGGCGTTCATCCACCGTGGGATCATCGCCCAGGTCCGGGCCCCGAGGGCGACCACGGCCCCGAGCATGAGCTCGTAGACACGGGTCGGGGTGACGAAGTAGGCCTGCGCCGGAGAGGTCTGCGTCCACCACCAGGACAGCGCCAGCGACCCGCCCAGCAGCACCGCCGTGAGCGTCCAGACACCGACGCCGAAGACCTTCGCGCGGCCGCGTGCGACGGCGAGGACCGCCAGGATCAGCAGCGGCCAGACGAGATAGAACTGCTCCTCGACCGACAGCGACCAGTAGTGCTGCACCGGGCTGGGGGCGCGGGAGAGATCCAGGTAGTCGACCGCCTGTCCCGACATCCGCCAGTTGACCACGTAGGCGGCCGAGGCCAGGATGTCGCCGCCGATGTCGCCCCAGCGGGTGCGCGGGATGGCCAGGACGGTGATGACGGCGGTGCCCAGGAGTGCGGTGAGCGCCGCTGGGAGCAGGCGTCTGGCGCGGCGGGCGTAGAAGCGCGGCACGTCGATGCGGCCCCTGGCCCGGCCTTCCTCCAGGAGCAGCGAGGTCATGAGGAAGCCGCTGACCACGAAGAAGACGTCGACGCCGACGAAACCACCGGGCAGCAGTGTGACGCCGGCGTGCCACAGCATCACGCCGATCACCGCGATCGCGCGCATCCCCTCGATGTCGGTGCGGAAGTCGCGGGGCACGGGCGGGACCTGCAGCGCGTGCCGGGCCGCGCGCATCGCCCGGAGGCTGGCGCGGGTCAGCGGGGCGTCCTGACCGTCCGCGGCGGGGGTGGCGGGGGTGGCGGGGTGCTCGCCTGCGGTCATCGGCCCACCTGCGCGGTGCGCGCGGATGCCGGGGTATGCCGTAGTTCCCACCTTCGGTAGCGCCACTCGACCAGGCCTGCGAGCGCGAGGGCGCCGAGCGCCAGGGCGATCCACCACCGGGAAATCTGGCGCTCGGGGGCGGTGGGGACCTGGGCGGTCGAGGCGAGGGACAGCTCACCCTCCTCCAGGTCGGTCACGGCGAGCGCGGCGGCGGTGTCGGCCGCGACGGCGCTGAGGCGGGGGTCGGTGCTGCGGGCGGTGATGAGCAGCGCCCGGTCCTGGGGCCGATGGTCGATCTCGTAGTGGACGTCACCGCGCCAGGACGGGTCGAGCTCGAGCTCGGTGGCGACCCGGGAGCCGAGGTCGAGGCGGGTCAGGGCGACCGCGGTCTGCTGGGCGACCCGGGGGGTCGCGGCCGTGACGGTGCTGGTGGCGGCATAGCCGTCGGGGCGCACCAGCATGACCGCGAGCACAGCCGCGACGGTCGTCAGCACGAGGGTCACCCAGGGCACGGCGGCCAGACGGTGCGTGAGCGGGCTGGTCGCCGACGCGCGGCGCCTCCCCGGGGCAGGCCGCCGGGCGTGCCGGCTGCTAGCCATCTCCCGACTCCGGCTGCTCCGCCCACCAGCGCAGCAGCTCGGTGCGGGCCGCGTCCTGCCCGATCGGTCCCTGGTCGAGCCGGACCGCCAGCAGGTGCTTGTAGGCCCGGCCCAGAACGGGTCCGGGACGGATCCCGAGGATCTCACCGATCTGGTTGCCGTCCAGCTCCGGCCGGACGGCCTTGAGCTCCTCCTCGGAGCGGAGCCGGTCGATCCGTCGCTCGAGGTCGTCATAGCTGGCCGCCAGCCGCGCGGCCCGGCGCTGGTTGCGGGTCGTGCAGTCCGAGCGGGTGAGCTTGTGCAGCCGGCCCAGGAGCGGCCCCGCGTCGGTGACATAGCGGCGCACGGCCGAGTCGGTCCACTCCCCGGTGCCGTAGCCGTGGAAGCGCAGGTGCAGCTCCACCAGCCGGGAGACGGCCTTGATGGTGTCCTTGTCGAAGCGCAGCGCCTTGAGGCGGGTCCGGGTCATCCGGGCGCCGACCAGCTCGTGGTGGTGGAAGCTCACGCCCCCGCCGGGCTCGAAGCGCCGCGTGGGCGGCTTGCCGATGTCATGGAGCAGCGCGGCCAGCCGCAGCACCAGGTCGGGCCCCGGCACCTCGTCCTGCCCGGTCGCCTCCGGCGGGTCCTCCAGGGCGATCGCCTGGTCCAGCACGGTCAGGCTGTGCTCGTAGACGTCCTTGTGGCGGTGGTGCTCGTCCACCTCCAGCTGCAGCGCCGGCAGCTCGGGCAGCACCTCCTCGGCCAGCCCCGTCTCCACGAGCACCTCCAGGCCGGCCCTCGGGTTGTCGGACATGACGAGCTTGACCAGCTCGTCGCGCACCCGCTCGGCGGAGACGATCGACAGGCGTGACCGCATACCGGACATCGCGGAGAAGACCGCGGGATCGGGCACGAAACCGAGCTGGGCCGCGAAGCGGGCGCCGCGTAGCATCCGCAGCGGGTCGTCGCCGAAGGAGACCTCCGGGGTGTGCGGTGTGCTCAGGCTCCGGTCGGCCAGCGCCTCCAGACCACCGTGCGGGTCGACGAAGACCAGGTCGGGCAGGCGCAGCGCCATCGCGTTGACCGTGAAGTCGCGACGGACGAGGTCTTCCTCGAGGTTGTCGCCGAAGGCCACGACCGGCTTGCGGGACTCGGGGTCGTAGGCGTCGGCGCGGTAGGTCGTGAACTCGAGGTGGTGCTCACCCTTGCGGGCGCCGATGGTGCCGAAGTCACGACCGACGTCCCAGGTGGTGTCGGCCCAGCCGGTCAGCACCTCCTCGATCTGGTCCGGCGACGCCGAGGTGGTGAAGTCCAGGTCGGGCGAGGTCCGGCCCAGGAAGGCGTCGCGGACGGGGCCGCCCACGAGGGCGACCTCGTGGCCGGACGCGGCGAAGCGCTCACCGATCTCGGTGAGGAGCGGCAGGGCCGGGGTGAGATGGCGCAGGGCCTGCAGGAGGAGGGCGCCGTCGGCGGTCGTCGGAGAGGTCATTTGCCCCCAAGGGTAGGCGAACCGACACCCCGCCGTGCGACCTCTGGGCAGGTCAGAGAACTCTGGTTACAGTGGACTGATGACCGCGACCTCCCGCCCCACCACGTCGGCAGCCCGGCTGCCGTCGGTGAGCGAGACGTCCGCGGGAGGGGTGGTCATCGACGTGCACGAGGGGCGGGCGCGGATCGCGATCATCGCCCGGCGCAACCGCTCGGGCAAGGTCGAGTGGTGCCTGCCCAAGGGTCACGTCGAGCCCGGGGAGACCCTGATCGAGACGGCGGAGCGGGAGGTGGCCGAGGAGACCGGCATCGAGGGGCGGGTCCTGGTGACGCTGGGCATCATCGAGTACTGGTTCACCACCCCTTCCCACCGGATCCACAAGATGGTCCACCACTATCTGCTCGAGGCCACCGGGGGGCGCCTGACCATCGAGAACGACCCTGACCAGGAGGCCATCGACGCCATCTGGGTGCCGCTGGACGAGGTCCACCGCAAGTTGACCTTCCCCAACGAGCGGCGGATCGCCCGGGAGGCGTGGACGCGCCTCATGCGGAGCGCCTGAGCACCCGCCGTGGACCGACCAGCCCGCCGACCCGCGTGGGCCGCCCCGGCCAGGGCCGCCGTGGGTGCCGCCCTCTCTGCCTTGCTCGTCCTGCCTGCCGGGGGGGCACCGGTGGCCGCCCGCCCGGACGCCGGTTCGGGCCCGGGCTCCCCGGGGGCGAGCCTGTCGCTGCCCGCCGACCCCCCGCAGACCGAGGGGCTGCGCATCGTCCTGGACGACGTCAGCCCCACCGTCCCGGTCATCGGCCAGCCGATCCAGCTGCGCGGCCGGGTCGTCAACGACGGCGACGAGGGTCGTCGCCTGCGGACGATCACGGCGACGGCCGCCTGGTCCACCCTCGAGAGCCGACAGGCCGTGGACCGGTGGCTGGACGGGAGCGACGAGCGGATCAGCCCCTGGGAGCTGGGCCACGCCCTCGTCGGACCAGTCGTCGCCGCCGGCTCCGAGGTGCCGTTCTCGTTGCGGATCCCGCCGGACGTCCTGACCGGGCTGCCCGGCGACAGTGCCGTCCTGCCCCTGGAGCTCCAGGCCGACAACGAGCCGGTCGCGGGCGAGGGGGACGTCACCACCGAGGACACCCAGGAAGGGTCCGCCTCGACCGAGGAGGGGACGGACGATCCCGCGTTCGTCTCGATGCGGACCGTCCTGGCGGCGACCCGGCCCCTGGAGGTCGATCAGCCGCTGGAGGTCGCCTATGTCGTGCCGTTGACCCTGCCCGCCGACCCGGCCCTGAACGACCCGGCCGACGTGGTCCGCCTGTCGGCCTGGTCCGACCTGCTCGACCCCGGGGCGCCCGTGCGCACGTGGATGGAGCACCTGACCGTGCCCGGGGTCACGTGGATGGTGGATCCCTCGCTCCTGCTGGTGCCGGATCCGGAGCCCACCCTCGTGACGACCGGGCCGACGGACCCGCCCGTGCCCAACGTGGAGTCGAGCACGGCGGACCCCGGTGCCACGACCGACCAGGACACAGGCGCCCCGGACACCGCTGACCCAGGAGGCGATGATCCAGGAGGCGATGATCCTGACACCGATGGCCAGGAGAGCGGCGACCCGGAGGGGAGTTCGGGCGGCGCCGGGGTGACCGGGGCGCCGGACGAGGACATCCCGACGGATGGACCTGGTCCGCCCGTGTCTCCCGCCCTCCCGACCACCGAGCCCCAGGCCTCCGTGGATGCCGCGATGGGCGAGCTCAGGGAGGCTCTCAGGGCGGTGCCGGACGACCGGCTCTGGTGGTTTCCCGCCGACGACCCCGACCTCGGCGCCCTGCTCGGGCTGACCCCCGGGACCTCGACGAGCGCCGCGGTGGCCCGCGCCATGGCCCGGACCCCTGCCTCCGACCCCGACCTCGACCAGCTGCTGCTCCGGGGTCGGGATGACATCGCCTGGCCCCTGGTGCAGGGCCCCACGTCCGACCAGGTCGCGCAGCTGGCCGCCCTCTGGGCCGGGCGGGCCTCGGACCGGGCCTCCTCGGAGGGCTATGCCGGCCCCACCAGCGGTGCCGGCCATCCCGACGGACTGCTGAGCGCGCTGCTGCTCCCCCGCGAGGCTGTCACCGGGGACGCACCGACCTCCCTGGGTGAGGCCGCGGTCCCGCTGCAGGCCCCGGCCGGGGTGACCGCCCTGACCACCGACACCCGGGCCTCCGCCCTCCTGTCGGCCTCGGCGGACCTGACCGACGAGGTCGGTGCCGGCGCCGTGACCCAACGGATCCTGGCCGACTCCCTCGCCTCCTGGGCCGAGGCACCCCAGGTCGAGCGGTCGGTCGTCGTGGCACCGCAACGAGACAGCCGGGCCGACCCCGAGCTGCTCGCCGAGCTGAGCGACGGAATCTCCACCGCTCCCTGGCTGCGCCCACGGTCGGCCTCATCCCTGCTGGACGGCGTCGGGCAGAATCCCGAGCTCCAGCTGTCCGGCGGCGAGGTGGACACGGACGCGCTCGGACCGCTCGCGTCCTACGCCAGCGACCCGGGCAGCCCGCTGACCACCCGCACGGCGCGCGTGCTGTCCGTCCTCGACCAGCACCTGACCGGTCTGTCCCAGGTGCTCGTGGGGACGGATGGCCCGGACTCCTGGGACCAGACCTTGTCCGGGCTGTGGTCCACGAGATGGCGGGACGCCCCCGAGGTGTGGGAGACCACCTGGCGACGCATCCGTGCCGACTCCGACGCCGTGCTCGCCGGCGTGCGCGTCAACCCCAGCACCATCAACTTCCTCTCCGACCAGGGCGTGATGCGGGTGACCCTCGTCAACAACCTGCCGGTGCAGGTGGAGGACCTCCACGTCCAGCTGGTGCCGAGCACGAGCATCCTGCAGATCATCGACCAGCCCGACCCGGTCACGATCGGGCCCGACAGCCGGGCGACCGTCTCCTTCACCGCACGGGCCATCACCCGCGGGCACACCCAGGTGACGGCCGAGCTGACCGCGCCCAACGGCACGCCCCTGGGCGACCGGACCTCCGTCGAGGTGCACGTCACCCCGACCGGCGGGTGGATCTACCTGGTCCTCGGCGGCCTGGCGGGCATCCTCGTCGTCCTCGGCGTCATCCGCGCCGTGCGCAGCGGGCCCCGCACCGCGCCCGACGACTCACCGACCGAGGGCAGGACCGAGACATCCGGCACCACAGAGACACCCGGCACGACCCAGGAGCATCCGTGAGCGACAGTCCGTCATCCACTTCCTCGTTGGCGCGCTCCAGCCTGGTGATGGCCAGCGGGACGATGGCCTCGCGCATCCTGGGCGTGGTCCGGATGGCCGTCCTGGCCTGGGCGCTGGGCATCAAGACCCCGGCCGGCAACATCTGGCAGACGGCCAACACGATCCCCAACACGATCTACCTGCTGCTCGCGGCGGGCGTCCTCAACGTCCTCCTGCTGCCCCAGCTGACCCGTGCGATGACGCGGGGCAAGGAGGGGCAGGAGTTCAGCGACCGGCTGATCACCCTGTCGGTGGTGCTGCTGACCGCGGGGACCGTGCTCTTCGTCCTCGCGGCTCCGCTGGTCACCCGGTTGATGATGCTGGAGTATCCCTGGGACGACCCGATGCTGCGCCTGGCGATCCTCTTCGCCTATCTGTGCATCCCCCAGATGCTCTTCTACGGCCTGCACACCCTGCTGGGACAGATCCTGGCGGCCTACCACCGCTTCGCCGCCTTCTCCTGGTCCCCGGCGCTCGCCAACGTCATCGCCATCATCGGGATCCTGATCTTCGTCCGCCTCTATCCCGACGCCGGCGAGATTCCCGTCGACACCTGGACCGTCGGCATGATCTGGCTGCTGGCTGGCTCCGCCACGCTGGGCATCATCGCCCAGGCGCTGGTGCTCTTCCCCGCCGTCCGGGCCACGGGCTTCCAGTGGCGCTTCCGCTGGGGCTTCCGCGGGGTCGGGCTGGGCACCGCCTCGGTCATGGCCGGCTGGGCCCTGGCCGACATCGGCGTCTCCCAGACCGGGATGATCACGGCCACCAACCTGCTCAACAGCGCGGTCCGCTCGGTGCCGGACGCCCCCGGCAAGATGGCCTACGACTACGCCTTCTCGGTCTTCATCCTCCCGCACTCCCTCATCGCGCTGTCGCTGCTCACCGCGATCTATCCGATCCTGTCCAAGGCGGCCGCCGCCGACGACCGTCGCGGGATGGCCTCGCAGGTCGGCCGCGGGCTGCGCATGCTGGCGACCGCGATGGTCCCGCTCGCGCTCGGGATGGTGCTGCTGGCGCCCCTGCTGACCCAGGTCCTCTACCCCTCCTCCACTCCGGAGGAGAGCCGGTCGGTGGCGATGATCCTGATCGCCCTCACCGTCGGCCTGGTGCCCTACGGCATCTACCTGCTCTGCGCGCGGGTCTTCTACTCCTTCGAGGACGCCCGCACCCCCTTCCTCTTCCAGGTCGCGATCACCACGATCCTGCTCACCGTCTGCGTCCTCGCCCTCTGGGCGGCCCCCGGCATCGTGGCGATCCTCATCGCCCTGGGTCAGGCCCTCGGCCAGACCACCGCAGCGGTCCTGGGCCTGCGCGCGGTCCGTCGCAAGCTGCCCTGGATCGGCCTGCGCCAGGTCGCCGGCACCTACCTGCGCGCCGCCGCCGCGGCCCTGCTCGCCCTCGTGCCCGCCTGGCTGCTGATGCGCGGCCTGCTCGCCCTGCTCGTCGACGGCGACGCAGGTCAGGAGCGGCCCGGCTTCGTCGGGGCGGTCCTCACCCTCGGTCTCACCGGCCACCTCTACCTCGGCGTGTATGCGGTGCTCGCTCACCGTCTGGGGGTCCGCGAGATCGGCGACGTGGCCACCCCGCTGCTGAGACGGGTCCCGGGGCTGAGCCGGTTCGCGCCCGCGACCCCCGCCGCACCGGTCTCGACGCCGGACGGGGTCCCCACCCTCCAGGGGGAGGCGACGCCCGAAGGCGCCTCGACCCCCGCCGCGCCCCTGGCGAGCGTCGAGGAGGAGCTGGCGCTGCCGCATACCCCGGAGAAGAGCGAGGTGTCCGCAGGACGCCACGCGGCGCGCGCGTCCACGACCGAGATGGTCGACGACCTTGGCACACTAGGGTTGGACCGCACCCCGAGCGGGGAGGCAGGGAAGGACGACGAGATGGATCGGCTCACGGTGGGCACCCGGCTGGGTGACCGCTACGCGCTCGACGAGCTGCTGGCCCGCAGGGAGGGCGGTGCGCTGGACTACTGGTCGGCGCAGGACACCACTCTCGGTCGCCTCGTCGCCGTCACGGTGCTCCCCGCGACCGGCGACAACGCTCCCATCGCCTCCGCGGTGCTCGACGGTGCCCGACGCGTCGCCTCGGTCGACGACCCTCGGCTCGTCCGCGTCCTCGACGTCGGCTCCGAGGACGGCCTGGCCTGGATCGTGGAGGAGGGCCTCAGCGACGCGGAGTCCCTCGCCTCGCTCGTCGCGGACCGGCCGCTGCCCGCGGAGGAGGCGCGCCGCATCATCGGGGAGGCGGCCTCGGCTCTCGAGTCCGCCCGCCGACGGGGTCTGCACCACCTCTACCTGAACCCCCACGCCGTGCTGCGCACCGGCGACGGGGTGGTCAAGGTCTCCGGCGTCGGCGTGGCCGCCGCCCTGGAGGGCAGTGACGACGTCACCGCCGACGAGGCCTCGATCATCGACACGGCCGACCTGGTCAGCCTGCTCTACACCGGGCTGACGGCCACCTGGCCCGGCGAGGAGCTCTCCGGCCTGCGCCCGGCGCGCCGCCTGGAGGACGGCTCCTACCCGGCACCCTCGGAGTCGGTCGGCGGGGTGCCCGGCGACCTCGACACGTTGTGCCGGCTGGTCCTGGGCCCCGAGGAAGACTTCGTGCGCGCGCCGCACAGCCCGGGCGAGCTCGCCCGCCAGCTCTCCCCCTGGTCCCCCGACATGGTCCGGGAGGGGCGCCCCAGCATCTTCACCGGTCCGGAGTCGAGCGTGGACGACGCCTCGGCAGCCGCGCTGAGCGGGACGGCCGGCGCCAGCGCCGCTGCCGCCGCCGCCCACCCCCCGAAGCACGACGACGACGCGACCACGGCCGTCCCCAAGCCCTACTACCGGCAGGCCCACGGCCAGCCGCAGGGCGCGGCCGGCGGTGACGCCGTCGGTGGCGTGTCTGCGGCGGGCCTCGGAGCCGGCGCTGCGGCCGACCGTGGGCGCCGGGAGGGTGATCAGACCGGGGAGCTGGAGCGCCCCAGCACCGCCGACATGCTCGGCCTGCGCAGCACCGGCGAGCGGATCCAACCGCGCCGACCGGGCAGCCCGGGGCGGCCGACCCAGGGTGCGCCCGAGTCGCGCCTGGCGGCGACCGCAGCCCGCGGGAGGGAGGCCATCGGCCTGAGCGAGGAGCGGGGCACCGGTGGGCAGACGGCCGCCGTCCTCCTCGTGCTCGTCGGCATCCTCGGCCTGGCCGCGGTCCTGGGCTGGAGCGTGCTCAACGGTCTTGGCGGCGGCGACGACCAGCCTGCTGCGAGCCCGAGCGTGAGCGCCCCTGCGGACGCAGGCGCAACCACCGGAGCGGGAGCCGACGACGAATCGGCGCAGACCGCAGGCGGGTCCGGGGAAGGCTCGGAGGATGCCTCCGACGAGGCTGCACCCCCGGCGGGCGGCGCGCCGAGCATCCTGGGCATCACCTCCTACGACCCCGAGGGCGATGGCGACGAGCGCAACGACCTCACCCCGCTCGCCGTCGACGGCGACGAGGACACGGAGTGGACCTCGCACACCTACCTGTCCCCCGACTGGGGCGGCCTGAAGCGGGGCACCGGCCTGATCCTCGACCTCGGGGAGGGTGCCACCGTCAGCGAGGTGGACGTCCTGCTGGGCGAGGGCGACATGGGCGCCACGGTCTACCTGGCCGAGCGCCCGACCCGGTCCGGAGCCACCGAGCTCTCCAGCCGTGACGACGCCAGCGGCACCTGGGAGATCCGCCCGGAGCAGGCGCACACGGGCCGCTACCTCATCATCTGGTTCGACCGTGCCTACACCTCGTCCGCGGGCGAGATCGTGAGCGTGCGGGAGATCAGCGTCCGCTGACTCCCATGACGCCGCTGGACACGTTCGACGAGGTAGATGACGCCGCCCTGCTGCGGCTCCACAGCCGCGGCGACCCCGACGCCTTCGGAGAGCTCTTCCGACGGCACCGCGACCGGATGTGGGCCCTGGCCCTGCGGACCACGCGTGACCCCGAGGTCGCCTCGGACGCCGTGCAGGACGCCTTCCTCAACGCCTTCCGTCGCGCAGACTCCTTCCGCGGGGACTCTGCCGTGACCACCTGGCTGCACCGGATCACCGTCAACGCCTGCTTGGACCGCCTGCGTCGGGTCAAGCCCACCTCCGACATCGCCGACCACGAGCCCGTGGAGCCCCGCGACCACCACCGGTCGGTCGAGGTCCGTCTCGACGTCCAGAAGGCACTGGCGCAGATCCCGGAGGGTCAGCGCCTGGCCCTGACCCTGGTCGACATGCACGGGCTGCCCGTCTCGGAGGCCGCGAAGATCCTCGGGGTCGCCGAGGGCACGATCAAGTCGCGTTGCTCCCGCGGCCGGGAGGCGATGGCCCAGCTCCTGGGTGGCGTCGGTGGGGAGTCCGAGGAGGCTCCGGTATGAGGCACTCCAGCGGGTGTGACCGGCGTCTCGTCGGGCGGACGGGAACCGGTTCGTCCCCCGGCTCGTCGTACCCCCAGAAGGCGCATCCTGGCCCATCCCCGTCCACCCGTCCGTCTCGACGGCTCCCCGGAGGATTCTTTGGCCGGGGCGCGACAGGACCGACATCTCGTGAGGAGGACTCCGCGTGACACCGCTCGACCCACCGACCGGCCCTGCCCCGTCGCAGCCGGGCCCCGACGAGAGCGGCACGTTCGAGGTCGACCACACCGGGATCAGGGCGCTCCTGCAGGGTCTTCCGGACCCGGGACCGATGCCGGCGGACCTCGTCGCACGCATCGAGACCAGGTTGGCCGTCGAGCAGTCCCACCGCGCGCTCGGGCAGGCCTCCGCCGGCTCCGGGCAGGGATCGACGTCCGGGCCGGGCGAGCCCGGACATCTCACCACCCGCAGCGACACGCTGGTCGACCTGGCAGCCGAGCGCAGCCGGCGTCGACCCGGTCGCACCCTGGTGGCCCTCGGCGCCGCCGCAGCCGGCCTGCTGGTGACCACCGTCGCCCTCAGCCAGGTCCTGGACGGCCCCGGTATCGGTGGGGACACCGCGGCCTACGCCCCGGCCGGCGACCGGGCCACCACCCAGGGAGCCGATGACGCCCGTGAGGGTGGCGCCGAAGCCGCTGCGGGCGACGACTCGGCAGGCGGCGAGTCCGCCGCGCAGGACGAGGCCGGCACCGAGCTGGATGCCGCCGCCGCGGCGACCGAGGATGCCGGTGCGGACTCCGCCGGTGGAGCACCTGCCCTCGAGGCTGCGCCGGAGCGGATGGGTGACGAGTTCGATGGGCTCGTCCCGGCCGCCTCGCTCGGCGAGGTCGCCGACGATTTCGGGGCACAGCTCAAGGACGCCACCCCGTCCGTGGCGGCGTCGACCGCTGACGGGACTCAGCTCACCACCTCCGAACTCACTGCGGCACAGGCAAACTCGTGCTGGCGGTCAGTGCCTGAGGACGGCCCCTCCTGGGCCACCCGGGCCGCCGCCTCCGGCACCCGTGCCGGGGAGCAGGTCGTGGTCCTGCTGGGCCTGGACGACTCGGGCGCCGGACGTTCGTGGCTCATGCCGTGGTCCTGCGTGGACGGTCCGGTGGACCCGCTCGACGACGTCGTCGTCAATCCCTGACAGGCCGACGTCGTCGACCGTCGCGGACCGGCGGGTGTGCGCTCAGCAGCATCCTGCGCCAGATCGTCCCCAGACCGGCGACGGTTGTCCGGCCAGGGAACATCATGCGCCTAGGATCGGTTGAGTCGGAGGACGCAGATCTACTCCTCCGTCCCGCAGCCACGCCCTTGGAAGGACGACATGACCATCGAGATCACTCCGCAGAGCCCCACCGAGCCCAGCGCCGATGGGGTGCGCGAAGTCATCATCGTCGGGTCCGGCCCGGCCGGCTACACCGCCGCCGTCTACGCAGCGCGTGCCAACCTGGCCCCGCTCGTCTTCGAGGGCTCCATCACCGCCGGTGGCGCGCTGATGAACACGACTGACGTGGAGAACTTCCCCGGCTTCGCCGAGGGCATCATGGGCCCAGAGCTCATGATGAACATGCGCGAGCAGGCCGAGCGCTTCGGCGCCGAGCTGATCCGCGACGACGTGGTGCGGATGGACCTGACCGGCCCGATCAAGAAGGTCTACGACGCGGACGACGTCGAGTACTCTGCCCGCGCCGTCATCCTGGCCATGGGTTCGGCCTACCGCGAGCTGGGGCTCAAGGACGAGAAGCGTCTCTCCGGCCACGGTGTCTCCTGGTGCGCCACCTGCGACGGCGCCTTCTTCCGGGACCAGGACATCGTCGTGGTCGGTGGCGGTGACTCCGCGATGGAGGAGGCCACCTTCCTGACCCGCTTCGCCCGCTCCGTCGTCGTGGTGCACCGCCGCGACGAGCTGCGGGCCAGCAAGATCATGGCCGACCGGGCCATCAACGACCCGAAGATCACCTTCGCCTGGAACTCCGAGGTCGCCAGCCTCAACGGCGACCCCAAGCTCACCTCGGTGACCCTGCGGGACACCGTGACCGGCGAGACGCGCGACCTCGAGGCGACGGGCCTGTTCATCGCGATCGGCCACGACCCGCGCAACGAGCTGGTCAAGGAGCAGGTCGACCTCGACGCCGAGGGCTACGTCCTCGTCGCCGGCCGGGGCAGCGCAACCAACCTGCCTGGCGTCTTCGCCTGCGGGGACCTCGTCGACAAGACCTACCGCCAGGCGATCACCGCCGCGGGCAGCGGCTGCTCGGCGGCCCTCGACGCGGAGCGCTACCTGGCCACGCTCGACGACGCCTGAGCTGCACCCACCACCGACAGACCACCTGAACGACCCCGACCGAAACACAAGGAAGAGGAACCACCATGGCCGTCTCCGAGACCACCGACGCCACCTTCACCGCCGACGTCCTCCAGCACGACGGCCCCGTCCTCGTCGACTTCTGGGCTCCGTGGTGCAGCCCCTGCAAGATGATCGCCCCCGTCCTCGAGGAGCTGTCCGAGGAGTGGGGCGACAAGCTCAAGGTCGTCAAGCTCAACACCGACGACTACCCGCAGATCGCCCAGCAGTACGGCATCACCGGCATCCCGACCCTCAACGTCTACTCCGGCGGCGAGGTCGTCAAGACCCTTGTCGGCGCCCTCCCCAAGCGCAAGCTCGTCTCCGAGCTCGAGGAGTTCACAGGCTGAGCCTGCTCATCGGCTCAGGGAGCCCCGGTTGTCCGCAGCAGATGTGGATAATCGGGGCTTCTCTGTGGATGACGAGACCGGCATCACCGGGCCTGGCGATATCTCCCGATCCCCGTGCCAGATCACGACACTCATGCCGACGGCCATTCGGGATCTTCGGCGCGATGAGGGATGATGGACGTCTCATGACTACAGCGCTATCAACGGGACTAGGTTGGCCCCTTCCTGGCGGATCGGGAGGCAGTTCGCCATGCCGTGATCGGACTGGATCGCCGCGACACCTGTCTGCCCCAGGCCTTGGCTGGCCCGATGTTTCACGTGGAACACATCAGGAAACCAAAGGCCAGGACCCGATGACCCCAGGAGATCCGCTCACCGGCGACCCCCACGGCGCACCCCGCACCGCACTCGGTACCGCAACTGTCGAGACGCCCCCTGCGCCCTGCGCGCCCTCTCTGTCCTCTCCGCCCTCTTCGTCCTCTCCGCCCTCCGGGACCGTTTCACGTGAAACGGCACAGGTTTCTCGTGAAACATCGGTCCCCGCCGCAGAAGGGACTTCATCTCGTCCCTGGGTGGGCACCCGCATCTTCACCGTCGCCAACCAGAAGGGCGGTGTGGGCAAGACCACCACGGCGGTGAACATCGCGGCCGCCATGGCCACGGCCGGCCTGCGCGTGCTGGTCATCGACATGGACCCGCAGGGCAACGCGAGCACCGCACTGAGCATCCCGCACACCAGCGGCACCGCCGGGGTCTACGACGTACTGATCGACGGTGTTCCGATGGCGGAGGTGGTCCAGGACTGCCCGCAGATCAGCAACCTGTCCTGCGTGCCCGCGACGATCGATCTGGCCGGCGCCGAGATCGAGCTCGTCCCCCTGGTCGCCCGGGAGAACCGCCTGCGTCGCGCCCTGACCACCTACCTGGAGAGCCGACCTCCCAATCAGGAGGTCGACCTGGTGATCATCGACTGCCCGCCGAGCCTGGGCCTGCTGACCGTCAACAGCTTCGTCGCGGCGCGCGAGGTCCTGATCCCGATCCAGTGTGAGTATTACGCGCTCGAGGGACTGAGCCAGCTCCTCAAGAACGTCGAGCTCATCCAGCAGCATCTGAACGCAGACCTGCGGGTGAGCACGATCCTGCTGACCATGCATGACGCACGCACCCGCCTGTCGTCCGATGTGGCCGCCCAGGTTCGGGAGTACTTCGGCGACAAGGTTCTCCGTGCTGCCATTCCGCGGTCGGTGCGGATCAGCGAGGCCCCCAGCCACGGGGAGACCGTCATCACCTACGACCCCAGCAGCTCTGGGGCCCTGTCCTACACGGAAGCAGCCGCCCAGATGCGGCAGCAGGAGGTTGCACCATGAGCACTGACCGTCGACGTGGCCTGGGTAAGGGCCTAGGTGCCCTCATCCCTTCGGGTCCGGCCGGGGAACGCCCCAGCGACGTCTTCTTCCCGAGGGCCACGCCTCCAGATGGTTTCACGGGAAACATCGCCGTCGATGAGGCCGCGCATGGCGCCGTCCGGACACAAGGCTCCGACGAGTCTGCGGCCGGGAGAGACGCCGGGGACAGCGGTGCTCCAGCTTCCACTGGTGCCGGACCTGCTACCCCCACAGCCGGGGATCAGGTCGTCACGGACGACCCAGGCACCGCTGACGACAGCGGCCTGGCTCCCGTGCCCGGGGCCAGTTTCGCGCAGGTGCCGGTCAGCCAGATCCGGCCCAACCCACGTCAGCCCCGACAGGTCTTCGACGAGGACGACCTGGCCGAGCTCGTCGCCAGCATCACCGAGCTGGGTGTCCTGCAGCCGGTCGTGGTGCGTCCGATCCGCTCCGCCGAACTGGGCGAGGATCAGGCCTCACAGGGCTCTGAACAGCAGGTTCGCTACGAACTCGTCATGGGCGAGCGGCGCCTGCGGGCCACCCAGGAGGCGGGCCTCGACACGATCCCGGCGATCGTGCGCGAGACCGACGACGAGCACATGCTGCGCGACGCGCTGCTGGAGAACCTGCACCGGGCTCAGCTCAACCCGCTCGAGGAGGCGGCTGCCTACCAGCAGCTGCTCGACGACTTCGGCTGCACCCACGACGTGCTGGCCGGGCGCATCGGCCGCTCACGTCCGCAGATCTCCAACACCATCCGGCTGCTCAAGCTGCCCCCGCTGGTGCAGCGCCGGGTCGCCTCCGGGGTGCTCAGCGCCGGGCACGCTCGGGCCCTGCTCGGCCTGGAGGACGGAGCCGCGATGGAACGGCTGGCCCAGCGCATCGTCGCGGAAGGATTGTCGGTCCGGTCGGTGGAAGAGATCGTGCTGCTCGGAGGGGACGGCCCCGCGAAGACTCGCCGCACCCAGACCCGGCGGGAGGTTGCTCCCGAGCTTCAGCGCGTGGCTGACGACCTGTCCGAGCGGCTGGAGACGCGCGTCCAGGTCATGATGGGCCGCCACAAGGGCAAGATCACCGTGGAGTTCGCGGGTCAGGAGGACCTGGAGCGCATCCTGGAGGCCTTGGCCCGCGACTGACCGCGCTTCTTCGCCCCTTTGCCCCCACCAGCCCCGGCCATCACTCGGTCGAGGTTGCGGGGAAGGCTGTCGGGCAGGACGATCTCCACCACGCGGACGGGCTCGCTGACCTGTCCCTCACCCACGAGGTGGACCGCGCTGTGGGGGACACCGATCCGGTCCAGCGCCGGGGCGACCTGATCCAGCTCCGCCTGGGCGGCCTCGCCCTTGAGCGCGAGCAGCCGGCCACCGGGAGCGAGCAGCGGGAAGGACCAGCGCACCAGCTTGTCGAGCGACGCCACCGCACGCGCGGTCGCGTAGGGCACGAGCGGGTCGAGGGAGATCTCGTCGGCCCTGCCCCGGTGGATCTGCACGTTGGGCAGCTCCAGCGCCGAGACCGTGTCCTCCAGCCAGACCGTCCGTCGCAGCAGCGGCTCGATCAGATGGACCGTCAGGTCCGGACGCACGATGGCCAGCACGATCCCCGGAAGTCCGGCACCCGAACCGATGTCGGCGACCAACGCCCCCTCGGGGATCAGGCCGTGCATCACCGCGCAGTTCACCAGGTGACGCTCCCAGAGCCGGGGAGCCTCGCGCGGACCCACCAGTCCGTGGGAGATCCCGGTCGTCGCGAGCAGGTCGGCATAGCGACGGGCCAGGTCCAGCTGATCGCCGAAGATCCGCTCCGCCTCGTCCGGAGGTGCGGGAGCGCCCGCGACGGGGGCGGGATGTCAGTCATCGTTGTCACCCATCGGGATCACCCACAACGGTTCGTCGACCGCGGATCTGCCGGGCGGATCCGCAGCTGAGGTCTCAGGCGGAAGGAAGGATGACGACGTAGCGCGAGGGGTCGGCACCCTCGGACTCCGAGACCAGACCCGCGGCCAGGACCTCGTCGTGGACAACCTTGCGCTCGAAGGCGGACATCGGCTCCAGCTCGGCGCGCCGGCCGGTCTGCTTGACCTCCTCGATAGCGGTCCGGGCCTGGCGGACCAGCTCGGCCTTGCGGTCGGAGCGGTGGCCGGCGACGTCCAGCATGAGCCAGCTCCGCTCACCGGTCTCGGCCTGCACGGCGAGCCGGGTCAGCTCCTGCAGGGCGTCCAGGACCTGGCCACCGGGCCCGACGAGGCGCCGGGGTGCCACGCCGTCCTCCGAGTCGACGATCGCCACGGCGGCCCGGTTGCCGTCGATGTCGACCTCGAGGTCTCCGGCCAGGTCGGCGATGTCCAGCAGCGCCTCGAGGAAGTCCGCGGCGATCTCGCCCTCGCGGACCAGGTCCTCGGTCTTGGCGGCACGACGGCCTCGGGCGGCACCGGAGGAGGGCGACGCGTCAGCCACAGCGGCGTCCTCGCCGGCAGCGACGGCGGTGTCCTCGCCGGCAGCGACGGCGGTGTCCTCGCCGGCGGCCACGGGCTCGCCCGTCGTGACGGTCTCGGCGCTCAGGGCCTCGGGCTGCTGACCGTCCAGGGTCTCGTCGACGGCGTCCGGGGTCTCGGGAGTGGTGCTCATCAGGTGGTCTCCTTGGTTCAGGTCAGCGCTTCTTGGCGCGCTTCTTGCTCTTGGGCTGGACCCGCTGGCCGGTGGGCTTCGTCGCCGCCTGGGCCTCGGCGGCCTCACGCTCGGCCATCAGCTTGGGGTTCTTCAGCTGGATGCCCACGGCCTCCTTGCCCTTCTTGGCCATCCGGGCCCGGTAGGCCTCCTCGGCGGGCGAGCCGGGAGCGGGCATGTTGCGGATCACGAAGAACTGCTGGCCCATCGTCCAGAAGTTGCTCACGGTCCAGTAGATGAGCAGGGCGACGGGGAAGTTGACGCCGGTCACCGCGAAGATGATCGGGAAGATGTAGATCAGCATCTGCTGCTGACGGGCCATCGGGCTGTTGAGGGCCTCGGGCGACATGTTCTGGCGCATCAGCTGGTGGCTGGTGATGAACTGCGTCGCCGACATGATGAGGATCAGGATGGCCGAGAGGATCTTGGCCGACAGGTCCGAGTCGTGCAGGAAGGTCGAGGTCAGCCCGGCGTTGAAGATCTCCGAGTCGGCCATCTTGGTGGCCAGCTCACGGTTGAACATGCCCAGGGGCTCGGCCCGGCCGTCGCGGACGGCCGCGGCGCTGTTCAGCAGACGGAAGAGCGCGAAGAAGAAGGGCATCTGGATCAGGATCGGCAGGCAGGCACCGAACGGATTGGCGCCGGCCTCGCGGTAGAGACCGAAGGTCTCCTCCTGCATCGCCTTCTGGGAGGCCTGGTCGCGCTTGCCCTTGTACTTGGCCTGGATCTTCATCAACTCCGGCTGCACGATCTGCAGGCGTCGCTGGCTCTTGATCTGGCGGATCATCAGGGGGGTCAGCAGCGCACGGAGCGTGATGACCAGGCCGATGATGGCCAGCACCCAGGTCCAGCCGCTGGTGTCGCTCATCCCCAGCTTGACCAGGAGCCACTCGAAGCCGACCAGGATGGCCGAGTCGAACCAGATGAAGGGGAAGAGGATCGTGTCGAAGAATCCCATGAGGTCCTCAGTGTCGGTGGTGAGCCAGGCTCACCGGTGTGGTCACCCCGGCATCGCCCTCGCGGGGCGTGGCCGGGGCGGGAGCGGATGAGGCGCGGGGCGGGACGTGGTCCACGCCTCCTCGCGCGAAGGGATTGCAGCGCAGCAGCCGTCGGCCGGTGAGCCACAGACCGCGGACCGGGCCGAAACGCTCCAGGGCCGTGACCGAGTAGGCCGAGCAGGAGGGGTAGTAGCGGCAGACCGGGCCCAGGATCGGGGAGATGGTCCACTGGTAGAGCCGCACGAGCCAGACCAGGGGCATCGCGGTCACGGACCGACGCTCTCCGGCGCCGACGCCCCCACGGTGCACGTCACGCATCTCGGCGACACCCCCGTGGTCGTGCCGTTCGTGAGCCGTCACCGGCCCATCCTGCGCCATCATCGGCCCTCACCCCGCCGGATGCGGCCCAGGCTGTGGTCCAGGGCTTCCCCCAGCTGTGCCGAGCTGGCCTGGGCGGCCGGTGGCTGGGCGCGGACGACCAGGTCGGTCCCCGCGTCCAGGAGGTCGAGCCGGCCAGCCATCTGGGCGCGCAGACGTCGGACGACGCGGTGACGCACCACCGAGCCACCGACGGCCTTGGACACCACGAAGCCCACGCGCGGCGGGCGCGTGAGCTCGGGGTTGTCGGCGAGGGCGGCGTGCACGACGAGCAGGTCGGTCCCGACCCTGCGTCGACGCCGTCCGTCACCTCCGCGCAGCACGGACCGGTAGTCCTCCGGTCGCGTCAGGCGGTGGCGCTTCGGCAGCATGCAGCGCCGGGCCGGCGTCGGCTCTCAGGCAGACAGCTCGGCGCGGCCCTTGCGGCGGCGCGCGGCCAGGATGGCGCGGCCGGCGCGGGTGCGCATGCGCAGACGGAAGCCGTGCTTCTTGGCGCGGCGACGGTTGTTGGGCTGGAAGGTGCGCTTGCTCATGGCTTCGTGCTCCGAGGACGGGGATGGCTCGAGCGAGACATCCGTGGATGCGGTTCATGGCGGTCGTCCGACGGTGCCGGAGCCATGACCGAGGTCAGGTGGGGTGGGCCCGATCACGCCGGCCACCCACGAAAACCCACGTGTGCGCCGCATACCGGAGCGAACCGGGACGACGCTCACCCATGGGCAGGCGAAAGTGGCCGAGAAATGGGCCGACTCCACGGTACGGGAGCCGGTCCGACAGGTCAAACCGCCACGGTCTCCCGGCGGTCGTGAGCGGCGAACCCGTCATCCTGCGACAACGACCGGACCCCCTGCGTGCGACACGCCGAGGGGTGCAAGAATCGTCCTCCAGGCCACTTGCCCGACCCGCCTCGGGCTTGTTACGGTCACGTCTTCCGCCTCGTCGTCCACCGGTGTATCCACAGCCTGTGGATAACTTGTGTGGACGGCTGGCCCATGATGGGTCTGTTCAGAACCGACGTGAAGGACTGGCACCCCATGACGCAACTGCCCCCGGCAGATACCTCTTCCGTGTGGCAACGCGTCGTCTCCGCCCTCGACGACAAGGGGCTCGCCCCCCGTGAGCGCGCCTTCGTCGGTCTGACCCGCTTCGTCGGCCTCCTGGACTCCACCGCGCTGCTGGCCGTGCCCTACGCGCACACCAAGGACATGCTCGAGACCTCGCTGCGCGAGCCGATCGTCGAGGCCCTGGCCGGCGAGCTGGGCCACGAGGTCCGCCTGGCGATCACCGTCGACGAGGACCTGCGCCGGCAGATCGAGGACGAGGGCAACGGCGACCCCCCGGAGCCGCCGGCCGCGCGTCCCGGCCACCAGGCCGCCCAGGAGACGGACCAGCAGGCCACCTCGAGCACGCAGCAGTCGACCCCCGCCCCCGTGCAGGGCGGCGGGCGGCTCGGCGGGGGCGCCGGGGCCGGGCTCAACGGCTCCGCGCTGGCCTCCGCGTCCGCCTCCGCCGAGGATGCCCGCCTCAACCCCAAGTACACCTTCGAGACCTTTGTCTCCGGCAGCTCCAACCGGTTCGCCCACGCTGCCTCGCTCGCGGTCGCCGAGTCACCGGCCCGCGCCTACAACCCGCTGTTCATCTACGGGGAGTCGGGCCTGGGCAAGACGCACCTGCTGCACGCGATCGGCCACTACGCCCGCAGCCTCTACCCGGGGGTCCGGGTGCGCTACGTGAACTCCGAGGAGTTCACCAACGACTTCATCAACAGCATCCGCGACGACAAGGCCGGAGCCTTCCAGCGGCGCTACCGCAACGTGGACTTCCTGCTCATCGACGACATCCAGTTCCTGCAGGGCAAGGAGCAGACGGTCGAGGAGTTCTTCCACACCTTCAACACCCTGCACAACAGCGAGAAGCAGGTCGTGATCACCTCCGACCAGCCGCCCAAGCTGCTCTCCGGCTTCGCCGAGCGGCTGCGCAGCCGGTTCGAGTGGGGCCTGCTGACCGACGTGCAGCCGCCGGACCTGGAGACCAGGATCGCGATCCTGCAGAAGAAGGCCGCCCAGGAGCGGATGGAGCTGCCCGACGAGGTGCTCGAGCTGATCGGCACCAAGATCACCACCAACATCCGCGAGCTGGAGGGTGCCCTCATCCGGGTGGCCGCCTTCGCCTCCCTGTCCAGCCGCGTCCCCGACGCCGAGCTGGCCGCGCACGTCCTCAAGGACATCATCCCCAGCAGCGACGCCTCGATCACCGCGCCCACGATCATCAACGTGGTCGCCGACTACTTCGGGATCACCCGCGAGGAGCTGTGCGGCACCTCGCGCTCGCGCTCCCTGGTCAACGCCCGCCAGGCCGCGATGTACCTGTGCCGCGAGCTGACCGAGATGTCCCTGCCGCAGATCGGCGAGGCCTTCGGCGGCCGCGACCACACCACGGTGATGCACGCCGAGCGCAAGATCCGCCAGCAGATCGGCGAGCGGCGCGCGCTCTACGACCAGATCACCGAGCTCACGGGCATCATCCGCAAGGCCAGCGTCCGCTGACGCCCACCGACGTCCCCCCTGCTGATGTCCCGGGGTGAATCACCCCGGCCCTGCCGTTGTCCACACCTGTGGATAACCCTGTGCGTTGTTGCTCACCGTTCACCTTCGTCACATCCGGCACGCGCCCGGGTGCCCTCGCGCGCCCACCGCAGGCCTGGGAGCCTGTGCACGGACCTGGGGATGACATGCGGAGAACCGCAGGTCAGGCTGGGGACGAGCGGTAGACGACCAGGACCGGCGTGTGGATCGACCCGGAGCATCCACAACCACGCTGCGGCCACGCACAAGGGTGTCCACCCGAGGTACACAACCTGAACGAGGAGGGGCAGACGCGCTCCGACCTGCAGGAAGAGGGCCGCCGCACAGGAGTTATCCACAGTGTCCACAGGCCCGATGACGACTACTACCTACACTCAGGACCAGAACCTCGCCCCGCGTCCCTGGGGTTGTGCAGGGATGCGGCGCGGACCGAATCACCTCTTCGGCACCCTCCGTGGACGAGGCCTCGCGAGTCGTGACATGCTGCACTTCCGCACGCCTCCAGGACGGAGGCGCCGTGGATCTTGTCATCCGTGTGAGCCGAAAGGCTGTATGTCGTGAAGTTTCGTGTCGAGCGCGATGTCCTCTCCGAGGCCGTGGCCTGGGTCGTCCGTGGCCTGAGCAACCGCCCGCCCGTCCCCGTCCTGGCCGGTGTCCTGCTGACCGCCGACGAGGAGGGCACGCTGACCCTGTCGGCCTACGACTACGAGGTCTCGGCCACCGTGACCGTCGAGGCCGACGTCAGCGAGGGCGGTCAGGTCCTGGTGCTGGGTCGGCTGCTGGCCGACATCGCCCGCAACCTGCCGGCCAAGCCGGTCGAGGTCGCCACCGACGGTGCCAAGGTCCAGCTCACCTGCGGGTCCAGCCGGTTCGCCCTGATCCAGATGCCGGTGGGTGACTACCCGCAGCTGCCGACCCAGGCCGAGGCCAGCGGCACCGTCGCCGGCGACGTCTTCACCCAGGCCGTGCACCAGGTCTCGGTGGCCGCCGACCGTGGCGACACCCTGCCGATCCTCACCGGCGTCCGCGTCGAGATCGACGGCGAGAAGATCACCATGCTGGCCACCGACCGCTACCGCCTGGCGATGCGTGAGCTGACCTGGACCCCCAACACCTCCGACGCCAGCCACGTCTCCCTCATCCCGGCCCGGACCCTGTCCGAGACCGCCAAGTCCCTCGGCGCCGCGGCCTCGGTGAACGTGTCCTTCGGCGACGGTCAGCGCTCGGACGGCCTGGTCGGCTTCGAGGCCGGTCAGCGCCGTACCACCACCCGCCTGCTCGACGGCGAGTACCCCAAGGTCACCTCGATCTTCCCGACCTCGGTGGACACCGTCGCGGTCGTCGACACCCACGAGCTCACCGACGCCGTCCGCCGCGTGGCGCTCGTCGCCGAGCGCAACACCCCGGTGCGCCTGCGCTTCACCGACGGCCAGGTCTCGATCGAGGCCGGCACCGGCGACGACGCCCAGGGCAGCGAGGCCGTCGCGGCCACGCTCGAGGGGCCCGAGGTCGAGATCGCCTTCAACCCGCAGTTCCTGCTCGACGGGCTGGGCGTGCTCAACGCCCCGTTCACCCGGCTGGCCTTCACCCAGCCCTCCCGTCCCGCGGTCCTGTCCGGCCAGGCCGAGATCGACGGCGAGTCCGACGAGAGCTACCGCTACGTGCTGATGCCGGTCCGCTTCGCGGGCTGACCCACGACGGCCGGCCACCCCTGCCGCCGCGCACCACCCGACCCGAGCCACCCCATACCCGTCAGAATCCCGTCCCCACGAGGAGCATCACGACATGAAGATCGGCATGATCGGCCTGGGCAAGATGGGCGGCAACATGCGCGAGCGGCTGCGCCGTGCCGGGCACGAGGTCGTGGGCTACGACCTGGACGAGTCCCTTCGCGACGTCGACAGCCTCGAGGCGATGGTCGAGGCGCTCGAGTCCCCGCGCGTGGTGTGGGTGATGGTCCCGCACGGCGACCCCACCCGCTCGACCGTCGAGACCCTCGGCGAGCTGCTCTCCGAGGGTGACCTCGTCATCGAGGGCGGCAACAGCAAGTTCACCGAGGACGTCGAGCTCGACGCCATCTTGGCCCCCAAGGGCATCGGCTACGTCGACTGCGGCGTCTCCGGCGGCATCTGGGGCCTGGAGAACGGCTACGGCCTCATGTGCGGCGGCCGCCCCGAGCACGTCGAGATCGCGATGCCGATCTTCGACGCCCTCCGTCCCGAGGGACCCCGCGAGGAGGGCTTCGTCCACGCCGGCGACGTCGGCGCGGGCCACTACGCCAAGATGGTGCACAACGGCATCGAGTACGGCCTGATGCACGCCTACGCCGAGGGCTACGAGCTCCTCGCGGCCAAGGACATCGTCAAGGACGTCAAGGGCTGCTTCCAGGCCTGGAGCCGGGGCACCGTCGTGCGCTCCTGGCTGCTGGACCTGTCGGTCAAGGCCCTGGACGAGACCCCTGAGCTCAAGGGCATCAGCGCCTACACCACCGACTCCGGCGAGGGCCGCTGGACCGTCGAGGAGGCCATCGAGATGGCCGTCCCGATGCCGGTCATCAGCGCCGCGCTCTTCGCCCGCTTCGCCTCGCGCCAGGAGAACTCCCCCGCGATGCAGATGGTGGCGGCGCTGCGCGGCCAGTTCGGCGGCCACGCCGTCAAGATGCTCGACGACCCCGACCTCGACGAGGGCCAGGTCGAGGTGCACCAGGGCGCCGAGCCCAAGCACGACGGCGGCGAGCGCGTCGGCGACCCTGACAGCGGCGACAGCCCGGACGCCGGTCAGGATGGCGCTGGTCAGGCTGGCGAGCGCGCCGACGACGCGGGACCGTCCTCGGGCTCCGGGTCCACCGAGGGTGGCGCCGGTCCGACCTCCGGCTCCGGCGACGTCGACGGTCAGGGCTGAGGCGGCCGACGCCGCCGTGCACCTGAGTCGTCTCGAGGTCACCGACTTCCGCAGCTATCCGGCCGCCGAGGTCGAGCTCACGCCGGGCGTGACCGTGCTCCTGGGCCGCAACGGCCAGGGCAAGACCAATCTCGTCGAGGCCGCGGGGTATGTGGCCACGCTCGCCAGTCATCGCGTCGCCCAGGATGCACCTCTGGTCCGCGCCGGCGCCGACTCGGCCTTCGTGCGCACCACCGTGGTCCGCGAGGGCCACGAGTCCCTGGTCGAGCTGGAGATCATCCCCGGCCGGGCCAACCGCGCCCGCCTCAACCGCTCGCCGGTGACCCGGCAGCGCGACGTCCTGGGGACCCTGCGCACCGTGCTCTTCGCGCCCGAGGACCTGGCCCTGGTCAAGGGTGACCCGTCCGAGCGGCGCCGCTTCCTCGACGACCTGCTCGTCGCGCGCCAGCCCCGGTGGGCCGGGGTGCGGGCCGACTACGACAAGGCCGTCCGGCAGCGGGGTGCCCTGCTGAAGTCGGCCTCCCACCTGTGGCGCGAGCCGGGACGAGGACGCCGCAAGGGTGAGGGCCCGCGGCTGGCTCCCGGCCAGACCCTCGCGGAGGCGCGGGAGTCCGCGCTGGCCACGCTGTCGGTCTTCGACGACCAGCTGGCCCAGATCGGCGGCGCCCTGCTCTACGCCCGGCTGCGGCTGCTGCGCGACCTGCGGCCCTACCTGACGGAGGCCTACCGGACGATCTCCGACAGCGAGGCGGTGGCGGACGCCGCATACCGCAGCAGCCTGGCCGAGGAGCACCCGGTGGCGCGGGCGGTGGCGGCCGGGGAGGTGCCGGAGCAGGACGAGCTGGTCCGCGCGATCCTTGACTCGATCGCCCGGGTGCGCACCCAGGAGCAGGAGCGGGGCGTGTGCCTGGTCGGGCCGCACCGCGACGACCTGGCGCTGATCCTCGGCGAGCTGCCGGCCAAGGGCTACGCCAGCCACGGGGAGTCGTGGAGCCTGGCGCTGTCGCTGCGGCTGGCCGGCTTCCACCTGCTGCGCCACGACCTGGGCACCGACCCGGTCCTGGTCCTCGACGATGTCTTCGCCGAGCTGGACTCGGGACGCCGCGAGCGGCTGGCCGACCTCGTCGCCGACTGCGAGCAGGTGCTGGTGACCGCCGCCGTGGCGCAGGACGTGCCGGGCCGGCTGCTCGCGGGTGAGGGGCGGATCCTCGACGTCGTGCTCGGCAGCATCTCGCCGCGAGGGCCGCTCGAGGGTGGAGCGCCCGAGGATGGAGCGCTCGAGGGTGACGTGACCGACGGTGAGCCGCTCGATGAGTGACGAGCCGGGCGCCCCCGACGCGGACGACCCGCTGCACGCGGCCCGCGAGGCGCTGGGGCGGGCGCGACGGTCGGCCCGCGCGCGTGGTCTGCGCCCAGGAGCGCCCGCGGGCGCGGGGCGCCGCCGGGCCGTGGGCCAGCCCCCACCGGAGGAGCGGGACCGCCGCGAGCCCAACCCGGTCGGCCGCGAGATCGACCGGCTCGTCTCCAGCCGGGGCTGGGCCGGCGAGGTCCAGGTCGGTGCCGTCATCGGCCGGTGGCCAGCGATCGTCGGCGAGCACGTCGCGGCGCACGTCGAGGTCGTCGCCTTCGAAGGCACCGTGCTCACCGTGCGGGCGGCCTCCACCGCCTGGGCCACGCAGATGCGGCTGCTCCAGTCGACGGTGCTGGGCAAGATCGAGGATGAGGTCGGGGCCGGCGTGGTCACCGAGATCATTGTCCACGGCCCGGCCGGCCCCAGCTGGCGCCGGGGACCGCTCTCCTCGGGCGGGCGGGGACCGCGCGACACCTACGGCTGAGGTCTGCGGGACGTCACGGACGCCCACGCCCGAGCTCTTCACGCCTGGCCCGGGGTGGGAAGGTCAGAAAGGCCGCTGAGGGCCCTCGGAGGCCTCGGTCGCGTGCAGGGGATGGGAACTGCGGCTGTTCTCCTGCCAGATCGGCCATGAAAGGCCGAAAACAGGCCATCAGATGCGGTTTCGGGGCGGCCCAGCGGGTAACATAGACCTGTTGCCCATTTTCTCGTGCGCGCCCGCGCGCGCGGGACACGCACAGCCGACCGACCACGACGACCAAGGAGCACCGTGCCTGCGAACGGACCTGAGAATCCGGAGGAGCAGCCGGCGATGCCGGAGCTGCCGGAGGCCACCCCCGAGCAGGGCGACCCGGAGTCGTTGGCCACCGCCAGCGCCTACGACGCCTCGGCGATCACCGTCCTCGAAGGCCTGGAGGCGGTGCGCAAGCGCCCGGGCATGTATATCGGCTCCACCGGCGAGCGCGGTCTGCACCACCTCGTCTGGGAGATCGTCGACAACTCCGTCGACGAGGCCCTGGCCGGGTATGCCAACCGGATCGACGTGACGATCATGGCCGACGGCGCCGTCCGGGTGAAGGACAACGGGCGAGGCATCCCCACCGACATCCACCCGGTCGAGAAGAAGCCGGCCGTCGAGCTCGTCCTCACGCAGCTGCACGCCGGCGGCAAGTTCGGCGGCGGGGGCTACAAGGTCTCCGGCGGTCTGCACGGCGTCGGCTCCTCGGTCGTCAACGCCCTCTCCGAGCGCTTCGACGTCGCGGTCCGCCAGCACGGCCACGTCTTCCGCCAGACCTACCACCTGGGCGTCCCGCAGGCGCCGCTGTCCAAGGACGAGGCGATCCCCGAGGAGGAGACCGGCACCACGGTCACCTTCTGGCCCTCCAAGGACATCTTCGACACCACGGTCTTCGACTACGACACGATCAAGTCCCGCTTCCAGCAGACGGCCTTCCTCAACAAGGGCCTGACGATCACCCTCACCGACGAGCGCCCCCGCGTGGCGGCGCCGGCCGACGCCCTCGACCTCGACGAGGACGAGGTGCTCGAGGACGACGAGAGCGTCGAGACCACCGACGTGACCGAGGCCGTCGACGCCGGGGAGGCCGAGGGCGAGGCCCAGGTCGCCAGCAAGCCGCGCACCGTGACGTTCATGTACGAGAACGGCCTGCTCGACTACGTCACCCACCTCAACAAGAGCAAGCGCTCCGAGCCCGTGCACGACGAGGTCATCGCCTTCGACGTGACCGACCCCGAGCGGATGCTCGAGCTCGAGGTCGCGATGCAGTGGACCAGCGCCTACACCGAGTCGGTCCACACCTACGCCAACGCCGTCAACACCCACGAGGGCGGCACCCACGAGGAGGGCTTCCGCGCCGCGCTGACCCGCCTGGTCAACGACTTCGCCAAGGAGCACAAGCTGCTCAAGGAGAAGGACCCCAACCTCACCGGCGAGGACATCCGCGAGGGCCTCACCGCCGTCATCTCGGTCAAGCTCGGCGAGCCGCAGTTCGAGGGCCAGACCAAGACCAAGCTCGGCAACTCCGAGGTCCGCAGCTTCGTCCAGTCGGCGATGAGCGACCAGCTCGGCCACTGGCTCACCGCCCACCCCCGTGAGGGCAAGGCCATCATCGGCAAGGCCGTCCAGGCCGCGCACGCGCGGATGGCGGCCCGCAAGGCCCGCGACGCCACGCGACGCAAGGGCCTGCTGGAGTCCGGCGGCCTGCCCGGCAAGCTGCGCGACTGCCAGTCCAACGACCCGACGATCTCCGAGGTCTTCATCGTCGAGGGTGACTCCGCCGGCGGCTCGGCCGTCCGCGGCCGCAACCCGCACAACCAGGCGATCCTGCCGATCCGCGGCAAGATCCTCAACGTCGAGAAGGCCCGCCTGGACAAGATCCTCATCAACCAGGAGGTCAAGGCGCTGATCAGCGGCTTCGGCACCGGGATCGGCGAGGACTTCGACATCTCCAAGGCGCGCTACCACAAGATCGTGCTGATGGCCGACGCCGACGTCGACGGCATGCACATCCGCACGCTGCTGCTGACGCTGCTCTTCCGCTTCATGCGTCCGCTCATCGAGGCCGGCTACGTCTACCTCGCCCAGCCGCCGCTCTACCGCATCAAGTGGACCAACGCCGAGCACGAGTTCGCCTTCACCGACCGTGAGCGCGACGCCCTCGTCAAGGCCGGCCTGGAGAAGGGTCGCCGTTTGCCCAAGGACACCGGCATCCAGCGCTACAAGGGTCTGGGTGAGATGGACTACACCGAGCTGTGGGAGACCACGATGAATCCCGACACCCGCGTGCTCCTGCGCGTCTCCCTCGACGACGCGGCCGCGGCCGACGAGATCTTCTCCGTGCTCATGGGCGAGGACGTCGAGTCCCGCCGCAACTTCATCCAGCGCAACGCCCGCGACGTGCGCTTCCTCGACATCTGATCGGTATGCGGTGCCACGCACCCGGGTGCGTGGCACCGCATACCCCCACAATCTTGTGCCTGAACTGACCAAGGGAACCCATGGCTGACGACGAGACCCCCGACGACATCACCCCCGACGACACCACCTCCGGCGACCTCCCCGACGAGGCCACCGAGGAACTCGACGGCGACGAGGTGGCCGAGCAGGACGCGGAGAACCCCGACCCCACGTTCGCCCCCGTGGACCGCAGCCCCGGTGAGACCGACAAGGTCGAGGTCGTCGACCTCAACGCCGAGATGCAGAAGAGCTACATCGAGTACGCCATGAGCGTCATCGTGGCTCGTGCGCTGCCCGACGTGCGCGACGGCCTCAAGCCCGTGCACCGCCGGGTGCTCTACGCGATGTACGACGGCGGCTACCGCCCCGACCGCGGCTTCAACAAGTGCGCCCGCGTCGTCGGCGACGTCATGGGCAACTACCACCCGCACGGCGACAGCGCGATCTACGACGCGATGGTCCGGCTCGTCCAGGACTGGTCGCTGCGCTACCCGCTCATCGACGGGCAGGGCAACTTCGGCACGCCGGGCGACGACCCCGCCGCGGCCCCGCGCTACACCGAGTGCCGGATGGCGCCGCTGGCCATGGAGATGGTCCGCGACATCCGCGAGAGCACCGTCGACATGGTCGACAACTACGACGGCAAGAACAAGGAGCCGTCGGTCCTGCCCTCCCGGTTCCCGAACCTGCTGGTCAACGGCTCGGCGGGCATCGCGGTCGGGATGGCCACCCAGATCCCGCCGCACAACCTGCGCGAGGTCGCCGCCGGCGCCCAGTTCCTCCTGGACAACCCCGACATCTCCAAGGAGGAGCTGCTCGAGAAGCTCATGGAGATCATCCCCGGGCCGGACTTCCCCACCGGGGCGCTCATCATGGGCAAGAAGGGCATCGAGGAGGCCTACCGCACCGGCCGCGGCTCGATCATCATGCGCGCCGTGGTGGAGATCGAGGAGATCCAGGGCCGCACCTGCCTGGTCATCACCGAGCTGCCCTACCAGGTCAACCCCGACTCCCTGGCCCGCAAGATGGCCGAGCTGGTCAACGAGGGCCGGGTCACCGGCATCGCCGACCTGCGCGACGAGACCTCCGGCCGCACCGGCCAGCGCCTCGTGGTCGTCCTCAAGCGCGACGCGGTCGCCAAGGTCGTGCTCAACAACCTCTACAAGCACACCCAGCTGCAGCAGACCTTCGGCGCCAACATGCTGGCCCTGGTCGACGGGGTGCCGCGCACCCTGCCGCTGTCGGCCTTCATCCGGCACTGGGTCGAGCACCAGATCGACGTCATCGTCCGCCGCACCCAGCACCGGCTGGCGGAGGCCGAGCGCGCGATCCACGTCTACCGCGGCTATCTCAAGGCGCTGGACGCCCTGGACGAGGTCATTGCCCTGATCCGTCGCAGCCCGTCGGCCGAGCAGGCCCGCGAGGGGCTCAAGGAGCTCCTGGGCATCGACGACGACCAGGCCATCGCGATCCTCAACCTGCAGCTGCGCCGCCTGGCCGCGCTGGAGCGTCAGGAGATCCAGGAGCGCCACGACGCGCTGGAGGCCCAGATCATCGAGTTCGAGGCGATCCTGTCCTCGCCGACCCGGCAGCGGGAGATCATCTCCGAGGAGCTGGCCGAGATCGTCGACAAGTACGGCGACGACCGCCGCACCCAGATCGTCCCCTACGACGGCGACATGTCGATGGAGGACCTCATCACCGAGGAGGACGTGGTCGTCACGATCACCCGCGGTGGCTACGCCAAGCGGACCCCGGTGCGGGAGTACCGCGCCCAGAACCGTGGCGGCAAGGGCCGGCGCGGCGCCGCGCTGCGGGCCGACGACGTAGTGGAGCACTTCTTCGTCACCAGCACCCACCACTGGCTGCTGTTCTTCACCAACTCCGGGCGGGTCTACCGGGCCAAGGCCTACGAGATCCCCGAGGGCGGACCCACCGGCAAGGGTCAGCACGTGGCCAACCTGATGGCCTTCCAGCCCGGCGAGCGGATCGCCCAGGTCCTGGCCATCCCGGACTACGACGCGGCCCCCTACCTGGTGCTGTCGACCCGCAACGGCCTGGTGAAGAAGACCCGCCTGACCGACTACGACTCCCCGCGCAGCGGCGGCCTCATCGCCGTCAACCTGCGCGACGGCGACGAGCTGGTCGGGGCGGCCCTCACCTCCGCCGAGGACGACATCCTGCTCGTCTCGCGCAAGGGACAGTCGGTGCGCTTCACCGCCACCGACGAGGCGCTGCGCCCGATGGGGCGCGCCACCTCCGGGGTGACGGGCATGAAGTTCCGCGCCGAGGACCACCTGCTCTCCATGTCCGTGGTCCCGCAGGGCGAGGACCCTTTCGTCTTCGTGGTGTTCGAGTCGGGCATGGCCAAGCGGACCCCTGTCTCGGCCTACCGCGTCCAGGGACGTGGCGGCCTGGGCATCAAGGTGGCCAAGGCCAGCGACAAGGGTGGTGACCTCGTCGGCGCCCTGACCGTGGACGAGGGCGACGAGGTCATGGTCGTCATGGAGCGCGGCAACGTGACCCGCTCCCGGATCGACCAGGTCCGGGTCACCGGGCGCGACACCTCCGGCGTCATCTTCGCCACCCCCGGCAAGAACGACTCGATCGTGGCCGTGGCCCGCAACATCGACAACGGCGAGGCCGACGAGCTGATCGAGGAGGCCCTCGACGGCGCGGATGATGTTGCAGGTGGGGCAGATGGCGTACCGTCGGAGACGTCCACGGACGTCACCGACGCCCAGGACATGACCGACGACAAGTCTGACGACAAGTCTGACGACAAGTCCGATGACCAGCCCGACGACCAGTCGGGCGAGACCGACGAGACCACTCCCGGAGGCGATGCATGAGCACGGACGGGCAGAGCACCGCCTCCGCCGAGGCCACGGAGTCCACGGAGTCCCCGGCAGGATCCACCGCAGACTCCTCGACCGGGAGCTCCTCGACCGGGAGCTCCTCCGGCGAGGGCACCGGGATGCGGTCGACGGCGGCGGCCATGAAGGACGGCGCCATGGCGCGCACCGCCCAGGGCCGCGATCTCGCCGCCCGCAAGGCCCGCGCCCTGCGCGGCGCGACCGCGGGCCTGGCCTCCGGCTCGGCGGCTGGCGCGAGTGCCGGTCGTGGCCAGGGCGCCCGCCCCGCCGCCCGCCCGGGATCGACCGCCCGCACCGGCAGCGGCCAGCGTGCCCCCCGCCGCGGAGGCCCGCGTCGGGTGCGGCTGACCGCCCAGCGGATCGACCCGTGGTCGGTCCTGAAGATCAGCTTCCTGGTCTCGGTCGCGCTCGGCATCGCCGGCGTGGTCATGGTCGGCGTGCTGTGGACGGTCCTGTCGGGGATGAACGTCTTCTCGATCATCAGCGACTTCCTCACCAAGGTGACCAGCGGTGAGGCCGGTGGGCCCTCCTTCGAGCTCATGGACTACCTCGGCCTGAGCCGGGTGCTGTCGTTGGCGGCCGTCATCGGCGTGCTCAACGTCTTCCTCCTGACGGCGCTGGCCACCCTCACCGCCTTCCTCTACAACATCTGCGCGGCGCTCGTCGGCGGCGCCCAGCTGACCCTCTCCGACGAGTGACCCCCTTCGACGAGTGACCCTCTCAGACGAGCGAGGTCGGGGGCCGCTCCCCGCGTAGATCCGCTCTCTCGCACGCCCGAAAACCCTGCTCCTCGCCCCCTACGGGTTTGCTCGCTGACAGCGAGCAAACCCGTAGGGGCGTTGATGGCCCCTGCGCCCTGGCCCGAAGAGTCCCGCAGACCCCGCCGTTCCCCGCTGGCCATCGATCCCCGCGATCGGGCGAGTCCCTGCGGCGCACTTGTCCACAACCACACAGGTCTTCCACAGGTCATGCACAGCGCCCTCCTCAGCGGGTGACGACCGTGGCCAGCCCGCCTCACCATGTCAGCCATGAGCACTGATGATGGGCAGAGATGGCCCCGATATGGCGTCCTGGCGGCTGTGTATGCGGCCGAGCTGCGGCGGCTCCGTCCGGGCGTGCCCGTGGTGGCCGGCAGGGGTCGCGTGCACCCCACGTGGTGCGACGCGCTCGTCGAGGCCCGTGGGACCGCAGACGTCATCGCGATGATCCCGGTGGCCGTCCGCCGCGGGAGAGCCGTCGCCAGAGTGTCCCAGCGCGCCGCGGCCCTGTGCTGGCGTCTGACCCTGTCGACGATCATCCGTGCCGAGAAGGATCCGGCCCAGCTCAAGCTGGGGGCCGTCCTGGACGTGCTGCACGCCGCTGGCTACGACCTGCAGGTGGTCGGTCCGGGAGGAGCGCTCACGGGCGCCGAGCTGCGCCCCGACGAGGCACTGGCACGGACCGCCGACGGCCGCAGGCTGCGGGCCCACGCCCCGACCGCCAGGTTGACCCGTGAGCCGCGATGGCTGGCCGAGACCGGGCAGACCTTCCTCGAGCGCGGGCCGCACTGGACCAGCGAGCCGGCGCCGGGACGCTATCCGGCCTGACCGGCCACCGGCTGGACGGCTCCCAACGGCCCAGGGCCGACTGCGCGGTCAGCTGCCCAGCCGGGGGAACTCCTCGAGGGAGAAGACCACTTCCACCGGGACCTCGAAGTAGCGTGCCAGGCGCAGCGCGAGGTGCAGGGAGGGGCTGTACTCGCCCCGCTCCAGGTAGCCCACGGTCTGGTAGTGCACCCCGAGCGCCTCGGCGAGCTCACGGCGGGAGATCCCTCGTTCGGCGCGCAGCATCGCGATCCGGTTGTGGACCTGCTCTGGCGTCGGCGTCATCGAGGTCAGTATCCCTTGCTGAGCACGCGGTCCCGGGCCGCAGCGACCGTGCTGCCCGACTGGCGCCGCGCCATCCGACGCAGCAGGACCGGGGCGACGATCAGCCCGACCACGGCCCAGGCCAGCAGGATCAGCAGCGCCAGCCCCAGCCGGAACTCACCACCGAGCTCGGCCGCAGCCGCCTCCGGCGGAAGCAGCACCGCGCGGAAGGCGTGACCGATCCAGTAGAGAGGTGTCGCCTGGCCCAGCCACTGCAGCCACCCTGGCATCGCGCTCAGGGGAAAGAAGAGACCCGACAGGGCGGCCAGCGCATAGATCGCCATCATCGACCACACCAGACCCATCATGGTCTTGAAGACCGAGCCGAGCACCGCACCCCAGGGCATCATCGCGGCGACCGAGAGCAGGAAGAGCACCACGAAGAGTGCCCAGTCAGCAACGCTGGACGGCATCTGACCGGGCAGCATCAGCACACCGGCGACGACCATCGGCAGCACCGGGATCAGCGCGTCGAAGGGCGTGATGAAGAGCTTGGCGACCAGGTGACCCGTCATGCCGTGGGGCACGGCCTTGGCGCGCAGCAGGGTGCCGTCCTCCCGCTCCGTCTGCAGCTCGGCCGAGATGCCGATGACGGCCGCCGCGATGACGCTGAAGGCGAGGAAGCCGGCGAAGAGGAACCCTCCGGCCATCACGGCCCCGTCGATGAAGTCGAGATCGCGGACGAACCACAGCACGGCGATGAAGATCACCGACGTGATGATCGTGCCGATGCCGCCCGCGGCGGTGTACTTGCGCAGCAACGTCGTGCGGGCCTGTCGCAACGAGGCCCTCAGCACGGTCGTGGGGATGCTCATCGGGCCACCTCCGGGTTGTGGGTCGTCGCGGTGATCTCGTCTAGTCCGCTGAGGTCCTCCCCCGACTCGGCACGGCGCACGATGTCGAGGTAGACGTCCTCGAGCGAGGCGGCGCGCACCTCCACGACCTGCACCTCGCCGGGACGGGTGGTCAGGACCTGGGTCAGGTATGCGGTCGGATCGGGATCGGCGTGCACGCTCACCTCCCCCGTGGTCAGGTCACGCAGGCGGACCTCGCTGGAGCGGGAGAGGCGGGTGCGGAGGGCGTCGGGGCTGCCGTCGGCGACGATCCCGCCACCGGCCAGGATGAGGAGCCGGTCGGCGACCTTCTCGGCCTCGGCCAGGTCGTGGGTGGTCAGCAGGATGGTGGTGTCCAGGTCGACGAGGTCGGCGATGAGCTCGTGGACGTCCCGGCGACCGGCCGGGTCCAGTCCGGTGCTGGGCTCGTCGAGGAAGAGCAACTCGGGGCGGCCGACCAGGCCGACGGCGACGTCGAGCCGACGACGCTGTCCGCCGGAGAGCTTGTCGATGCGGTGCGTGGCGTGGCTGATCAGGCCGACCCGCTCGAGGAGATCGTCGATCGGCCAGGGTCGCGGCACGGCGTCGGTCGAGTAGGGCCGGTAGTAGGCGCTGATCACGTCGAGCAGTTCGCGCACCTGCCAGGTGCCGTGGTCGCGCCAGCTCTGCAGGACGACGCCGACCCGCGAGCGCCAGGACTCCGGCGCCGTGGCCGGGTCGACGCCGAGGACCTCGACCTGCCCGCCGGAGCGCCGGCGGAAGCCTTCGAGGATCTCCACTGTCGTCGTCTTGCCCGCGCCGTTGGGGCCCAGGAGGGCCACCACCTGCCCGCGCGGGATGTCCAGGTCGATGCCGTCCAGCACCACCTTGTCGCCGTAGGACATCGTCAGCCCCCGGGTCCTGATCACCATCTCCCCTGTCGTGGTCATGTAACTGAATGTAGTACAACTACTACGTACTGTGCAAGAAGTTGTGCAAGGAGGACCGGCGGCGGTGACGCGATTTTGGAGAGGGTGCCAGGGGTGGGGTAATCTCGGTCCTCGCGTGTGAACACGCGGGATCGGGCCTATAGCTCAGACGGTTAGAGCGCTTCCCTGATAAGGAAGAGGTCACAGGTTCAAGTCCTGTTAGGCCCACCGACCACCCCAGCTGCCCAGTAGAACGACCTACGGAGACAGTCATGAAGCGCCTCATCGTCCTCGCAGCCGCCGCCGTCGGCCTGGCCGCCCTGAAGAAGATGCAGGACCAGCAGGCCGAGCGCGACCTCTGGGCGGAGGCCACCGACGACGTCGGGGCCACCCCCGGCCAGTGAGCAGCTGCCCGATCACCAACTGAATACCCCGCCCGGTTTCGACCGGGCAGCACGGGGGCGTGGCGCAATTGGTAGCGCATCTGCTTTGCAAGCAGAGGGTTGTCGGTTCGAGTCCGGTCGCCTCCACCCGTGGTCAGAGGCCTTTCCCGCCCAGCAGGAAGGGCCTTTGACGTCCCCGCAGACGTGCCTCTTGGCCCCTACGGGTTTGCTCGCTCCTGGCGAGCAAACCCGTAGGAGGCGGACAGCGTGGTCGCCGAGATCGACGTAGTCGCCGAGATTGCCGAGATCGACGTGATCGACAGATGTCAGAAGGCCTGTGGCCCCTCGATCAGCAGCTGGTCGAGCCGGCCTGCCACTGCAACGAGTTCGTCCCTCCGGCGAGCACGGTCAGGGAGACCCCGAGCGCGCCCATGGCCGACCCGACGGAGGCCGGGCGGCAGGACTGCTTGACCAGCAGCACAGGGGCGTTCCGGCGGGCCGCCGCCTGCGTCCCGGTCATCGCGTCCGCGGGAGCGGTGCCGGCGGCGACCACCGCCGCACCCGCACTGCCGAAGGCGTCCCTGGCCACCGCGGCGCTCACGGCATAACGGTCGGCTCCGCCGATCCGCTCGACCCGCGCGGAGGGCACGATTGACCGCAGGCGGGTGAGGACATCGTCGGTGACCGTGGTCGGCCCGCCGAGCACGACCACCCGGGACGGGCCGATCTCCCGCAGCCGACGCTCGGTCGCCCACGGCACGACCTCCTTCTTGGTCAGCAGCATGGGTGCGCCCTTCACCGCGGCGGCGGCCGAGCCGCTCAGCGCGTCCGTCTGGGTGGCCCCGCTGGCGACGTAGACGGTGCCGCCCAGGGTGGGGAGCCGGGTGCTCAGGTTTGCGGCGAGCGAGTAGCGGTCGGCGCCGGAGATGCGGCGGACCGTGTAGCCACGTGCGACCAACGCGGCCCGGACGTCGTCGGTGACGGTCGCCGTGCCACCGACGATCACGACCTCGCGGACGCCGAGGGCAGACAGGGCCTGGTAGGTCGTGGACGGGACGCTGCTGCTCTTGGTGAGAAGGACCGCCGAGCCGCTGCGCGCGGCTACCGGGCCGACCCCGAGGGCGTCGGCCAGGGCGTATCCGCCAGCGAGGTAAGCGGTGCTGGTCCCCTGGGGGAAGGCCTCCCGCGCCATGCCCGCAGCCACGGCGTAGCGGTCGGCCCCGCCGACGCGGTGCGCGGCGGTCCGCCTCGCGAGCTGCTCGGTGGCGATCTTGACCCGGAGCTGGTCCATGATCGCGATGAGGTTGATGCCCGGGCACAGGGTGTAGTCGACGTCCTTGTGCCCGTGGAAGATGGGCAACGTCCGCGTCCACCCACGGGTGCGGTTGTAGTAGCTGCGGGTCTCTCGCACGTCGGCGCCGTGGGTGTTGAGCACCCAGGCCGCCGACGCCGCGATGGAGGTGTGCTGCGAGCTCTTGACCGGCTGCGTCTCGTGGTCGCCGATGACGCTCAGCCCGAACCAGTCGGTGTTCATCCCGACGGCGTGGGCGCCCTGGACATTCTTCTCCAGCCCGCCGTCACGGCCCTCCCAGACCCGTCCGTGCTGGTCGACGAACATGTTGTAGCCGATGTCGCCCCAGCCCAGCGTGCGCGCGTGGTAGTTGTGGATCGATCGCAGCGTGGCCGGCACCTCTTCCGGGTCGTAGACCGGCGCCGTCACCGTGTGGTGCAGGGTCACGCCCAGCTTGGAGGTGCTGGAGATGATGGGGGTGTCGCGGATGCTGCGGTCCACGCCCCAGTCCTCGCGGGTGCCGATCGGCAGCGTCTTGGACGTGCTCGAGACGGGCGGAAGGGCGGCCACCCGGGCGATGTCATCACTGGTCACGGCGTTGGTCCAGGTCTCGACCCGGGCCGTGGCCACCTGACCGCTGAGCTCGACCTGCACGTCCTCGGCGTCGACGACGACGGTCGCGTCGGTGGCCCAGCGCCCGTCGCCGTCATCGGTGCCGTCCGCCGGGATCGACTCCCCCAGGCTCTGCCACGGCCCCCACTCGCCGCCCTGGCGGACGCGCACGCTGGCGGTCGCCCCGCTGGTCACGCCCGTGACCGGGTCGACGACGGCCGCCTCGCCCTCCCAGACCAGCCCGACGACGGTGACGCCTTCGGGGGTGTCGACCTCCGCCCGCAACGTCGGGTCTGCGGTATCCGGTAGCTCACCGCCCGAGATCTCGGCACCGCCGGAGGTGGTCGGGACTGCGTCGGCGGATCCTGTGGTCAGATCGCTCAGCGGCGCCTCGACCGCTCCGAGCTCGGCGCTGCGATGGGTCGCCTCGGTGGACGCCTCGGTCGTGCCGGTGGTCGTGGTCTCCGTCGTGGCCAGTGCGGGGGCGACGGGACCGGCTCCGGCGGTGGCAGGCGTGGCCGAGAGGACGGCGGCGAGCAGGGCGGAGAGCGGTCGGGACATGGGGGCTCCTGGTGCACCCCTGGGGACAGGGACGGGGTGCGACTGGCTGAGGGACGCAACCACGATAGTCACATCAGCCCCTTCTGTCACTAGGCATAGCTACGAGTACGTGGTCGCGCCCTCCGTCGCCCGACCCAACCCATTGACGTCTCCTATCGTTTCTCGATAGCATCGAAAAACGATAGGGCGGACCATCCGTCCTCGACCAACAGGGAGGGACCATGTCCAGCACCAGCACCGGCCGCGACCGGATGCGCTTCGACCGGAGCGACACCATCGCCACGCAGCTCATCCTGTGGCTGCTCGTGGGAGCGAGCGCGGCGTACCCGGCCTTCGTCGCCATCGACTGGATCCTGCGGCGGCAGGTCACCCTGACCGGGGTCCCGGTCGAGACCGCCGAGGACGCGGCGGGTGCCGGCCGGGTCCTCAACCCCGTCGGGGCGGAGGTCCTGGTCGACGACGTCGGGGCCGGACACTTCGCCCTGCTCCTGGTCGGCAGCCTCCTGACCGTGGCCGCAGCCGTCTGGGCGGCCATCCTGCTGACCCGCTTCCTCGGCAACCTGGCCGACGGCGAGCCCTTCGTGCCCGCCAACGTCACCCGGCTGCGGATCGTGGCGGCACTCCTGCTCGTCGTGCCGCTCGTGGCCTCCGTCGTCATCGCGATCGCCCGCGCGGAGATCCTGGAGGCCGCCGGCGCCGAGGCCGGCTTCGCCCTCAGCTTCAGCCTGGGCTGGATCGCCGCGGGCCTGCTGGTCGCCGCGATCGCGCAGGCCTTCGCGACCGGCACCCGGCTGCGCTCCGACGTGGACGGACTGGTCTGATGCCCCCCGAGGAGGGCCACCGCATCGTCTGCCACCTCGACGAGATCCTGGCCGCCCGCGGGATGACTGTCGCCGCGCTCGCCGAGGCCGTCGGCGTCACGCCGGTCAACATCTCGGTCCTCAAAAACGACCGGGCCAAGGCCGTGCGCTTCTCGACCCTCACCGCCATCTGCGACGTCCTGGGCTGCGAGGTCGGCGAGCTCCTCAGCCTCGCCCCGCAGCCCTGAGCCAGCCCGAAGGCGAGGGTATGCAGCCGCTCGCGCGACCGCATACCCTCGCCGTCGGAGGGCGCGAGACCGCCTCGTCCGCACCCCCGGTCCGGGGGCGGCAGGTCAGAGGAACTGCAGCGGGTCGAAGTCCTCGATCGGGATGATCCGCAGCCGCGGCAGCGGCGCGTTGAAGGCCTTGGTGTCGTGCTCGAGGTCGAAGAACTCCAACCCCTGGGCCCGCAGCGGGGCGAACCCGCTGTTGCGGAACTCCTCGAAGGCCACCACCCCGACCCGGCGCTCACCGTCCAGCAGCGGCTCGACCGTCTCCAGGAAGTCCCCGTCGTGGCTGACGAGCATGACGTCCTCGTCACGGTCGGCGAGCGCCTCGAGGGTCTTCTGGATGGCCATGTCGACGACCTTCTGGTCGCCGGAGCCCGACAGCGGCACGGGCACGTAGCCCAGCGCCCGCAGCGCCTGCACGAAGGACATCGGCAGCCCCGAGCTGGCGTTGAGGAAGAACAGCCCGTGCGCCGGCTGGCCCCAGGTGTCCTGGGCGAAGCCGAGCAGCCGGTCCCAGCGCGGGCGCTCCTCCGGCGTCGGGCGCCGGCCGAGGATCGAGTTGCCGAGCGTGGCGTCGATGTTCTCGCCGTCGACGAGCAGGTAGGTCATGGCCATCGAGGGCCTCCTAGGTCGATATAGAGGGTTATCAGATTATTCGTAGACAAGCTTCTGCGGGCCGGGGAAGACCCACGACAGACCCTCACGGAGCCGGTCGCGCCAGTTCTCCCACGAGTGTCCGTCCCGTGACTCTACATAGCGCACCTGCGCACCGGTGGACTCGAAGACCGGCACCATCGAGCGGTTGTGCGTGATCAGTGGCTCGTAGACCCCGCAGCTGATGAACATCCGGTCGGCGACCTTGCGCGGCCGCTCGCGATACCGGTTCATGAACTTCACGACCGGGTCGAAGGCCGGGCCGCCGCCGTGCTCGCTGCCGATGTCGGTGAAGACGAACGACCCGGACTGGAGCAGCAGGTTCCCGAAGTCGCCGGGGTTGCGGTAGGCCGTCGACAGCGAGGCCACCGCCCCGAAGCTCGCGCCCATCAGGCACCGCGCGTCGGCCCGCCGCAGCACCGGCAGCTGCTCCTCGATCGCCGGCACCAGCTCGCGCACGAGATGGCCCGCGTGCGGGGAGTAGTTCGGATACTCCCGCAGCCGGTCGCCGGGGTTGGAGAAGACCACGATCGTGGAGGCCATGTCGAGGTCGTGGATGAGATTGTCCAGGACCGTCTGCATCGCGGCATAGGTCACGTAGTCGTCGCCGTCGTGCACGATGAGCAGCGGATACTCGCTGGAGCGACGGAAGCGCGCCGGCAGGTAGATCCGGTTGTGCGTCATCCGCCGCAGCGCCCGCGAGTGCATCCGGAAGTCGATCATCTCCCCCGGCCGCGCGTCGGCCTGCGGCAGCACCCATTCGGGGGTCTCGTAGCCGGCAGCCTGCAGCACGCTCGAGGAGCCCACGGGGCTGTGCGCCACGTGCGGGTTGAGCGGGTCGTTGAAGGTCTCGTAGGCCGCGCCGGTGCGCACCTCGATCTGATACTCGACCCGTGAGTGGGCCGGCAGCTCGATCGTCACGAACCACAGCGGCAGCCCGTCGACCGGCTCGATCTTCTTCATCGGCACGTGCTGCGGCTGGTTGACGATCCGGTGCCGCACCGCGACCGCGTCCGCCTCGCCGCGGTAGAGGAAGGTGCACTTCGGCCCCTCGACGATCGGCACCTGCCGCCGCGCGATGAAGCGGTCGATGTCGGCGGCCGTCGGACGGCCCTGCGAGCGCAGGGTGTTGATGGCCAGCTTGCCCTTGTGCCGCGGAGGCATGGGGTATGGGGTGGGCAGGGTCATGCGGCCCCCTCACCCTCGTCGACGGTCACCGTGCCGTCGGGCGCGACCATCCGCGCTCCCGGTGGCAGGGTCCCGTCCGGGCGCAGCGTCACCTCGGCGTGCTCGTCCAGGAGCAGAGGAGTGGCGGGTCGGCAGCGCTCGGCGAGAAGCCGCATACGCAGAGAGTCCTTGAGATCGAGGCGGTCCCGCGCCGACGGGAGGGCCACGATCCCGCGGGTCAGGCCCAGGCCGCGCATGAGCATCTCGGACACCCCGGGGCTGGTCACCGAGTTGTCGTAGAAGAGCAGCACCCGCTCGGTGAGCACCATCGCGCCGGCCCCCCAGGCGATGATCGGCCGGTAGAGATTGGGCGTGGAGACGGCGCGGCCCTCCACGTCGGCGTCCATCCCGGCCAGCGCCGGACCGATGTTGAACAGGTGCATCGCCCCGAGCAGGACCCCGACGTGCCCGCCGGTGATGACGACGGCGTCGGTGCCGTTGATCGCCTCGCCGACCAGATAGCGGGCGTGCGCGACGGCGTCGCGGTGCTGGGGCTGGTAGCGGTCGAAGTAGTCGTGGTGCAGCTCCTCGACCCGCGCCAGGTGCCGCTCGTCCATGTCGCGGATGATCGCGAAGGCGTCGCGGACGGCGATCTCCCGGATCAGCTCGTCGCTGCCCTGGTGGCCGTGGATCCGCTGCAGCCCGGCGGCGGCCTGCTCGACGCCGATCAGGTAGAGCGACTGCAGCTCGCCCATCCGGGTCCGGCGCTCGCGGTCGGCGCGCGCCAGCTCCGGGTCGGCCTCCCAGACCTGCTGCATGAGATTCCACAGGAGCAGGTTGGTGGTGCGTCCGCCCAGCTCCTCGACCAGCAGCGCGTCCTCGTCCTCCCGGTCGCGCCAGCCGGCGGTGATGGTGGCGAAGTGCCGGCCCTCGAGGTCGAGCGTGGAGATGACGCTGCGCAGGCGCGGGTTGCGCTGGGGGCCGAGGAGGGTGATGCAGGCCTGCTGCGCGCTTCCTGCCTGGTCGGATCCTCCGTCGGACCGTGCTGCGTCGGACCGTGCTCCGTCGGGCGTCGTCCCGTCAGCCGGCATAGACGTGGACGGTCCGGCCGACGTCGTCGAGCATCGCCTTGAGCTGGTCGAAGTCCGGGTGCTTCATCCGGATCCAGGCGTTGGCCATGAAGCCGGCCTCGATCGGCTGGGTGCCGGTGCCCGCGTGCGGGATGTGGGCGTCGATGATCCAGCGGCCGTAGCGGTTCTCGATCTCCTCCAGGCCCGAGTAGCCCTTGATCTGCCCGTCGTGGTCGGGGCGCAGCGCCACGATGCCCGCGGAGTGGCTGCGGCTGGGGGTCTGGGTCACGCGGCCGTGCACGATCGCCTCGGCCCAGGCGCGGTAGACGTCCATGTCGTTGGCCGCGTTGTAGAGGTCCCAGCAGCCCACGCCCGGCGGCCGGGCGCCGATCTCGCTGAACTTCAGCCCCTTGGGGCCGTGGAACCACTCCATGTGGGTGGCCGAGGTGGTGATGCCCAGGGCCTGGTTGACGCGGTGGCCCATCTCGCGGATCTCGTCGTAGAGCCCGCCGCCCTCGACCCGGTTGGTGGCGATGAACATCGGCGAGATCCACCGCGTGCGCATGGCCTCGAGGATCCCGGGGAAGTAGTGGGAGGCGAAGTCGGTGACGATCTGGCCGTCGATGGTGATCGTGTCGTAGAAGCCCTCGTGGCCCTCGACGAACTCCTCGACCGCGATCGAGTCGTAGCCCCCCATCGACTCCAGGGCTGCCGTGAGCTGGGTGTCGTTGTCGACCCGGCTGGTCCCGGCCGCGCCGGCCGCGTCACGCGGCTTGACGATGAGGGGATAGCCGACCTGGCGGGCGAACTCCCAGACCTGCTCGGCGTTGTCGGCCCCGGTCGAGACTGCGGTCGGGACGCCGGCGGCGCGCAGGGCGTCCTTCATCGAGGGCTTGTCGCGGCACAGCCAGGTGGTGCGCACGGAGGTGCCGGGGATGCCGAGGTCCTCGCGGACCTGGGCCGCGACCATCTGGTGCGCCTCGATCGTGGACTCGAGCTTGTCGACCCAGACCATGCCCTGGATCCGCCGCACGGTCTCGGTCATCTGGTAGCGGTCGGTCACCGAGCCGACCTGCTCGTAGTGGACCATCCAGCTCTTGAGCTCGTCGTCGAGGTAGTCCCAGGGGGTCTCGCCGATGCCGATCACGTTGGCGCCGACCGCGGCCAGGGCCCGGGGGAACTCCCGCTGGTTCCGCGGGAAGTGGGGCTCCACGAAGATGATGTTCACGGGTCGAGCCTGCCACAGGCGGCCGGGCACCGACCACTTCTGGTGGGAGTTCTGGTGGGAGTTCTGGGAGGACTTCCGACGGGACTTCTGAGGGATATGCGGTGGCGCGCGTCCTCAGCCCCGTCGCGCGAGCTCGTCGAAGGCTTCGGCGACGACCTCGGCGTAGACGTGCATCCCCTCGATGTCGGGGTGGACCTTGTCGGCCTGGAGGGCTTCGGGCTGCTCGCTGATGGTGGCGTTCCACCTGCCGACCACGGCGTTGGGGAAGTCGGCCACGATCTCCCGGATGGCCTTGTTGGAGCTGTCGGTGAAGGAGGAGACGACGTAGAGGTCCATGACCACGACGTTGCGGTCGGGACCGAGCGCCTCCAGCGTGCGGCGCAGCGCCTTCTCGTCGACGCCGGCGTTGCTGCCCAGGTGGAGCACCACGTTGTCGCGCACGGCGCCCTCGGCGATCCCGGCGGTGATGAGCGGCTCGGCGTCGGCCCACTTGCGGTTGGACTTGGCCAGGTAGTTGATGTCCGAGAAGCGGTAGGTCAGACCGTCGGCGCTGGTCACCACCAGCGAGTCGCCGATGGCGGTCATGGTCGCGCTGTCGGGCACGAGCAGGTCCTCGGCGTCGGGGGTGAACTCCGAGCCGTTGACCGTGACCGCGCCGGGGGCCGCGTCCTTGGCGTCGGCGTCCTTGTCCTTGCCCTCGTCGTCCTTGCCCTCGTCGCTCGCGGCGTCGTCCGTGCCGGACTTCTCGTCGGCCTTCCCGGAGTCCTTGCCCGAGTCCTTGCCGGAGTCCTTGCCCGAGTCGGCGTTCTCGTCGCTGCCGTCCTTGCCGTCGGCCTTCGCACCCGCACCGCCGGCGACCTCGCCGTCCAGCCCGAGCCCGCCACCCATCGCGGCGCCGTCCAGCCCCCGGACGTCGCCACCCGCCGCGCCCGCGGCGGCCCCGGCGTCGGCGCTCTCCTTCGCCCCGCTCGCCTCGTCGGCGCCGTCGGTGCCGGCGCCCCTGGCCAGCCGGGCCTCGGTCTCCTCGATCTGGGTCTGGGTGGCCGACTTGTCCGGAGCGGTGGCGACCGCGACCACGGTGGCGATGAGCATCAGCGCGAGCAGGGCGGCGATGATCCGCGGACCCTTGCTCTCCTGCCACGGGGTGGCCAGCCAGCCGAAGAACCGCCGGATGCTGGCGCGCAGCCCGAGCTGGCGCACCGGCTGCTCCAGGAAGCGGTAGGACAGCGCCGACAGCCCCAGCGTGATCGCCAGCGCGGTGCCGAGCACGACCGCCCCGTGGCCCGTGCCGGGGGCGAAGGGCACCAGGGCGCCCATGATGATCAGGACCGGCCAGTGCCACAGGTAGATGCCGTAGGACCGCTCCCCCAGCCAGGTCACCGGCCGCAGCTCGGCCAGCCGCCGCCACAGGCTCGGCGACTCCAGCAGGCCCGCGATGAGGACCACGGTGGCCAGCGAGGCCAGCAGGATGCCGCCGCGGAAGGTCAGGGCGCTGGTGTCGCTCATCCAGCGCATCAGGGCGGCGAGCATCACGCAGGCGCCCAGCACGGCGACCCCGCGCCAGCGCCGCCACGCCCGCGAGCGCAGTCCTGCGCGGCTGCGCGGGTCGGCCCACGCCAGGGCGAAGGCGGCGCCGGCCATCAGGCCCATCAGGTGAGTGTCGGTGCCGTAGTAGACGCGGGTCGCGTCCTCCCCCGGGGTGTAGAGCGCGGCCATCGCCACCGCGCTGGCCAGCCCGATCGCGGCCACCGCGATGACCCGCTGCCGCGCCGTCCGGGTCAGCGCCAGGACCAGCACCAGCGAGACCGGCCACAGGAGGTAGAACTGCTCCTCCACCGCCAGCGACCAGAAGTTGACGAACAGGATCGGGCTGGTGCTGTGGAAGTAGCTCGCCCCCGCCGCGATCTCCAGCCAGTTGGTGGTGAAGGTCAGCGCGCCCAACGCCTGCCGACCGATGCCGACCAGCAGGTCGCCGCCGATGAGCCGGGCCACCGTGACCGTGGTGACGACCACGAGGACCAGGGCCGGCAGCAGCCGTCTGGCCCGCCGCCGCCAGAAGCCGAGCAGGTCGATCCGGCCCTTCCGGTCCACCTCGCGCAGCAGCAGCGTGGTGATGAGGAAGCCGGACAGGACGAAGAAGACGTCCACGCCCAGATAGCCGCCGGGCAGCACCGTCGGCGTGAAGTGGAAGATCAGGACGGCGATGATCGCGATCGCCCGGATGCCGTCGAGGCCGGGGATGATGCCGGGACGGGGATCGAGGTCGCGCGGTCCGCGGCCGCCTCGCCTGCGCTGTGGCGCGGGTCGGGATCCCTGGGGGTATGCGGTCTCCCCCCGCTCGAGCAGGTCCGGGCCTCGGTCCGCGGTCAGTCGGCGCTCGTGGGTGCGCGCCGGGGCCCGGAGCATCTCGGGGCCGTCGGCAGGACGGGCGGAAGGTCGGCTGGCCCGGCGGGGTGCGGAGGGGTCGTCACGGTGCACTGGCAGCGACATCCCGCGCTCTCCTCCCGGCTCGTCCACGTGGTGGGGCCGGACCACCAGCAGTGCGGTCCGCTCCCCGACGCCAGCGTAGGTGCGCTGAGCAGCGACGACGCGGCCCCGATCCGGTGTGTCGCGAACCCACCCGCCGCGGCACGTACCTGCGGGCTCGCTCGGCCCTACGGGTTTGCTCGCCAGGAGCGAGCAAACCCGTAGGTCCCCCGAAACCCCGCACGGTCGGGCGGCGGAGGACAGCAGGACGCCCCCGCCGGAAGTGGCGGGGGCGTCCTCGGTGCTCAGCGCCCAGAGCGTGCTCCGGGCCGGAACCTTCAGGCGCGGTGGCGACCGGGGCGGTCGTCCTCGTCCTCGAGCTCCTGACGGACCTCGTCGAGCCCGTCGTTGACCTCGTCCATGGTCGGCGGCTGCTCGGAGCCCAGCTCGTCCATCTCCTCGTTGGTCAACATGTGCGCCTCACCGGAGGCGACCTCGGCCGACGGGGCGGCGGCGGTCACGTCAGTAGTGGTCACGTCGGCAACGGCCACGTCGGCCACGGGGGCGACCTCGGTGGCGACGGGCGCGCGGGAGGCCCACGGGTCGGCCGAGCCGGCCTGGCTGGCCCACGGGTCGGTGGCCACGGCCTGCTGCTGGCGGGAGAGGTACCACGCCACGCCGGCGCCCGCGGCCGCGAGCAGGCCGAGCGTGATCATCGTGCCGCCCTTCTTCTTGCGGCCGGTGGTCTTCGGGCCGCCGGTCAGGCTGGCGACGACACCCTCGTCCTTGGCCAGGACACGGTCCTTGCCGGTCTGGACGTCGCCGAGCATCGCCTGGATCTTGGGCAGCAGCTCCTCGTTGATGAGGTCGCGCAGGTGGTCGACCTTGGGTGCGACGGCGGCCACGCCCTCCTGGGCGCGGGGCACGGCGGCGTCGATCCCGTGGTCCATGCCGACGACGGCGCGGTCCCGGGTCTCGGCCGCCTTCTCGCGGGCGGCGGCGGCCAGCGCCGCCACGATCGCCGCACCGATGCCGGCCTTCTCGGCGGCGGCCTCGCCCAGCGGGCCGGCCTTGTCCTTGACGACGTGGGCGGCGTGCGAGCCCTGCTCCCGCAGCACCTCCGCGGCGTGCGAGCCCTGCTCACGGGCGACCTCGGCGGCGTGGTGGGCGGTCTTGCCGGCCTTGGCGCCGGCGACACCGGCGAGCGCGGCGACCGTGCCCCCGGCGGCCTCGCTCTTCTTGCCCAGCGCGACCTTGGAGTGGTCGGCGGCCTTGCGGCCGTGCTTGGCGGCCTTGGCCGCGGCCTTCTCGGCGGCGGTGCGGTCCTTGCCGGCGGCCTTCAGGGCCTTGGCGCGGGTCTTGTGGGCGTGCCGGCGGGTCTTGCGGTCGTCCTGCGGCGCGGTGGCCTCGGCGATCGCGGCCACGACGGCGGCGCCGAGGTTGCGGGCGCCGTCCGCGGCGTTGGAGCCGGCGGTGGCAGCGTCATGACGGGCCTTGCCGCCCTGGGCCGCTGCACGGTCGGCGTCGGTCTTGAAGAACACGACTGTCCCTCCTAGGTAGTGGGGTCCTCCCCCCAATCCTGCCTTGTGCGGCCGCTCGTCTCCACCTGGGGGGCCCAGGAAGGACGTGTAAGACTGGACCCCATGAACGTGACGCTGCACACCAACCACGGCGACATCGCCATCGAGCTCTTCGAGCACGCGGCCCCGAAGACCGTCGACAACTTCGTCGGCCTGGCCACGGGCGAGAAGGACTACAAGGACGACGCGGGCCGCACCAACCCCCAGCCCTTCTACGACGGCCTCACCTTCCACCGGATCATCCCCGGCTTCATGATCCAGGGCGGCTGCCCCCTGGGCGAGGGCTTCGGCGGCCCCGGCTTCACCTTCGACGACGAGATCAGCCCCGACAAGAACTTCAACCAGCCCTACATGCTCGCCATGGCCAACGCCGGCAAGCGCATGGGCAAGGGCACCAACGGCTCCCAGTTCTTCATCACCGTCGAGCCCACCACCTGGCTCCAGGGCAAGCACACGATCTTCGGCGAGGTCGCCGACGAGGAGTCCAAGAAGGTCGTCGACGCCATCGCGGCCGTCCGCACCGGCGCCAACGACAAGCCGGTCGAGCCCGTCGTCATCGAGCGCATCACCGTCGACCGCTGACCGGATGAGCACCCCGCCCCCCGGGCCGCCCGCAGACCCGGGCGGCGGGACACCGCATACCCCTCCGACGTGCCCCCGGCACCCGGACCGGGTGAGCTATATCGTCTGCCAGCGGTGCGACCGACCCACCTGCCCGGACTGCCAGCGCCCCGCCGCCGTCGGCATCCAGTGCGTCGACTGCGTCCGGGAGGGCGCGCGCACGACGCCGGTGCCGCGGACGCGCTACGGCGCGGCGGTGCGGCAGGGTCCGCCAGTGGTGACCTACACCCTGATCGGGCTGTGCGTGCTCGTCTACCTCGGTCAGCGGACGCTGGCCGGCCTCACCCTGGACCTGTCCTTCATCGGGGTGCTGGCCGCCAGCGAGCCCTGGCGCTTCATCACCTCGGCGTTCGTGCACTCGCCCCGCAGCCTGCTGCACATCGCCTTCAACATGTACATCCTCTATGCCTTCGGCCCGGCCCTCGAGGCGGCGCTGGGGCGGCTGAAGTTCCTCGTCGTCTACCTGATCTGCGCGATCGGCGGCTCGGTCGGGGTGCTCCTGCTCGCCAACCCCGATCCCGGCTGGTTCGTGCAGGTCGTCGGCGCCTCCGGCGCCATCTTCGGGCTCTTGTTCCTGTATGTGGTGCTCGTGCTCCGCTCCGGACAGTCACCCACCACCCTGCTGGTGATGATCGGCATCAACCTCGCCCTGCCGTTCTTCGTGGGCGGCATCGCCTGGCAGGCGCACGTCGGCGGTGCGATCACCGGCGCCATCATCGGCGGGCTGCTCACGCTGACCTCCGCTCCCGGGCGCACCAAGGAGGCCAACCGGCGACGCGGCCTGATCTGGCCCGGCCTCGCGGCCGTGACGGTGGTGCTCATCGCGCTCGCCGCCTGGCGGATCCTCAGCGTCCTGGGCGAGCAGGCCCTCCACTTCACCATCTGACGACCGGCGACACGGTCTGCTCCCCACTGGCGACACGCTCTGCTGCCGACCGGGGACACGATCTGCCCGTCGATCGCCGACCCAGCAAGTTATCCACAGGCTTTCCCCACTCTGGGGATAATTACACCCGTGTAACTCGGTTTCTGTGGATAACTCTCGGGAACTCTCGGGGCTAGCGCCAGTTGGTGGCCATGACGAAGCCCGCCATGATCAGGCCCATACCGATGGCGAGGTTCCAGTAGCCGATCGCGCCGATCGGCAGGGCGCCGCTGGTGATGTAGAAGGTGGCCACCCACAGGACGCCCAGGATCATCAGGCCGCACATCACGGGGACGAACCAGGACGGGTTGGACTTGATCTTCTGCGTCTGGGGCAGCTCGGAGCTGCGCCGGGCGCGCTCCTTGGCGCCGGCACGCCCGCGGGACTTGGGCACGGAGGATCTCCTTCGTCGAACAAGGTGGTCACCGCAGGATACGCGGCTACGCTGGTGGGGATGAGCACCACGGCCCCCAACGCACCCGAAGGCACGCCGCGGCGCCCTGCGGGGGTCGTCGGCGTGACCGTCGTGTGCGTGCTGGCCGGGCTGCTCTTCGGGACGAGCGCCGCCCTGGCCCGCAACACCCCACCGGCCGCAGCGCCGCTCGACCTCGTCTCGCTGATCCAGGCACGTGACCAGCAGGTCAATCAGCTCAACGAGCGCGTCGAAGCGCTGCGCACCGAGGTCGACGACCTGCAGGCCAGGGCCGAGAGCAGCCAGGCCAGGACTGCCTCACGCAACGCCGACAAGATGGCCCCTGGGGTCGGGATGGCCGCAGTCTCCGGTCCGGCCGTCCAGGTGACGCTCGACGACGCCGGCTACACCCTCTCGACCCTCCCGGAGGGCTACTCGGTGGACGACGTGGTGGTCCACCAGCAGGACCTCCAGGCCGTGGTCAACGCGCTCTGGGCCGGTGGTGCCGAGGCGATCATGGTCCAGGACCAGCGGATCGTCTCGACCAGCTCGGTCCAGTGCGTGGGCAACACGCTCTACCTGCAGGGACGTGTCTACTCCCCGCCCTACACGATCACCGCCGTCGGTGATCCCAACAGCTTGCACGCCTCCCTGCAGGCCGACCCCACGGTGAGCATCTACCGCCAGTGGGCGGAGGTGATCGGCCTGGGTTACGAGGTGAACGACCTGGCGACGGTGGAGGTGCCGGCGTTCGCCGGTGGTGTGCGACCGCAGTACGCCACGGTGGCCGAGGTGCCAGAACCCTCCGAGGACCCGACGCCCAGCCCTGCCGGCTGAGCCCTCACCACCCCTCCGCTTTCGGTCGCGCCAGCCTGTCTCGGGTCGCGCGCGTCCCGCGCAGGGTCGAGGGTCGACAGACCGTGTCGCCGGTCGGGAGCAGAGCGTGTCGCCGGTCGGGAGCAGAGCGTGTCGCCGGTGGGCAGCAGAGCGTGTCGCCGGTCGGGGGTGTGGTCAGCCGGTCTCGGTGGGCGGATCCGTCGGGGGCGGGCTGGGGCGGCCGGGCGGGTCGACGGGGGGAGTCGTCGGAGGTCCGGTCGGCTCGGCCGGGTCCGTCGTGGGCGGGTCGCTCGGCGGTGGGGTCGTCGGGTCGTCCGAGGTCGGCGGCTCGGTGGTCGGCGGCTCGGTGGTCGGCGGGGGTGCCGGCTCAACCGTGATCTCGGTGGTGATGATCGCCGTCTGCGGAGGCTGCTCGGCGACGATGATGGTGATCTTGGTCCCGTGGTCCAGGCGCTCGCCCTCTTGGCGCGACTGCTCGATGACCGTCCCGGGCTCGTGGTCGTAGGTCGCCAGGAGCTGGACCTCTTCCATCACGAGCGAGGAGTCGTGGACGAGCAGCACCGCCTCGTCCCTCGTCCTGCCCACGAGGTCGGGCATCTTCACCTTGCCGGTCGCGACCTCGAGCGTGATCTCGGTCGAGGGGTCGACGGCCCGCCCGCCACCGGGCGTCGTGGAGATGACCTCGCCCTTCTCATGGTCGGGAGAGTCGGTCTCCTGCGCCTCCTCGACGACATTGGTGAACGCCAGCCGGGCGAGCTCGTCGCGGGCGGCCTGCTCCTCCCACCCGCGCAGGTCCGGGATGGTGATCGCCTCCGGACCTGCCGAGACGACCAGATCTACGGCCGTGCCCTCGGGGGCCATCCCGCCTTCGGGGTTCTGGGAGATGACGGTGCCCTGCTCGCGGTCGCTGTGCCGCGGCACCACACCGCCGACCTGGAGGCTGGCGTCCGCGAGGATCTCACGGGCCCGGGCCTCGGTCTCGCCCACGGTGCTGGGGACGGCGACCTGGACCGGCTCGGGCGGACCCGATCCGGGGCCGAGCACCTGGAAGAGCACCCAGGCGACGCCGGCGACGGCCAGCAGGGCCAGGGCGCCGAGCAGGAGTCCGGCGCCGCGGTGGCGCTTCTCCCGGACGGGCAGCTCGTCTGTGCGTTCCCACCGGTCGTCGCCGCCCCGATAAGCGCTCGAGCCGTAACCGCCGGAGTCGTAGCCGTCGCCGCCGCCCTGGCCGGGTCCCCGGCCAGGGACGGGCACGGCCTCGGTCTGGGCCATCGCCCGCGCCGATCGCGCGGCGGCAGCCGCGCCGACGCCGCCCGCGGCCCCGACACCACCGGCCCCGGCACCACCGGCGCCGAAGTCACCGGTCCCGAAGTCGCCGGCTCCGACGCCGCCCGCGGCCGGTCCGGCGCCGTCTCCGCCACCGGGGCCTTTCTGCCCCGCTCCGACGACCGCGGCCAGGCTGGCCATCGCGTTCTCGGAGACCGGGCGGTCGGCCCGGAAGGCGTTGAGATCGGCGCGGAAGTCCGCCGCGGTCTGGTAGCGCTGGTCGGGGTCCTTCTCCAGCGCGTGGAGCGTGATCGCCTCGATGCCCTCCGGCAGCGGCCGGTAGGTCGAGGGCAGCTTGGGCATCTCGCCCAGGTGCTGGTAGACGAGCGAGACCGGGTCGCCCTGGAAAGGCGTCCGGCCGGCGAGGAGCTCGTAGAGCAGGCAACCGACCGAGTAGAGGTCGGAGCGGCCGTCGACGTCCAGCCCCTGCGCCTGCTCCGGCGACAGATAGCGCGCGGTGCCCATGACCGCCGAGGTCTGGGTCATCGTGGCGGCGGTGTCGGCCAGCGCCCGCGCGATGCCGAAGTCCATGACCTTGACCGCGCCGTTGGGGGTGACCATGACGTTGGCCGGCTTGATGTCGCGGTGGACCAGGCCGCGGGCGTGGGCGTACTCCATCGCCGACAGCACCGCCGCGGTGATGCGCGCCGCCTCGTCCGGGGGCAGCATCTTGTCCGGGCTCTCGTTGAGCAGCTCGCGCAGCGTCTTGCCGTCGAGGAACTCCATGACGATGTAGGGCACCTGCACCGGAGCGCCGGCGGGCTGCGGGACGGACTCCTCCCCGGAGTCGTAGACGCCCACGATCGAGGGATGGCTCAGACCCGCGGCGGACTGGGCCTCGCGGCGGAAGCGGGACAGGAAGGAGGAGTCGCGCGCCAGGTCGGTGCGCAGGATCTTGATCGCGACCTGCCGGCCCAGCCGCAGGTCCTCGCCCGCGTGCACGTCGGCCATGCCGCCCCGCCCGACCAGCGGGCCGATCTCGTAGCGGCCGCCCAGGACGCGGGGCGCGTCCTTCTCCGGCGGCGGGGGGCCCACGTGGGTGGCGTCGTCGCTCATCGGTCCGCTCCTGCCTCGAGCATCGCCCTGGCCACCGGGGCGGCGATCCGCCCGCCCGTCTCCCCGATCCAGCTGTCGGTCGCCGACTCGACGATGACGGCCACCGCGATCTTGGGGTCGTCGGCGGGGGCGAAGCCGGTGAACCACGCGTGGGCCGCGCCCTGGGTGCCGAACTCGGCGGTGCCGGTCTTGCCGGCGACCGAGAGACCGGGGACGGCTGCCGCATACCCCGAGCCCTTCTCGACCACGTCGACCATCATCGCGGTCAGCGCCGCCGCGGTCTCGCCGGAGACGGCGCGGGAGAGCGGCCGGGCCTCGGTCCGCTCGATGACCTCCAGGTCGCCGTTGCGCACGGTGTCGACCAGGTATGGGGTCATCACCACCCCGTCGTTCGCGATCCCGGCGGAGATGAGCGCCACCTGGAGCGGGGTCTCCCGCACGTCGTGCTGACCGATCCCGGTCAGGGCCAGCTGGGCCTCGTCCGGGCCGTCGGGATAGCTGCTGGGGGTGACGGTCATCGGCACCTGGAGGGTCTGGCCGAAGCCGAACTTCTCCGACTGCTCCCGCAGGGCGTCCGCCCCGAGCTCGCCGGCGAGCCAGGCGAAGGAGGTGTTGCAGGACACCTGGACCGACTCGTGCAGCGTCGGGCGGTCCTGGGGGTCGCAGGCCGCGCCGCCGAAGTTGGGCAGCGTCGTGCTGGTGCCCGGCAGGGTGTAGGTGCGCTCGCCCTCGAGCTCGCTGTCGGGCTCGTAGCGGCCGCTCTCCAGAGCGGCGGCAGCGACGACCAGCTTGAAGGTCGACCCGGGCGGGTAGAGGTCGCCGGCGATCGCCCGGTTGACCAGCGGACGGGCCGGGTCCTCGGTGAGCCTGACGTAGGCCTCGTCGACCGCGGTGAGCTGGTGGCTGGAGAGGGCGTTGGGGTCGAAGGTCGGGTGGCTCACCATCGCCAGGATGGCCCCGGTCCTGGGGTCGACGGCCACGGCCGCGCCCCGACGGTCGCCGAGCGCCTCGGCCGCGGCGGCCTGCACCTCGGGGTCGATGGTCAGCTCCAGACTCGCGCCCACAGGTTTCTGACCTGCGACGACGTCGACGAGCCGCTGGTAGAACAGGCTGTCGTCGGTGCCGGCCAGGACCGAGTTGCGGGCCCGCTCCAGCCCCAGGCCCGCGCCGTAGGTGAAGGAGTAGTAACCGGTGACGTGGGCGTAGCGGGAGGCCTGGTCGTAGCGGCGGATCCACCTCAGCTCGTCGTCGGTGGCCTCGGACCGGGCGATCGGGTCGCCGTCGACCAGGATCGCCCCGCGCTCGCGGCTGTAGCTGTCGATGAGCGTGCGGCGGTTGCCGGGGCGCTCGCGCAGGTCGCCGGCCTGGACGAACTGGATCCAGGTGGTGGCGATGAGCAGCGCGGTGAACATCAGGAAGACGACGACCGCGAGCCGGCGGATCGGGGTGTTCACCGGCCCACCGCCCGTCCCTCGGCGAGGTCGACCGTGGGGTCCTGACGGCGCTCGGACACGGGCCGCCGGGCGTGGTCGCTGATCCGCAGCAGCAGGGCCACGATGATCCAGTTGGCCAGCAGCGACGAGCCGCCCGAGGACAGGAAGGGCGTGGTCAGACCGGTCAGCGGGATCACGCGGGTGATGCCGCCGACGATGACGAAGACCTGCAGCGCGACGGTGAACGCCATGCCGGCGGCCAGCAGCTTGCCGAAGCCGTCACGGGCGCCGATGGCCGCCCGCAGGCCGCGCTCGACGAACAACGCGTAGAGCGCCAGGATCGCGAACAGCCCGATCATCCCCAGCTCCTCCCCGAAGCTGGCGATGACGTAGTCACTGGCGGGGAAGTAGGTGATGTAGGGGAAGCCCTGCCCCAGCCCGGTGCCGAAGATCCCGCCGTGCCCCAGGCCCATCAGACCCTTGGCGACCTGGTCCGACTGCCCCTCGGCGAAGGGGTCCAGCCACAGCGTCACGCGGGTCTGGACGTGGGAGAAGACCCGCCAGGCCAGCACCGCACCACCGACGAAGAGCGAGAGACCGATGACGATCCAGCTCGTCCGCTCGGTCGCGACGTAGAGCATGGCCACGAACAGCCCGAAGAACAGCAGCGACGAGCCCAGGTCGCGCTGGAGCACCAGGATCATCACTGAGAGCATCCAGGCCACCAGGATCGGCCCGAGGTCGCGGGCGCGGGGGAACTGCAGCCCCAGGATGCGCCGGCCCACCAGGGACAGCGCGTCACGGGTGCTCACCAGATAGCCGGCGAAGAAGATCGCCAGGGCGATCTTGGCCAGCTCACCGGGCTGGAAGCTCATGCCCGCCACGCGGATCCACAGCCGGGAGCCGTTCTCCTCGTGCCCGATCACCGGCAGCATCGGCATGAGCAGCAGCAGGAAACCGACGGCCATGGCGATGTAGGTGAAGTTGCGCAGCAGCCGGTGGTCGCGCAGCACGATGAGCACCGCCGCCGCCATCCCGACGGCCAGGCCGGTCCACATGAGCTGGCGGCTGGCCACCCCGGAGGTGGCCTCCAGGCCCATCGACAGGTCGATCCGGTGGATCATCACCAGACCCAGCCCGTTGAGGAGGGTCGCGAGCGGGAGGAGGAGCGGATCCGCATACTTGGCCCGCCACCGCAGCACGACGTGCAGGGCGAGGGGGAAGACCGCGAAGATCCCCACGTGCCACCACACGTCGGTGGGCAGCGCGTCCGCGGTCGCCAGGCCTACGTTGACATAGGCCAGGGCGACGATGCCGATCGCGAAGAGGACCAGCAGCAGCTCCAGCGTCCGGCCGCTGCGGACCTTGAGGCTGGAGATGGTGACCGGGGAGGGGCCGGAGCGGGTGGCCGTGCTCACGGCGACACCTCCTCGCCGAGGGTGACGCCCAGGTCGAGGAGGTCGGCCAGCGAGCGGTTGCCGGGCAGGGCGGTGATCGTCACCGTCGCGATGTCCCCGGTGGAGAGGTCTCTGGTGGAGACGCCGCCGGTGGAGGTGGTCCCGGTGGAGGTGGTCCCGGTGCCGGGGGCGCCCGTCGTCCCGGGTGCGCTGGTGGCGGCCCCGTCGTCGACCGGCTGCACCTGCTCGGTGCCGGCCAGGGAGCGCAGCTCGGCCACGATCGTGTCGGCGCCGGCGCGGTCGCTGGCGGCCAGGGTGCGGCGCACGCGCTCCTGGTAGTAGCCCGGCAGGGCCTCCAGGGCCAGGTCGGTCTCCTCCTCGGCCACGCTCAGGTCGATCGGTCCCAGGTCCTGGGCCAGGCCGCGGTAGATCGTGACCATCCCGTCCTGCTCGCCGACGAAGTACTGCGTCTGGCTCCAGCCCCACGCCAGGTAGCCGGCCCCGCCGAGGGCCGCCACGAGCGCCGCCCCGACGAGCCCGCGCCGCAGCCACCGCAGGAAGGGGCTGGTCGGACCCTCCTCGGCCAGCACCGGTCCCTGGTCGGCGACCGGCACGCCCGAGGCCTCTCGGGAGAGCTGGGCGGCCTTCTGGGCGGGGGTGAGCTCGGTCGGCCGACGGGTCGAGCGGCGCTCGCTGGCGGCGCCCACGACCTGCGGCTTGGTGGTGCCGTCGCCGGAGGGCACGGCGTCGGCCACGATGACGGTCACGTTGTCGCGGGTGGAGGCGCGCAGCGCCAGCTGGATGAGCTCGTCGGCGATCTGCCCGGGGGTCCGCCCCGTCTGGGCCAGGATCTCCCCGACCGTCTCCTCGGCGGCGTAGTCGGTCAGGCCGTCGCTGCAGATGAGGATCCGGTCGCCCTGGCGCAGCTCGCGCAGGGACAGGTCCGGCTGGTCCTCCGGCCGACCGGTGAAGACCCGCGTCACCAGCGAGCGCTGGGGGTGGTGCAGCGCCTCCTCGGGCTCGATCCGTCCCTCGTCGAGCAGCTTCTGGACGAAGCTGTGGTCCTTGGTGATCTGGGTCAGCCGACCGCCGCGCAGCAGGTAGGCGCGGGAGTCGCCGATGTTGGCCACCGCCAGCTTGGTCCCCGCGCGCAGCATCGCGATGCAGGTCGTGCCCATCCCGTCGGAGTCGGGATAGACCTCCATGACGTCGGCGAGGCGGCTGTTGGCCTCCTCCAGCGCCCGCTCGAGGATGTCGAGGGCGTCGTCGGCGCCGTGGGACTCGCCGTCCAGGTGCGCCAGCTCGGCCACGACCAGCGACGAGGCGACGTCACCGGCGGCGTGCCCGCCCATCCCGTCGCACAGCAGCAGCAGCTCCGGGCCGGCGTAGGCGGAGTCCTCGTTGCGGGACTTGCTGCCAAGACCGAGGTCGGAGCGGGCGGCGTAGCGCAGGGAGACGGGCATGGGTCAGCGGCGCAGCTCGATGACGGTCTGGCCGATCCGGATCTGCGCACCGGGCTCGAGGCGGGCGCCGGTGGTGATCCGCTGACCGTTGACGATGGTGCCGTTGGTGGAGCCGAGGTCGTCGGCATACCAGGCGTCCGCGCCGGGATAGATCCGCAGGTGGCGGCCGGAGGCGTAGTCGTCGGTCAGCACCAGCGAGCACTCCGGGTTGCGGCCGATCAGCACGCCGGACTCGTGCAGCGGGATGGAGGTGCCGCGCAGGCTGCCCTCGGTGACGACCAGGTGCTTGGGGGCGTTCTTGCGCTGCTTGCGCTCGCTGCGCGACTCCCGCGACCGCGGCGGCCCGGCGTTGCGGCTGAGCACCCGCGTGCCGTAGAGGTCCCCCCGCAGCGCACCGACGATGGAGAAGACGAACGCCCAGAGCAGGACGATCACGCCGAGGCGGACGAGGTTGAGGGTCAGCTCACCCATCTAGCCCTCCAGGCGGAAGATCAGGTGGGTCCGACCCATGGTGAGCCGGTCGTTGTTGCGCAGCTCCTCGGAGCCGACCTGCTCGCCGTTGAGATAGCTGCCGTTGGTCGAGCCGAGGTCGCGCAGGATGACCTGCAGGTGGGGGCCGTCGTGGGTGATCCGCAGCTCGGCGTGCCGGCGGCTCACGCCCGGGTCGTCGAGGGTCACGTCGGCCTGCGCGTCGCGGCCCAGCACGGTCACGGCCTGGGTCAGCGGGATCCGCCGCCCGTCGAGCTCCAGCACGGGCCGCGGTCCGCGACCGCGCGCCGGCTGACGCTCCTGGGTCTCGAAGGCCCGGGTGCCGCCCTCGCCTCCTGCTCGGGGGTCCGAGGGCCGACGGTATGCGGCATGCGGGTCGTCCTGCTCCTCGCGTCCGCGCGGGGCGGCCGGGCCACGACCGCGCGGGTCGTCGCGTCGGGCGCGGTCGTCGCGTCGGTCGCGGTCGTCGGGCCGGGAGCCCCCGCGGCCGGGCCGACCGTCCTTGGCGGCCGCCGCGACCCGGAAGATCCCGGTCTCCAGGTCGTCACCGGCGGTGAGACGGACCTCGAAGGGGCCGGGAGCCACATACCGCTGGGCGTCGGCGTGGTCCTCGGCGGCGGCGACCAGCTCGTCGGTCAGGGCCCGCTCGTAGGAGGCCAGCCGCTCGTGGTCGGTCTCGGCGAGCTGGATCGTGAAGACGTTGGGGACCATCGTGCGGCCCGGGCCGAGCACGGCGGCCCGGTCGTCCATCGCGTCACGCATCGCCGAGGCGATCTCGACGGGCTGCACCTCGGCCTTGAAGACGCGGGCGAAGGGCTGCTTCACCGCACGCTCGAGCCCCCGCTCGAGCCTGTCGAAGACACCCACGGCCACTCCTTGATGTTCGGTCCCGGAAGAAGAGCTGGCTTATGCCCGTCCGATCGTACTTGCCGCTGCTGGCAGGGCCCTGGATCTGCGCTGGTCCGGGTGTGGGATCGTGCCTGGGTGAGTGATCGTGCCGGGGTGAGTGAGAACGGTGACGTGCGGGTGTGGGAGCCCGACGCGCGGACGGAGCAGGGCCTCGTCGTGGCCTCCCTCGTCGTGCTGTTCGTCGGGGTGGTGCTCCACACCGTGCTGTGGGCGGTGTCCCGGGATGCCGACGTGCCCGCCGCGCTGGGTCTGACTGCGGCGCTCGCTCACCTGGTCCAGCTGGTGGTGGGAGTGCTCGTCGCCGTGCTCGTGGGGATCGTGCTGGTCGTGGTCCACGAGCTGCTGCACGGCCTGGTCATCGTGCTCGTGGGCGGGCGGCCGACGTTCGGGGCGGGGCGCAGCGAGAGCGGGGCGGTGGCGTTCTTCTACACGACGGCACCCGGCCACCTGTTCACGCGGGAGCAGTACGCCCTCGTCGCACTCGCGCCCCTGGTCGTCCTCGGCCCGCTGCTGCTGTGGTGGGTCTGGGCCGGCCCCTGGGGCGGGTGGGTCGTGCTTCCCGCGGCCGTCCACCTCGCCGGCTGCGTGGGTGACGTAGGCCTGACGATGCTCGCGCTGCGTCAGCCCAGGGGCACGCTGGTCGAGGACCGCAAGATCGGCGTCGCCTTCCACGACCCCGCCTGAGCCCTGGATGCCTGAGCCGTGCTGGATGCCTGAGCCGTGCTGGATCCCTGAGCCCTGCGGATTTCTTCGCTCCCGCGGGTGCGTGCTAATCTTGCCCGGCTACTTGCGCGAGTGGCGGAATAGGCAGACGCGCACGGTTCAGGTCCGTGTGCCCGAAAGGGCGTGGGGGTTCAACTCCCCCCTCGCGCACCAGATGTCCTGCACAGGACGTCAACCCCCGAGCCCCAGGCTCGGGGGTTTTCTGTTGCCTGCTGGCCCATCTCCCGGGTGCCCAGCTCCATCGTCCCCTGGGATTCGCTCTCGCCTCCATCCCGCTCCCATCCCGCTCCCATCCCTCCTCCCCTGGGATCCGGGCTGGCCGTCTGTTCCCTGGCCCGGCAGGCCCTTACACAGGCCCCTGTGGCGCCCTACGGGTTTGCTCGCTGACAGCGAGCAAACCCGTAGGGCGTCAGCATGGCCTGTCAGCATGGCCTGTCAGCAGGTCTGGCGGGCGTGATGGCAGCGGGTTGGCGGCACGTGCAGGACCTTTCGTGGTCTGGAGGCCAGTTCGCCGCGAAAAGTGGGGCACGTGCGGGAGCTCAGGACCTGTCGGTCGGGTCGGTGGGCGGGGTGGGACCGGTCGGGTCCGTCGGAGAGCCCGCAGCCTTCTCCGTCTCCAGCTTGCTGGCCGCGCGCAGGGCCATCAGGCCCGAGAACAGGTTGAGCGCAGCCAGGAAGAAGAGCACCGTCGTCAGGAAGCCGGTCTCGCCCGAGCTCTGCCGCATGAACGCCCAGATGCCGACCGCGACGGCGAGCGCCAGGTCGAAGTAGGCCCGGCGGCGGACGCGCACCGGGTCGCGACGGGCCTCGATCATCGCCTGGAGCCGCTGCTCGCGCGGGGTCAGCTCGCGCTCCGGCTCGGCCGCGACGGGCTGCCCGTCCAGCCCGAGTGCGGGCTCGTCGGAGGAGGGGTGCACCACGGCCGCGGAGGACGGCGGGGCCAGGTCGGAGGTGTCGGCGTCGTCGATGCCGCGGTCCAGCCCGCGATCCAGGCCGTCCTCCGCCCCTAGGCCGCCACCCGCGGCGCCGTCCCCAGCCTCACCCGCGGGCGCGCCACCCTCGGCGGCGAGCTTCGCGGCGGCCTCGCGCCCGGGTCCGTCGTCGATCGTGCCGTCGAAGTCCACGCCGCGCTGAGGGTCGTAGGCCTCGTAGCCGGTCTCCTCGGCCACGATCCGCACGGCCTCGCGCACCTTGATGTGGAAGCCGGCCAGGTTGTCGACGGGCCGGTAGGGGAAGGTCACCGCGGCCGAGCCGTGGTAGACCGCGACCTGCAGCCCGGAGGCCAGGTCGGTGAACTCCCCGAGCACGTCGCCACCGGTCTCCTCGGCCACCCAGGTCTCGGTCTCGCCGCTGACGAACCGCCGCAGCCGCGACTCGATCCGGCGGAAGGTCTCGACCCCGGCGTTCATCGCCGCCTCGTCGTCCAGCAGCTCCTGGGGGGTGTCGGCCTCGTCGGCGTCCAGGATCGCCTGCCAGTCCTGTCCGGGCTCGCGAGGGTAGAGGAGGATGTCATAGCTCATGGGTCCATCCTGCCGTGCGCGGGGGCAGGCGACGTGCACCGCATACCTCCGCGTCGTTCGTCTCATACCCGGCGTCGTTGGTCTCCGTCGCAGGACGGAGACGGATCTCCGTCGTCCTCCCGATGTGCCGGCGCGCCGCGGTCGCGAGACTGGCAGGGCAGTCATCCACGATCAGGAGGGGTATGAAGATGCACCGCACCACACGCTCGACCCGCGCCGCCACCGCGGTGGCCGCCGTCGCCTCGCTCGCGCTGGTGGCGCCCGCCGCGGTCGCCGCGCCGGAGCGTCCCGACGGGCCGGCCGTGCCCGACCAGCAGGCCCGCAGCCTCGAGGTCTCGCGCGCGGCGGAGCAGGCGACGGCCGAGCAGGCGAAGATCAAGGTCAAGGGCACGCCGCCGGGGCGGTCGACGCCGGCGACCGACGCCCTCGACGCCGGGATGGAGAAGGTCGTCACCGACGGGGCCGTGGGCGTGACCGTCCGCGTCGAGAGCCCCGGCCTGGACTGGCGCGGCTCCGCCGGCCTGCGGGACGTCGACGGGAAGCCGCCGGCGGGCTGGCAGGACCGCTTCCGCGTGGCCAGCAACACCAAGACGATGATCGCCACGCTGGTCCTGCAGGAGGTCGAGCGTGGCACCTGGACCCTCGACACCCCCGTCGAGGACGTCATCCCCGGGCTCTTCCCGGACCACCCGGACGTGACCATCCGGCAGCTGCTGTCGCACACCTCGGGCGCGCCCAACGGCACGGCCGAGCTGCTGATGACGAGGATCGAGGACCCGAGCTCGCTGGAGCAGATGCTCGCCGCGCTGGGGCAGGACTATGCCGACCAGGAGCACGTCGACGCCATCAACGCCGGGCAGTGGGGCGAGCCGGGGCAGTTCTTCTACTCCAACGCCGGATATGTCGCGCTCGGGATGCTGCTCGAGGAGGTCAACGGCCAGGACGTCGGGGCCCTGCTGCAGCAGCGTGTCTTCGGCCCCGCCGGGATGAGGCACTCGTCCTATCCCGACGAGCCGGGGCTCAAGGGGCCGGCCCTGCGTGAGGACGCCTGGGTCGGCGAGGGCTGGGAGGACGGCTGGCTGGAGCTGGACGGCTTCGACCCCGACGTCTTCAGCCACGCCGGCGCCGCGGTGAGCACCACGGCGGACCTCGCGGCGTTCAACGAGGCGCTGCTGACCGGTGAGCTGGTCGACCCGGGACTGCTCGCCGAGATGATGACGCCCGCCGCCGAGGGGCCGATGCTCTACGGCCTGGGCCTGTATGCGGTTCCCGACCCCTGCTCCTCCGACCCCGCCTCGCCCGGTCTGCTGTGGGGGCACGACGGGGCGTCCTACGGGACCTTCAGCGTGTCGCTGGGCTCGGCGGACGGGCAGCGGCAGGTGACGCTCGGGGTCACCGGGCGCGACCTGGCCAGCGAGCTGGTCGGGGAGCAGCCGCGCTGGAACATCGGAGACGTGCTGGTCCCGGCGCTGCAGGCGTCGTGCTCGTGAGTGTGCGGCGACGCAGCTGACGGGTGGCGCCCGGCCTCAGGAGCGCGGGATCGCGCCCAGGAGGTCGGGGGTCGCCGCGTCCAGCAGGTCGCCATAGCCCTCGTGGGTCTCCAGCCACTTCTTCACGTAGGGGCACACCGCCACGATCCGCAGACCCTCGTCGCGGGTGGCCGCCAGGGCGTGCTCGACGACCTGACCGGCCAGACCTTGCCCGGAGAACTCCGGCCTGGTCTCAGTGTGGAAGAAGACCCGGCGCCCGTCGTGGTCGACGAACTGGGCGAAGCCGGCGACCTGCCCGTCGACGGTGATCTCGAAACGGTCCGGGCCGGTCTGGCGGCTGATGTCCGTGCTCATCCGCCCAGCCTGTCACGGCTGAGGGGCCGGGACATGTCGAGCGCGATGGGATGCGCCTGGGGCACGGCGCGCCGAGGCGGACCTCGCCGTCGGGGTCAGACATGTCCAGCCTGCCGAAGACCAGTCCCTCGTGCTCCGCGTCCAGCACCGCCAGCCGCTTGGCCGCCTGGTAGGCGAAGGCGTCGCGTTCGAACAGGGCGGTGCCGTCCTCCTCACGCATCCAGGCCCCACCGGAGGTCCGGGGTGGGGTGCAGGTGGTTGTGGGTGGTGACCAGGACACCGTCGGCCACGGGCCGTAGCCAGGTGGTCACAGGCCGGTCACCGGTGTGGTCGATGGTCTCGCCAACCCCGGTCCGGGTGCCGTCGGTGAGGGCGTGGGTCACCGCAGGGGCTGCTGCGGGTGCCGGGCCCCGGCCGCGCCAGGTCCGCTCCGGCAGCGCCACGCGACAGTCGACGTCGACCCGGCCGGAGGCGTGATCGACGATGGTGACGCCACGCTCCCGGAGGCGGGCTGCAAGGAGGTCCACGAGGACGGAGGGGCGTTGGGGCAGGCCGTTGGCCCCCATCAGTTGCCAGCGGCCGAAGAGCTGGTCCGCGTGGATGCCCACGGCCAGCAGCGCGGGGGAGCGGGGGGAGTCCCCGAGGCCGGAGACCAGGTGCCCCAGCGGGGATGACAGGTCAGCGGCGACGTCGCCGAGCGTGCGGTCCAGCCAGAGTGCGCGACGCTGTGCCCGCGTCGTGACGGGGGCCACGCCCTCGAGTGCGTGCCTAGGGTAGGCCTTCCAGAGTCCGTCCAGACTGTCGGTGAACTCGCGCCAGCGCCCGGTGGCTGTAGCCCCGAAGGCGTGCTGCACCGCCCGGGTCTGCGCGCCCCGCTCGGTGGGCAGCGTGACCGCAGTGCCGTCGGGGAAGAGATGTTCGGCGGCCGGGGCCTCGGCCCACTCCAGCCCAGCCCGGTTGAGCTCGGCCTGCAGGTGCCCGCCGGACTTCTTGAACAGGTCCCGCCACGTGGCCGGTAGCCTGGTGACCTGGGGCATGGCGTCCACGAGGTGGCCACCCGGCCCGGGCGACGGGGCCTAACGTGTCCCGAATGGCTCCCCATCGGTGACCAACGTGACCCGGTGGCCCAGCCGGGCCAGCCGTGCGGCAGCAGCCATTCCGGCGATGGCGGCTCCCCGCACGATCAACGTCATGCGCCAGACCTTGGTGCCGGCCAGTGACAATCTGCTTGCCGATGGAGTCCCCGTGCCCACCCTCGTCCGGGAGCCAGCGCGTGGTGGTGCAGTGTGCAGGATGAACGCCTCATGGCGCGTGGTGCGGTTGTGCACAGTGCCGAGCGTGCGCTGTCACCGGGGATCACCCGGTGGGCCGGCTCGTCGGCCCTGCAGTGCCGTCGTTTGACCCCGGCGGCATGGGCTTGCGCTCGCACTCCTGGACTACCGACTTCAAAGCTCGGCGTCAGATCTCGTTGGACCAGTTTGCCTCCTGGATACGGACGTCCAACTCCCGCCACTCGCGGGCCAGTTCGTCGGCCCGTTTGCGGGTGGCGGCCACGTCGATGGCGGCCACGTGGCGGATCTCGGAACGGGAGTACCGGTCGGTGCGAGCGGCCCCCGCATCGGCTGCCGCGGCCCAGGCCTGCTGGCTCAGGCGCAGGACGTCCCGGTGGGCCAGGGCATCGGTGAGCGTGGTGCCGTCGGCGAGCGTGGTGGCCAGGTTGGTGCGGTTGATCCGGGCGATCAACTCGGCCAGTTGCGCGGCCACCTGGTCGTGCTCGACCAGCAACGCCGCCGGGTCCTCCACCGGTTCCTCACCCTCCTGGACCTGTGCGTGCTGCGCGGCACGCTGCGCAAGGTGGGTGAGGCGGGTGGTGAGGGCGGCGCGTTCCGCGAGCGCTTCGGCGAGTTTCACGGTCCCGAGTCTACGGGGCAGGGGTGCTGCGGGACCTCGAAGTCGGGGCAGGTCTTGACCTCTTGTCGGAAGGTGGGGTTACAGTGGTGAACGTATCGAACAACCGTTCGAATCACGAAGATCTTGGGGAAGGGCTCCGTCGGACGGTCTCGGTACGACTGGGCCGCTTCGGGTCCGGCGTGGACTCGACCCCTGCGCCGGACCCGAAGCTTCCCGACGAGGGTCGAATCTCACAACACACCAACGCCCGGGCAGACCGGGCGGACGATCCCCCGGAGGCCCACATGCGCAGCTATGAAGAACCCATCCACGTGCTGTTCCACGAGCAGCCCAGGCAGTTCATCTGGCGGGGTCGGCTGCTGCTGGTCAAGGAGGTCCAAGGCAGGTGGAGCCGCTCGACGCGTGGTGGCAGCACCCGGAACCCGGCCCCGGTGACCTCCTGCGGGAGCGGGAGGTGTGGCGCGTCGAAGCCGGCAACGGCTCCCACCGCGGCGTCTACGAACTCGCCCACTCCGTCGGCGACGAGGACTGGGTGCTGCAGGCGGTGAGCGACTGATGCGCACCGAACTCAGGGACCCCCGGCCGGCGGACCGCTACGTCCGGGCGCACCGGCAGGCCGAGCAGGTGGCGTTGAAGGTGATCGCGGCATCGCCGCGCCGCAACTCCTTCCAGTACGGCGCCTCCCACCCGGGGGAACTCGTCGCCACCGCGGCTGAGCACGGCATGGACACCCTCGCACTGACGGACCGCAACGGGCTCTACGGGGCGGTCCGGTTCGCGAAGGCCTGCCTCAAGGCCGGCATCTCACCCGTGGTGGGGGTGGACCTCGCCGTCGGCTCCGCTGGTGCCCCGGTCCGTCGCCCCACCGCGGCCCGGGGCGGGCAACTCCGCGACGAGCGGCTGCCGCGTGCCGTCGTGCTGGCCAGTTCCCGGCGGGGCTTGGGCACGCTGTGCCAGCTCATCACCCACGTCCACCTCTCGGGGGAGCGCTCGGACCCGGTGGCCACCGTCGAACTCATCGCAGCCCAATGTGCCGGCCGCGACGCCGTGGTCCTGCTGGGTGCGGACTCCCGCCTGGGTGGGTTCGTGGCCACCGGTGACCCCTACGGGTTTGCTCGCCAGGAGCGAGCAAACCCGTAGGGCGGGGCGGACCCCCTCTGGCCGGTCTGCGGGACGGACCCCCTCTGGCCGGTCTGCGGGACGGACCCTCTTTCAGGTCGGTCCGGACCCTCCCCGGTTGCCGAGCCGACCTCGGCGGGAGAGGTTGGACCCATGAGCGACCAGCCAGAGATCTACAGCGAGAACATCGACGACCGGGCCTACGACGCCGAGCAGGCGGCGGACGCCCAGATCAACCTCGACCAGCCCGACTCGACCGACGACGTCCCGTGGAGCCCGCCGGAGCAGGCCCCGATGGGTATGCAGTTCCCGGACGAGCCCGAGGAGGAGACGATCGACCAGCGCATCGCCCAGGAGGTGCCCGAGGAGGGCACGGCCTACGGCGCGCCGGAGTCCGGCGGGATGCTCGACGGACCCGACAACCCGGAGAACGACGAGATGCTCGGCGGTGACGACCCCGACGCGATCCGGGCCGAGGACGACTACCAGGCCTGACCTAAGATCGCCGGGTGCTCCGGATCGCGACCTTCAACATCAACGGCATCCGGGCGACCCACAAGCGAGGCTTCGGCGACTGGCTGGCCGGTCGCGGCCTGGACGTCCTGGCCCTCCAGGAGGTCCGCGCCCCGATCGGTGCGCTGCCGGAGGACGCCTTCGGCGACTACCACGTCGTCTACGAGCCCGGCCAGATCCCTGGGCGCAACGGTGTCGCCGTCCTCACCCGCGAGCGCCCGGCCGCGATCCGCACCTGGGACGCCGAGGTGCTGGTCCGCGCGCCGGGCGAGCAGCATCTGCATACCGAGCCTGCCCCCGACCGCATCCCGCTGGCGCGCGGGCTGAGCCGATACGCGCACGAGGGTCGCTACGTCGAGGTCGACCTCGCCGAGGCGCCGGTGACGATCGCCAGCGTCTACCTGCCCAAGGGTGGCCTGCCCGCCGAGCTGCAGGACCCGCGCCGCATGCGCGAGGCCCCGGACGGCGGCGCCAAGCACGCGCGCAAGCAGGCCTTCATGGCCGCCTTCGCGCGGCAGCTGGCCCGCTCGCGCAAGGCCTCGCTCGCGCAGGGGCGCGAGTACCTGCTGATGGGCGACCTCAACCTCGCCCACACCAGGTATGACGTGGCCCACTGGCGGCGCAACCAGAAGTCCGAGGGCTTCCTGCCCGAGGAGCGGGAGTGGATGGCCGCCCAGATCTCGCCGCGGACGCTCGTCGACGTCGTGCGGCGGCTGCACCCGGAGCAGGACGGGCCCTACTCCTGGTGGAGCTGGCTCGGGCAGGCCTATGCCCGCGGCGACGGCTGGCGCATCGACTACCACCTGGCCACGCCGCGGCTGGCGAGGACGGCGGTCTCGGCGGCGGTCGACCGCGAGCACGCGGGCGTGCGCCTGTCCGACCACGGGGCGGTCGTGGTCGACTACGACCTCTGAGGCGCCCATGATGGGGGGATGACCTCGCCCCGCAGTCGTGTCGAGGCGGCGTTCGCGGACGTGCCGCGGGCCGCCTACCTGCCCGCCGCGCTCGTGGGCCTGGCCGGTGAGGACGTGCCGCTGCCGATCGGTCACGGCGCGACCAGCTCCCAGCCCAGCACCGTCGCCGGGATGCTCGAGCTGCTGGAGGTCCATCCCGGGCAGCGGGTGCTCGACGTCGGGGCCGGCTCGGGGTGGACGACGGCGCTGCTGGCCCACCTCGTGGGTCCCGACGGCTCGGTCCTGGGGGTGGAGCTGGTGCCGCAGCTCGTCGAGGCGGCCGCTGCTCGCCTGGAGGACTCCGGTATGCCGTGGGCCGGCATCGAGGTCGCCGCACCCGGGGTGCTGGGCCGGCCGGGGGACGGGCCGTTCGACCGGATCCTGGTGTCGGCCATGGCCTCGCAGGTGCCGGAGGAGCTCGTGGGGCAGCTCTCCGGCAGTGGTCGGCTGGTGCTGCCGGTGGCTGGTCGGATGACGGTCGTCGACCGGGACGGCGATGAGGTGCGGATACACCGGGCACCGGGCCACTACCGGTTCGTGCCGCTGCGCTGAGACCAGGGAGCGGCGGCCTTCTGGCGGTGGGGTCGACCGCGGCTCAGCCCCGTCCGCGCCTCGACGCCAGCGCCGCGACCGCGGCGACCCCGGCGAGCACGAGTGCACCGGCACCGACCCAGGTCGTGGCGTGGCGCGGGTCGGGCTCGACGCCCTCCATCGCCCGGCGCACCGCCTCGAGGCAGGGCGTCGGACCGCCGGGGGGCTGCCCCACCAGACCGGCCAGGTCGTTCTCGCTGCACACCACCTCGTGCACCAACGAGCCCACCAGCGGCTGCGCCACCCCCGCGTCGACAGGGGTCACCAACCCGACCCAGTAGCTGGCCAGCACCGGCGTGAGCACCGGCAGCGCCACGATGAGTCGGCGCCGCTGCCCGGTCACCCTGGCGAAGCCCTGCATCATCTCGCGGTAGGTCAGCGCGTCCGGCCCGCCGATGTCGAAGGCCCGGTTGATCTGCGGCGGGAGCCCGGCACTGGCCACCAGCCAGTGGAGCACGTCGTCGATGCCGATCGGCTGGATGTGGTTGTCGACCCACTGCGGCGTGACCATCGCCGGCAGCCGCGTGGTCAGGTAGCGCAACATCTCGAAGCTGGCCGACCCCTCCCCGATCACCGTCGCCGCCTGCAGGACCGCGGTCGGCACGCCGGAGCCCAGCAGGATCCGGCCCACCTCCACCCGCGAGGCCAGATGTTCGGAGAGCTCCTCGCCCTCGGGGTGCAGACCGGAGAGATAGACGATGCGCCCGACCCCGGCCTCCCGGGCGGCGCTGGCCAGGCCCTGCGCCATCTCCCGGTCCCGCTCGGCGAAGTCGCCCTCCCCGTCCATCGAGTGGATCAGCCAGTAGGCGACGTCCACGTCGGCCAGGGCTTCGGCGAGGTCGTCGGCGGACCCTGCGTCCCCCTCGACCACCTCGACCCGGTCGGCCCACTCCTGCGGCAGGTCGCCGGAGCGGGTGAGCACGCGCACGGCATACCCCTCGTCGAGCAGGCGGGGGACGAGCAGGCCGCCGATGTAGCCGGTGGCGCCGGTGACCAGCGTGCGGTGGGTGGCAGGCATGTCTTACCTCAGTGCTTCCATGAGTGGGGGAAGGAGCAGGAGCATCCCGGAGGACCAGGTGATGTGGGTGATGGCGGGGCCGAGGATCCCGCCGGTGACGCGGCGCTGCAGGCCGCAGACCAGGCCGAGCAGCACCCCGGCGAGGACGAGGAGGGGGACGCCCGCGACGACGGTGGTCGCGGCATAGATGAGCGTGGTGGCGATGACGGTCACCCGTCTGGGGATCGCGGCGTAGAGGGCGCCGCGGAAGAAGAGCTCCTCGGCAATGCCGTTGACGACGGTGATGAGCAGCACGAGCGGGAGCGCGCCGTAGCGTGCGTGGTCGAGCAGATCCTCGACCGGGCCGGCCAGGAGCGGGACCTGCGCGACGACGAGGGCGCCGGCCAGGAAGAGCGGCAGGAGCAGCGTGCCCAGGGCGAGGGACTGCAGGATCGGCAGGGAGTATGCCGTCCGCTCCCCGTCCGCACGCAACTCGCCGCCGCTGGTGGCGGGCTGCTCGGCGTGGTCGACCTGCAGGAAGCCGGTGCGGAGGTGGCCGCGGCCGAGGTAGAGCGGCCCGGAGAGGAGGGCGCCGGCGATCCAGGTCAGCGCCAGCGCCGCCGTGCCGACGTAGAAGAGCGGGTCGCCCGGACGCAGCGCTAGGGACCACCACAGCAGGGCGGTGCCCACGACGAGGGTGAGCGCGGTCACGACGCGGCGGCGGCGCAGCGCCGCGGGAGAGTCCTGGTGGTCCCGCGGCACGGGCGTGACCAGGGAGGCACGCAGGAAGCGGCGCAGCTCGGTCACCGGAGCGAGGGCGCGGCTCACGGGCGGGGGGCTCCGCTCTCCGCGCCAGGCATGGCCCTACCCTAGGCGAGCCGTGCCGAGCTCACCTGCTCACACGTCTTGCCCCGCTGCGCTGAGGGCAACCGCTCGGCTCGCTCGGTGGGGTGGGTGGTGGGTGCTCGGGTTGCTCAATCTCCTGCCACGAGGCAGCGTGGTCGTGTGCCCGACCGATCCCCCCTGCGCGGCAGGCGAGTCCTCCTGCTGGCCGTCGGGACCCGCGGGGACGTGGAGCCGGCGGCCCGGCTCGCGCACACCCTGGCCGGGTCGGGGGCGAAGGTGTGCGTCACGGTCCTGGCCGATGGTGCCGATCGGGTCCGACGGGCCGGGGCCACGCCCCTGGTCGTCGGTCCTCCTGCCGCAGAGGCGATGTGGCCCTTTTCCTCGGTGGCGCGGGGTATCTCCCAGCTCAACCCCGGCCTGCACTACCTCCAGCAGCGCGCCCGGATGGCCGCCGGTGCCGGTCGTCTCGTGGGCACCGTCCGACCGTGGCTCGACGGGGCCGACGTCATCCTCAGCGGACTGGCGACGGCGCGTCTCGTGCCCGTGCTGCGCCGAGCCGGCCTGCGTGCCCCGGCACGGCTGGTCCTCCACGCGCCGCTCGTCCCGAGCCTGGAGGGGGTCTCGGCCTGGGGGCGTCCTCCCTTCGACCTCCTCCCCCCGCAGATCGAGGACCGGCGGCAGCGGGCGATGTGGCGGATGACGACCGGCCTGTCGTCCGCCAGCGCCCGCGCGCTCGCGGACCTCACCGATGTCGCGGAGGCCGACTGGCACGACCGCCTGGACGACCCCCTCCAGCCTCCGCTCCTGACCACCAGCCCGGTCCTCGACCCCGACCCCTCACCCGCCCTGCTGCAGACCGGTGCGTGGGCCGACCCCACCCCGACCCGGGGGCTCCCGCCCGACCTCGACCGCTGGCTGGCCGCGCACCCGGGCGCGATCCTCCTGGCCCTGGGCAGCCTGCCGTTGACCAGCCCCGCCCGGCAGGTGGCCCGCCTGCTCGGTGCCGCCGCCGACGCGGGCCGACCAGCCGTCGTCCAGGTCTCCGGCCCCCCACCCGGCCCGATGGCCGGTGGATTCGTCGCCGCCGAGGTCGACCACCGCGCCCTCCTGCCCCGGGTCGACGCGGTCCTGCACCACGGCGGCTCCGGGACCACGCACGCGGTGACGGCGCACGGCATACCCCAGGTCGTCGTCCCCCACCTGGGTGACCAGGGCCACTACGCCCGCCGGGTCCACGCCCTCGGCCTGGGTCCGGCCCCGGTCCCCGCGGCGCTCGCCGGCCGCGCGCTCCTCGCCCGCCGGATCGCGCAGGCGGTCTCGGACCCCGGCCATCGGGGGCGGGCCGCGCTCGTCGCAGGCTCGATGCGCGGGGAGGACGGACTGACCCGGGCCGTCGAGGAGATCAGGGAGATGCTGGCGTGAGGGTGCTGGTGCTGAGCAGCCCGATCTACGCCCACGCCGTCAACGCCTCCCCCTTCGTCGCCGGCCTGCGGACCCGCGGCGCCGAGGTGGCCTGGGGGGTGCCCGAGCCGCTCCTCGACACGGTGCGCCGGCTGAGCGACCCCGACACGGTCCACGACACGGGGACCGTCGAGCCCTACCTGCCCCGCGGCGGGAGGATCCGGGAGGTCTCCACCCGCTACGACTGGCTGCTGCGCGACGCCGCGACCCGGCTGCCCGCGCTGCGGCGTCTGGTCGACGACCTCCGCCCCGACCTGATCCTCACCGACTCCCTCGGCCATGCCGCCGCGCTCACGGCCGAGGTCACCGGCCTGCCCTGGATCAGCTTCGGCGACGGCCCGCTGCACCACCCGGACGAGCGCACGCCCCCCTTCGGCGCCGGGCTGCCCTACCGCACCCCGACGCCGTGGGTCTGGCGCAACCTGGTGGTCCAGGCGGCGAGCCGGCGGCTGGTCATGCGCCGGGCCCAGCAGCGGTATGCCGCACTCCGCGCCGACCTGCACCTGCCCCCCACGAGCACCGCGGTCGTCGAGGCCGCGCTCTCGCCCCATCTCCACCTGCACTGCGGGGTTCCGGAGCTGGAGTATCCCCGCCGCGCCGGGCTCCCCGACCACGTCCACTTCGTGGGGGCGATCCGCCCGGCCCCGGCCACCGGCTGGCAGCCGCCACCCTGGTGGGACGGGGTCGTGTCCGGTCGGTCCGGCCAGGTCGTGCTCGCCACCCAGGGCACGCTGCGCCACGACCCGGCCGAGCTGCTCGCACCGGCGGTGCAGATGCTCCAGGAGACCGGCCGGCCCGGCGTCGTCACGACCGGCTCGGGCGACTCGGCCCTCCTGGGCGGGCCCGGGCTCGTCGGTCCAGCCGTGGCCGTCGAGTCGTTCGTGCCCTATGCGGAGGTGCTGCCGCACGCATCGGTGCTCATCACCAACGGCGGCTGGACCGGTGTCCTGCTCGCCCTCGCGCACGGGGTGCCGGTGGTCCAGGTGGGCCGCAGCGAGGAGAAGGCCGACATCGGCCGGCGGGTCCAGTGGGCCGGGGCCGGTCTGCACCTGGGGCCACGCCCCACCGCCGCTCACCTGGGGCGGGCCCTGGACCGGATCGAGCAGGACCCGGCGATCCGGACCGGTGCTCGGCGCATCGCGGCGGCCCTCGCCGAGCGTGACCCTGCGCGGGACGGGGCGGAGCTGATCACCGCTCTGTTCTCAGGTGGAGAGCAGACAGGGCCGCGGTTACAGTGACCATTCCGAGGAGAGGGCGACGTAGTGACGCAGGGCGTGAGGATGGGCCGGTGCCGATGGGGGGCATGACCGCGGAGCACGAGCACGAGCAGCGCGAGCCCACGCACGACTCCTCGCCCGCCCCGGACGATCTCGTCGTGCTCGTCGACGACGCCGGGGAGCAGATCGGCACCGCGGACCGCCTCGGCGTCCACGGGACCGACACCCCCCTGCACCGCGCCTTCTCCCTCCACCTCTTCGACGACCGGGGCCGTGTGCTCATCACCCGCCGCGCCTTGGAGAAGACGACCTGGCCCGGCGTGTGGACCAACGCCTGCTGCGGGCACCCGCGCCCCGACGAGCCGCTGGGCCAGGCGGTCCGGCGCCGGCTCCAGGAGGAGCTGGGGGTGCAGGTCGACGACCTCCAGCTGATCCTGCCCCACTTCCGCTACCGCGCAGTGGATGCCAGCGGCGTCGTCGAGCACGAGCTCTGCCCGGTGCTCGTCGGCCGCCTCGTGGGCGAGCTCGACCCCGACCCCGCCGAGGTCGCCGAGCACGCCTGGGTCGACTGGGGCGACCTCGTCGTGGCCGCCCGCGCCACCCCCGCCGTCTACAGCCCGTGGTCGATCCTCCAGCTGCCCCAGCTCGACGCCGAGCGCACCCGGTTGCCGCTGGACCCGCTGCCCGGTGGGCCCGTGGACCCGGAGTCCTCTGAGGCCGGGGTCGGGACCGACGTTGCCCTCACCCTGGACAAGGTCGACGACCTCCTCCGCGAGGAGTGCTCCTGGATCGAGGGGGTATGGAGCACCCTGGCTCCCGCGGGTGCGCCCGACGTCCTCGGCACCGAGCCGGGCGACCTGCCCACCTGGTTGCACGGCCTGCTCGGCCGTGGCGGCAAGCGGATCCGGCCGCAGATGTGCCACTGGGGCTTCATCGCCTCCGGCGGCCGGGTCGACACCCGCTGCCACGACACCATCGTCCGGGCCGCGGCCGCGCTGGAGACCCTGCACCTGTTCGCCCTCATCCACGACGACGTGATGGACCAGTCCGACGAGCGCCGCGGCGCCCCGGCCGCCCACGTCGTCGCGGCCCAGCGTCACCGCGAGGCCGACGCCCACGGCAGCGCGGACCGGTTCGGGGAGAACATCGCGATCCTCCTCGGTGACCTCGCGCACTGCGAGGCCGACCGGATGGTCCACACCCTGCCCAGCGAGATGCGCACATACTGGTACGAGCTCAACCTCGAGCTCATCGTCGGCCAGCGCGCCGACCTCACCGGAGCCGCCGGCGCGCGCACCGACCTGGCCCACTCCGAGGCCGTCGCCGCCCTCAAGTCCGGCTCCTACACCGTCCAGCGGCCCCTGCAGCTCGGGGCGCTCGCGGCCAACGGTACGGCCGAGCAGCGAAAGGCCCTGGAGCGCTACGGCTGGCACCTGGGCCGTGCCTTCGCCTGGCGCGACGACGTGCTCGGCGTCTGGGGTGACCACACCGTCACGGGCAAGCCGTCCGGTGACGACCTGCGCGAGGGCAAGGCCACGCTCATCTGGGTGCTCGGGTCCGAGCGACTCACGGGAGAGGCCGCCGCCGCGATGGCCAGGGTGGGGACCCCGGAGGCGCGGGCGGACGACATACCCCTGCTCCAGCGGGCCCTCGAGGAGGCGGGCGTGCGCGAGGAGCTGGAGGCCCGGATCGCCGCCGAGCTAGAGGCCGCGGACGCGGTGCTCGACGACTCGTCGCTGACTCCCGAGGGCGTCGCCGGCTTGCGGTCGACCGCCCGATCCATCGCCTGGCGCTCCGCATGAGCCACGTCGTCGTCATCGGCGCGGGCCTGGCCGGGCTGTCGGCCGCCTGCCACCTCGTCGGCGACGGCCACCGGGTCACGGTGCTCGAGCGCGAGGACGTCCCCGGCGGTCGCGCCGGGCGGCTGGCCCGCGACGGGTTCACCTTCGACACCGGGCCCACCGTGCTGACCATGCCCGAGCTCATCGATCGGCCGCTGCGCGCCGCCGGCTTCAGCCTGGAGGAGCGCCTCGAACTGACCGTGCTCGACCCGGCCTACCGCGGCTTCTTCGCCGACGGCTCCACGCTCGACGTCCGGCACGGGCACGAGGCGATGCGCGAGGAGATCCGGCGCGAGTGCGGTGAGGACGACGCGGGGGCGTTCGACGAGTTCGTCCCCTGGCTGGAGCGCCTCTACCAGGCCGAGATGCCGCACTTCATCGACCGCAACTTCGACGGCCCGCTCGGGCTGCTCGCCCGCCCTCGCGCGGCGGCCCAGCTGCTGGGACTGCGGGCCTTCGGGCGGATCGGCCCGATGATCCGTCGCCGCTTCGACGACGAGCGGCTGCACCGGCTCTTCTCCTTCCAGGCGATGTATGCCGGCCTGTCCCCCGACGATGCGCTGTCCATCTACGCGGTCATCACCTACATGGACTCGATCCAGGGCGTCTTCATCCCGCGCGGCGGGATCCGGGCGCTGCCCGACGCTTTGGCCGGTGCCGCAGCCGACGCTGGGGCGCAGTTCGTCTACGGCACCTCGGTCTCGGGGCTGGTCCGCGACTCCGCCGGTCAGGTGCGCGGCGTGACCACCGAGGACGGCGAGCGGATCGCCGCCGACGCGGTGGTGTGCACGCTCGACCTGCCCACGGCATACCGCCAGCTGCTGCCCGATGTGAAACCACCCCGCGCAGTCTCAGGCGTGCTCGGTGGCAACTACTCCCCGTCGGCCGTCGTCTGGCACGTCGGCGTGCGCGGGGAGCCCGAGGGCAAGGCCCACCACAACATCCACTTCGGGCAAGAGTGGGCCGGCGCCTTCGACGACCTGCTCGACCACGGCCGGATGATGCGCGACCCTTCGCGGCTGGTGACCGTGCACTCCCTCGACGACGAGACCGCCGCGCCCCCTGGCTGCAGCACGCTCTACGTCCTGGAGCCGGTGCCCAACCTCGACATCGGCACGGTCGACTGGGAGCAGGAGCGGGAGCCGATGCGCGAGCGCTTGCTCGGATTCTTGGACGAGGCCGGCTATCCCACCGACATCGTCACCGAGGAGCTGGTCACCCCGCTCGACTGGCAAGCCCAGGGCATGGCCGCAGGCACCCCGTTCGCCCTGGCGCACACCTTCCCCCAGACCGGCCCCTTCCGGCCGGGCAACGTCGACCGCCGCGTGCCTAGGCTGGTGTTCGCCGGGTCCGGCACCGTGCCCGGCGTCGGCGTGCCGATGGTCCTCCCCTCCGGCCGCCTCGCCGCCGAGCGCGTCAGCCAGCTCCTCGGCTGACCCCAACTTCCGACCGAGCGTCGCGTAGGGACCGTCTCCACCCGACCGGGCGTCTCGTAGGGACCGTTTTCACCCCACCGAGCGTCTCGTAGGGACCGTCTCCACCCGACCGGGCGTCTCGTGGGGACCGTTTTCACCCCACCGGGCGTCTCGTGGGGACCGTTTTCACCCCACCGGACGCCGCGTGTGGCTCGTTCCCACCCCACCGGACGCCGCGTGTGGACTGCGGCACGTGGGTGTCATGTCGATGATGGAGGTGGACCTGGGTATGGCGAATAGCCCTGGTCAGCCAGCCATTCTCGGCCGCGGCCGCGGATGCGGTCATCCCGGAATGCGTACCAGCGATCGTGGGCCTCCGCGTCGCGTGCCAGCGCGTCCTTGAACCTACGGAAAGCACCTCGCCCCCTGATCGCATCGGAGAGCACCTCGACCAGGTGCTCATCCGCGAGAGTGGCGATGAAAACCTCCATGTCGCGATAACCCGGTCGCGAGCCGACCGGGTCGACGAATAGCCACCGCGAGCCGGCTGATTGTTCCTCCTCTGCTTCTTCGTCGCTCTCATCAGCGTCGAAGTCCTCGTAGACGCTCTGGGGCCAGACCTGCCCCGTGGCCAGGTTGACTCGCCCGCCTCCGCGGGTGGGGTCGCCCTCTCGCACGTCGGCGAGCTCCGCCAGATCGACACGGAGCGGTCTGAGCAGTGGCTGGGGGCGGTCGCCGATCCGCCCAGCGAGCGCCTCAGACAGGTCGGCATCACCGTCCCATCCCCGTTCATCCAGTCGTTCGACACAGGCTCTGGCCAGGTCATGGGCGTTGACGGCGCGAGACGTGACGGCGACCAAGAGGGCGTCACCGGTGAGCTGGAGCGTCTGCTCCGGCCAGGCGCGCTCCTCAAGGAGGCGTATCACCTCAGGTACGTCAGCGCGGTATGTCGCTCCGCGCAGCGTGGCGCTGAACTCCTTGAGTGACATGCCCAATTGTGGCCCTCCCAGGGTGGGAAGGGTGGGGAGGCAACGGTCCCTACGCGACGCTCGGTGGGGTGAAAAGGGTCCCTACGGGGCGCTCGGTGGGGCTGGGATGGTCCCTACGAGACGCTCGGTGGGGTGAGGGGTCAGGGGGTGCGGCGCCAGGGGGAGCCGAGGGTCGCGCGCACCAGCTCGGCCTTGGCCCGCACCGGCATCACCTCGAACATCTCCCACATCGCCCGGACCAGCTCAGCGCTCCCCGAGTCCCGCGACATGAAGGCCCTCTGCAGCTCCACCGGCATCCGCCCGAAGCCCTCGAAGAGCTCGACCGTGCCGGGCACGTCCAGCCGCAGCAACGCCCGGAGCCCAACCTCCCGCACCAGGTCATCCGCCCCCCGCGGATCGACCTCCTCGGGCGCCCGCCCCTCGACGATCGAACGCGCCAACCCGTCGGCCATCCCCAGCGAGTGCGCCATCGAGTAGCCGGTCACCACGTGACCCCCACGTCCGGCCACGCCCACCGCCAGCGTGCCCTCGACCGGAGGCGCACCCCGCCCCCGCATCGGGATCCGCACGATCTCCCGCTCCAACGGGCTGTCCACCGCCGCCAGGTCCACCCCGCGCGAGCCCAGCCGGTGCCGCAGCCGACGGCGCAACTCCTCGATCGGCAGGCCGGGCGCCGCAGCCAGGCAGGTCTCCTCCAGGAGCACCCGCCCCTCCCCGAGGGGTATGCCGTAGAGGAAGGTCGCCGGCCCCGCCGGCTCCGGATCGTCGGTCCAGTCGTTCCGCCAATCCATGAGCAGCCCCTCCGCTCCCTGCAGCGCAGGAGCGGCGACCTCCTCAGAGACCACCACACCGAACGCCGTCTGCGCCGGCGCAGGGTCGTCAACCACCACACCCCCAGGCCGCGCCCCCCGCGCATCCACCACGACCCGGGCCTCCGCCCGCAGCGCCGCGACCCGCGCATCGCTCAACCGGTCGCGCCGCACCGACACCCCCTCCAGCGGCAGCTCAGCCTGGAGCCCAGCGTTGTCCAGCACCAGATAGTCCCGCCCCAACGAATGCTGCCCCCGCGCCCGCAACTGCGGGTCCCGCACCCGGTGCCGCACGACCCGCTCGGGCAGCGCGCCGAGCTCCTCCCCCCAGATCCCATATGTCGGCGCCCACACCGCCGAGGGCCGCGGGTCCACCGCGAGGACCGACGCCCCGTGCGCCGCGCACCGCGACGCCAGCGCCCGTCCGGCCGGGCCGAGACCGACCACCGCCACGTCATACATGCCCTGACCTCCTGGGATCGACCCTAGACGCCGTTAGGGTGGACGCATGTCCCCGGCCACCGACCCTCTGCTCGCCGAGGGATACCGCCGGGCCGAGGAGCTGACCCGCCGGCACGGCACCACCTACTACTGGGGCGCCCGGCTGCTGCCGCCGACGCAACGGATCGACGTCTACGCCGTCTACGCCCTGTGCCGCCTGGCCGACGACATCGTCGACGAGCCCGAGATCGTCGACCTCTCCCTGCCGAACGACCCCGACCCGGCCGTCCGGCTGGCGACCTTCCGCCGCTGGTTCTTCACCGCCCTCCACGACGGCGGCAGCGACGAGCCGGTCATGGCCGCCGTCGTCGACAGCCTGCAGCGCCGCGGCACCGACCCCGAGTGCTTCGACCGCTTCTTCGATGCCATGGCCCTCGACCTCGTCCAGGACACCTGGGCCAGCTGGGAGGAGCTGCGCGACGGCTACATGGAGGGCTCGGCCGCCGTCATCGGCGAGATGATGCTGCCGGTCCTCGAGCCGCGCTCGCCGGCCGCCAAGGCTGCCGCGCGCGCCCTCGGGCTGGCCTTCCAGCTCACTAACTTCCTCCGCGACGTCGGCGAAGATCTCGAGCGGGGCCGCGTCTACCTGCCCCAGGACGAGCTCGCCGCGGCCGGCGCCGACCCGCACGCCCGTGTCGTCACGCCCGCCTGGCGCACCGTCATGGCGCGCCAGATCGTCCGCAACCGCGAGCTCTACCACGAGGCGGGCAGCGGCCTGTGGCTGCTGCCGCCGCCCAGCGCGCGCTGCGTGGCGACGGCGCTGCGGATGTACTCCCTCATCCTCGACCGCATCGAGGACGCCGACTACGACGTCTTCACCGCGCGGCGCCGCGTGGAGCGGCTCACCAAGGTTGGGATCGTCGCTGACGTCCTGACCCGCGGCCCCTACCGCGTCATCCCGCGCATCGCGCAGGAGCGGCACGCATGACCGGTCGGGTGCGCTGATGCGCCTGCCCCCGATGCCGCACCCGCACCTGATCTGGCTGCGCAGCGCCGCGACCCTCCTGCTCAGCTGCATCATCGGGCAGGCTGGCTGGGCGGCGGCGCTGCTCGGCGGCGAGGGCCAGTATGCCGTCCACCACCGCGTCGGTGCCTGGGTCACCCTGGCCGTCGCGGTGCTGACGGCGCTGGTGTATGCCGTGCTGCGCCGGTCCGCGGGTCCGGTCAACCTGTGGCTGGCTGTGGTGACGGTGCTGGCGGTGGTCGCGCAGTTCACCCTCGGCGAGCTGGGGCCGGACCACCGGGCTCTGCACATCTTCCTCGGGGTGCTGCTGGCCATGCTCGGCACGGCGCTGACGTCGTGGACCTACCGGCACCGGATGCCTGAGACGACCGGGCACGCGGTTGTCCGCGACCGGCCACGCGCTCGTTCCTGACCGGGCACGCGGTTGCCCGCGGCCACCTCACCCGTCCAGCGCCAGCTCCAAGCCCCGCAACGTGTAGCCCGCGATCAGGTCGTCCCAGCCGATCTCCGGCTCACGCACGACCCGGGGCGAGCGCGCGAGCAGCCGGGTGAGCAGCACGTCCGACTCCAGGATCGCCAGCGGCTGACCGGGGCACTTGTGCGCGCCGTCGCCGAAGCTCAGCGCCGTGGCGTTGACCCCGCGCGGCAGCTCGCGCCCCGGGCAGAGGTCCAGCGGCCCCTCCCCGACTGCCTCAGGATCGGCGTTGGCCGGGCGCACGCACACGTCGACCAGGTCCCCCGCCTCGATCCGGTGCTCCTCGTCGCCGTCGGTGACCGTGATCGCCTCCTGCGCCCGGCGATAGAAGTGCCCCACGACCGGCTCCAGCCGGATGATCTCGTGCAGGATCGCGAAGCGCTCCTCCTGCCCGGCGACCAGGTAGCGCTCCCGCAGCCGGTCGTCGCGCAGCAGGTGCCAGGCGGCCATGGTCACGAACTCGCGCGTGGTCACCATGCCCGCCGTCCCGTAGGTCACGCACTCGACGAGGATGTCGACGTCGGTGTAGCCCTCTGCGATGAGGTGGCTGATGATGTCGTCCCGCGCCCCGTCACCGGATGCCTTGCGCCGCACGCGGATCGCCGGTCGCACGTCGGCCAGGTAGAAGCGGCCGATCGGCAGCAACCCGTTGGCCGCGGCCTTCATCCACTGCCGCGGGGTCCGTCCGAGATCCTTCCGGGTGATGTCGAACGGCGGCTGGGCGAAGAAGGTCACCAGCCGCCGGGACATCTTCGGCACCGACGACTCGGTCAGGCCGACGACCTCGGCGGTGACCTCGACCGTGTAGTGCAGCGCGAGCTCGTCGAGGGCGAACCGGCCCCCCGCACGCCCGGCGGCCTCCCCGAGCAGCCGGTCCGCGCACTCCTCCATCTGCCCGGTGTAGCGCTCGGCCACCACCGCCGGGGCGAAGAAGCGCGCCACCTTGCTGCGCTGCTCGTCGTGCAACGGCCCGTCGGACATCAGGATCGGGTGGTGCTTGAGCCGCCCCTTGGGGATCGCCTCGGCGGTGAACCCGGCCTGCGTGGTGGCGTGCCGGGCCCGCAGCACCTGCCGGGCGGCCTCCAGCGAGCGGATCCGCCAGACCGTGCTCACCCCCGGCCGACCCTGTGAACCGTGGCGCTCCACGCGCGGTCCGTCCGGCTCACCGGGCCGGATCGCCAGCCGTCGCGAGGTCATCGCCGACGGGCAGCAGGTATGACGTTGCGCACCGCCCGCGCGACCGCACCGGGGGCGGCGGTCAGGTCGGGCTTGCGCCGGAGCAGACCCTGCAGCGGCACCGTCCAGATGTCCTCGCCGCGCACGCCCCACGCGTCGAGGAGCTGGTTGGCCGCGAGCACCCCGGTCACGGCGGCGCGCTCCATGAGCGCGATCGGCCAGTCCACGCGCAGCCCGTCCCCGGCCAGCACGAGCCCGGGATAGGGGGTGTCCACGGTCAGCCGTTCGCGCCACGGCCCGGTGCCGACGAGCCCGCAGTCGTCCTCGACGAGCAGCTCCTCGTGCACCGCCTCCAGCCCCCGCGTCTCGGGGTAGACGTCGTGCAGCGCGTCGAGCAGGCGCCGGCGCACGGCGGCGACATCGAGCCCCAGCGGGCCGTCCCCGGCCAGCTCGGGATCCCGCGCGGAGTCGACGGCATAGCCGTGCAGCTCGACGACCGAGCCGCCGTGCTCCTCCGCCCACCGGGCCGCCCCCGCCTCGAAGCGCTCCAGCACGGTCACGTTGTCGAGCAGGTCGTAGCCGCTGGTCCCCAGGAAGGCCTCCCGCCCGGCGTCGACCGTCCCGTCCAGCCACAGCCGCAGCACCACGAACGGCGGGGCGTTGCGTCCCGCGGCCGCGCGCCGGTGCCAGTCCTGCTGCGCCGCAGCCAGACCCGCGTCGGACGACAACGGCAGACCTGAGACCAGCTCACGCGTGACCCGGGGGTCGGTCGCGAGCACGACCGCGTCGGCGGTGAGCTCCTCATCACCGGCGCGGACACGCCATACCGCGCCATCGTCCTCACCGGCGACCGGCGGCACGATCTCGTCCGCCCGCACCCCGGTCCGCACCTGCGCCCCGAGCCCGGCGAGATAGCGCCCGAGCGGCGCCCAGAGCGCAGTGTCGTAGTCGTCGTCCGGGACGTCGAAGAGCAGCCCCTCCGAGGACCCGGTGAAGTAGGTGTGGAACATCCCGACCAACTCGCCCGCGCCGAACTCGGTGGGGTGGGCGAAGAAGGATCGGGCGAAGACCTCGAGTGCGAGGTGGCGGGCCCCCTCGGGGAAGCGCAGCCGGTCGAGGAAGTCCTGCGCGGACTCCCCGTCATAGCGCTCGTGGCTCTGCGGATAGGACACCGAGATGAGTTCGACCGCGCTGGGGATGTGGACCGAGGGCAGTTCGCGGATCGGGAAGGTGGGGCTGCGCACGACGAAGGCGGCGAGGTTGGCCGGCGGCGTCGAGGGCAGCGCCGCGAAGCTGTCGGTCAGCCCGTCACCGCGGCGCAGCGGATAGTCCGGCACCGGGACGAGCCGCTCCAGCGCCGGGTCGGCGCGGCGCAGGAGGGAGCGCAGCGTGTAGTACTGCCGGAAGAAGGCGTGGAAGCCGCGGCTCATCGTGCGGCCGTCGTCGCCGGGCAGCGACCAGGCGCGCACCCGCCCGCCGAGCTCGTCGCAGGCCTCGAGCAGAGTCAGGCGCACCCCGCGCTCGGCCAGGATCGTCGCGGCGGCCAGCCCGGCGATGCCACCACCCACCACGACGACGTGCTGGCCTGCGCTGGCCCGCGCCGCCCCCTCGGGTGCGGGGTGGAGGACGGCGCCGTGGTCGCGGCCGGGCGGGACGGGTCGGGTCACGGGCGCTCTCCCTCGGGGCGGCGGGCCAGGACGGTGTGCAGGATCCCCCGCTGCCACCCGCGGGCCGTGGACCAGCCGATCTCGGTCAGGCCGGCGCGCTCCAGCCGGGCGTGCAGCTCGCTCGTCGAGTCGTTGTCGAGCACGCTGCGCCACAGGTAGCGGTAGATCGCCGGGTTGCCGCGCAGCACCACGGCCAGCGGCGTCACGATCCCCCAGCACACGACGGTCCAGACGGCGGTCGCCACCCGGTCGCCCTTGACGTGGTAGTCCTGCAGCGCCACCCACCCCCCGGGGCGGACCTGGTCGTGGATCGCCCGGACGACCGCGTCGCGCTGGTCCTGCGGCACGTTCCTCATCAGGTATGCCGCGAACGCACCGTCCGCAGGCCCGTCACCGTGCTCGCGGGCCACCTCGGGCAGGTCCTGGGCCAGCGCCTGGACGAAGCTGACCCCGGCCGGCCAGCCCTTGGCGCGCGCCTGCTCGAGCATGCCCGCCGAGGCGTCCAGGCCGACGATCTCGACATGGGGGCCGGCGGCCTCCACGAGGGCGCGGGTGGACAGGCCCGACCCGCACCCCAGGTCCCACAAGCGCAACGGACCCGCTCCCTGCCGGTCCCGCAGGCGTCTCACCAGCGACGTCGCGGCCCCGCGCAGCGCGCCGTGGTAGCCGGGGTTGAGCCGGGTGAGCAGGTCGTAGCGCCCGGAGGCGCGGTCGAACTCCTCGGCGAGGGCGAGGTCGGTGGCGGGTGCGGGCACCGCTCCACCTTACGGGCCAGGACCGGAGCCGGTCCGCAGAGTGCACACCCAGACCACGACAGATGTCATATGCGCCGCTCGCCCCGGGTGACTAGCGTTGTCGTCATGACGACGACACCGGTGCTGGAGGCGAGCGACCTGGTCCGCCGCTTCGGCAAGCTGACCGCAGTGGACCACGTGAGCCTGCAGATCGGTCCGGGGGAGACGGTCGGGCTGCTCGGGCCCAACGGGGCGGGCAAGACCACGGCGATCTCGATGATCGCCGGGCTGCTGCGCCCGGACGGGGGCCACGTGGAGGTCTCGGGGATCTCGATGTGGGAGGACCCGATCGAGGCCAAGAAGCACCTGGGCCTCGTGCCGCAGGAGCTGGCGATCTACCCCGAGATCTCCGCGCGCGACAACCTGACCTTCTTCGGACGTCTCCAGGGGCTGGGCGGCGCCGACCTCAAGGACCGCGTGGGCCACGTCCTGGACGTGGTCGGCCTGGCCGACCGGGCCAAGGGGCCGAGCAAGGCCTTCTCGGGAGGGATGAAGCGCCGGCTCAATATCGCGATCGGCCTGCTCCACCGACCCGACCTGCTCATCCTCGACGAGCCGACCGTGGGCGTGGACCCGCAGTCCCGCAACGCGATCCTGGAGTCGGTCGAGGCCCTGACCGGCGAGGGCATGGCGGTGCTCTACACCACGCACTACATGGAGGAGGCGACCCGGCTCTGCGACCGGATCGCCATCATGGACGACGGCACCGTGCAGGCCGAGGGCACCCAGGACGAGCTCATCGACCTCGTCGGCGGGATCGACACCCTGATCTTGGGCGGCAGCGGCGACCTGGCTGCGGCCGAGGCGGCGGTCAACGACATACCGGCCGTCCAGCAGGTGGTCCGGGAGACCGGCGCGCTGCGGCTGTCGGTCCACGGCGCACCGACCGCGGTGACCCGGGTGGTCAGCGCGGCGACGGACGCCGGGATGACCCTGACCGACGTCCAGATCCAGCGTCCCGACCTGGAGTCCGTCTTCCTGCACCTGACAGGCAAGGCGCTGCGGGACTGACCATGCGCTCCTTCCTGACACTGGTCCTGCACGACCTGCGCCAGCACGTCACCGACAAGGCGGTGCTGCTCTTCGCGCTGGTCATCCCGGCGGTCCTCTCGGCCGTCTTCAACTTCGCCTTCTCCGGCCTGACCGACGTCGAGCTCGATCCCACCACCGTCGCGATCTCGGTCCCCGAGGGCGATGGCGCCGGGCAGGCCCTGCGTGGCGCCCTCAACGGCATGGCCGACGGGGGCGAGGTGCCGGTCACCGTGCGCGAGGTCGGTCCCGACGAGGTCGCCGGCCTGGTCGACTCCGGCGAGGCCGGGGTCGGAGTGGTCGTCCCGGAGGGCTTCACCGAGGCGCTGCGTGCCGGGGAGGGCGCGGTCGTGGACGTCTCCCAGGGCGAGGACGTGGGCCTGACCGGCGACATCGTCGCCGGGGTGGTCAGCTCGGTGCTGACCCGGCTCGACACCGACGCCGCGACCGTCGCGGGTGCCGCCGGGGCGGGCCTGGACCAGGCCGTGATCGGAGCGCTGGCCCAGCAGGTCCAGCAGGCTCAGCCCCAGGTCGCGACGACGGTGAGCGAGGTGACCGGGGAGCAGCTGTCCCTGGCCGCCGGGATCGTGGCCGGCCAGGCGGGCATGTTCCTCTTCTTCACCGTCGGCTTCGCCCTGCTCAACCTGCTCACCGAGCGGGAGTGGGGCACGCTGCCGAGGCTGCGGACGATGCCGCTGCCGGGCTGGATGGTGCCGGCGGCCAAGGGTGTCGTGGGGATCGTCCTGGGCGTGGTGTCGACCACCGTGCTGCTCGCCTCCGGCCAGCTGCTCTTCGACGGCGTCGACTTCGGCAACTGGGGCGTGGTCATGCTGCTCATCCTGGCCACGGTGACCGCCGCGACCTCGGTGATGGCGATCATCCTGCGCGTCGCGCGCACCTCCGAGCAGGCCAGCCTGGCCATGTCGGTCATCGCCATCTCGCTCGGCGTGGCGGGCGGCACCTTCTTCCGCGTGCCCACCGAGGGCTGGGTGGGCGCCGTGCTCCAGCTCAACCCGATCGCGGCGCTGGGCCGTGGGCTGGGCATCACCTCCGGCGGTGGCGGCCTGGTCGAGATCGCGCCCGTGCTGGGCGTCCTCGTCGGTTTCACCGTGGTCACCCTCGTGCTCGCCCGGGTCATGCCGGGCAGGAAGGACGCGCTGTGAGACCCGTCCTCTCGCTGGCCTGGCTGGAGCTCAAGCGCTTCCTCGCCGACCGTTTCAACCTCTTCTTCGTCTTCGTCCTCCCGCTCATCCTCGTCGTCGTCCTCGGCCTGCAGGCCCAGGGGCAGGGTGAGGCGCGGATCGCGCTCACCGGCAGCGGCCCGTCCACCACCGCCCTGGCCGAGCGGCTGGAGGGCGCCGACATCGTGGCGAACAGGTATGACGATCGCTCGGCCGTCGACCGGGAGGTCGGCTCGGGCGGTGCGGAGCTGGGGGTGGTCGTGCCCGACCAGCCTGCTGACAGCGGCGCGCTCGAGATCGAGCTGCTGGCCGTCGATGGCGCGCCGCACCCGGTGCTGGAGCCGATCGTGCAGACCGCGGCCCAGGAGGTCGTCCTCGCAAACGGGCATGCAGCCGCCCTGGCAGAGGCCGGGGTCGAGCCCGCGACCGCCGAGCAGGTCGTCACGACCGGCCCGGACGGCTGGACCCGCGCCGAGGTGCAGGTCGAGGAGGGTGACCCGGTCATCCAGGAGCTCTCGGCGATGGGCCGCTTCGACATCGGGGCGGCCGGGCAGCTGCTCGTCTTCGTCTTCCTCAACACCCTCACCGCGGCAGCGGCCACGATCCAGTCGCGGCGGACCGGAGCGCTGCGCCGCGTGATGGCCGCCCCCATCACCAGCGGTCAGGCGATCACCGGCCTGGCCCTGGGCCGGTTCGTCAACGCCCTCTTCCAGGGCGGCTACATCATGGCGGCCAGCAGCCTGCTCTTCGGCGTGGACTGGGGCAACATCTGGGCGGCCCTGGCCGTGCTCGCGGTCTTCGGGCTCGTGGCCGCCGGGCTGGCGCTGCTGCTCGGCGTACTCATGGACGGCGAAGGTCCCGCGAGCGGCATCGCCGTCGGCGGCGGCCTGATCCTGGCGGCGCTGGGCGGCTGCATGGTGCCGCTGGAGTTCTTCTCCGACACGATGCGCACGGTCGCGCACTTCACCCCGCACGCCTGGGCCTACGAGGCGATCGCGGAGGTGCAGCGCCGCGGCGCGGGCGTGGCCGAGATCCTGCCGCAGCTCGGCGTGCTGGCCGCGATGGCGGCGGTCGTGCTGCTGCTCGGCGCCTTCTTCCTGCGCCGCAGCCTCGAGCGCACTATGTGACCGCTGCCAGGATGGCGCCATGAGCACCGGCCGCTTCGACACCCACCGTGAGGAGTGGCGCGCCTACACCGCGACCCCCTGGGGACGGATCCGGTATGCCGTGCTCCGTCACCTCCTCGCCACCCACCTCGGGAGCGTGTCGGAGGGAGCGCCGCCCCTGAGCGTGCTGGACGTCGGTGGGGCCGACGGGCTGGACGCGCTCGCGGTCGCCGAGCTCGGCCACGACGTCATGGTCCTGGACCCCGCGCCCGAGCTGCTTGCCGCGGCCGTGCGCCCCGGCGGGGTGGTGTAGGTGGTGCTGCCCAATCCCGACCACCGGGTGCTGACGAGCTTCCTGCGCGAAGGGCCCGCCGCAGCGCTGGCCGAGCTGGTGGCACCGACCGCGCCGACGGTGACCTTCGGCACCCGGATGCGCAAGATCCCGCTGCCGGAGCTGCTGGAGGCGGTCGGGACGGCCGGGCTGGAGGTCGTCGACATCTTCGGAGGGCGGATCCTAGGGGACCTGATGCTCGACAACGGGCCCAAGTCCGACCCGGGCTCCTACGCCGACTGGGAGCGGCTGGAGCTGGAACTGTCCCGGCGCGAGCCCTACCGGCGGCTCGGGCAGTTCTACGGCGTCGTGGCACGGCGCCCCGAACAGCTCCCGGAGTAGTCTGCCGCCATGTCGCCCCGCCTCACCTCCGCCCTGACGCACGTCGGCGTCTTCGCCGTGGCGTGGATCCTCTACCGGCGGGTGCTCGACCTGACGCCGCTGGGCCGGCACGAGCCCTGGAGCGAGGTGCTGCTGGCCGCGCTGGGGCTGGGCGTGATCCTGGGCCTGGTGGACTACTTCGTGCTGTGGCCGCGGAGGCAGCGGAACGACCGGTCGTGAGCGGTGACCTGCGGGTGCCTCCCGGCCCCGGTGTGCCGCGCGGTCTGCTCGTGCCCGCCGCCGAGCTCCTGGAGCGCTTCTCGAGGGCGTCCGGGCCGGGCGGTCAGGGGGTCAACACCACGGACTCGCGGGTGCAGCTGTCCCTGGACCTGGCCACCACCAGCGGGCTGACCGACGCGCAGCGGGAGCGGGTCCTGCGCTGGCTGGCCGACCGCCTCGTCGGCACCGTCATCACCATCGACGCGGCCGAGCACCGCTCCCAGCGTCGCAACCGCGCCGCAGCCCGCGAGCGCCTCGCAGACCTGCTCCGCGCGGCCCTGGCCCCGCCACCGCCGCCCCGCCGGCCGACCCGCCCCACGAAGGGATCGCAGCGCCGGCGTCTCGATGCCAAGCGGCAACGTTCGGAGCTCAAGGCCCACCGCGCCCGCCCCCATCCCGGCGACTGATCGGCGCTGCCACCATCCCCGGCGACCGATCGGTCGGACCGGGGGCCGCCAGAGACCCATGGAGCAGCCCCTACGGGTTTGCTCGCCAGGAGCGAGCAAACCCGTAGGGGCCGAAGAGGACCTGTCCGCGGGCGCTACCCCCGTCGTCAGCAGCAGCGGGCGTTGGGGTTCTTGTCCTGGGCGTCGGTCTTGTCCCGCCAGAAGTCCTTCTTGCACATCTCGTCTCACCTTTTTTCCGTCGCCGTCCGGGCGGCTACGGTGGACGGGTCCGCCGGGGCGGCGGGCACCTGACGGGAGGGAACCCACATGCACCGCACCGCACGTTTCCGCACGCTCGCCATGGCCGGCGCGCTCAGCCTCGCCCTGACCGCCTGCGGCGGCGACACCGAGGAGCCCACGACTCCTGCCACCGAAGCCTCGACCGCGGACGACCGGCTCGCGCCTCCGGACCAGGACGCCGAGCAGAACACGCAGGACGCGGGGTCTGCCACGGGGGATGACACGAGCGACGACGCCTCTGCCGGCGCAGGAGCCGGGGATAGCGCGAGCACCGAGGACGCGGACGCCGCGACCGGCGACGACTCGGGCGATGGCGGCACCGTGGCCGGCGACGTCCCGCCCCTGGAAGAGGTGTGGCCGCAGGTCATGGACAACGTGGAGAGCGCCGAGTCCGTCGACGTGACCATGGGGGGTGTCATGGATGGCGAGGAGCTGGAGGTGACGCTGCGCGGCCAGCTCGACGACTCCAACTACGAGGCCAATGTCGTCATGGCCCAGGGTGAGGTGAGCATCGTCAAGGCCGACGGGTCCCACTTCGTCCAGGGTGACGAGACCTTCTGGGCGGAGGCGGGTGGGCCGGGCACCGAGTCCCTGGCCGGGACCTGGGTGCAGATCCCCGAGGACATGGGCTTCGCCGACGCGTTCTCGATGGCCTCGCTGTGGGAGGACTTCATCTCAGAGATCCCCCGGAGCACCAGCGACCTGCAGACTTACTCTGCTGTCCTGACCGACCTGGATGGCGAGCCCGCCTACCACTACTCGATCTCCACCGAGGACGCCGAGATCTGGGTGGCCGCCGAGGGCGAGCCCTACCTGCTCAAGGTCGAGCTGGGCGACTCGGCCAGCAACGGCGCCGAGCAGCTCCGTATCGAGGCCAAGGACTGGGACGCGGTCGAGGCGATCGAGGCGCCCGAGGACGCCACCCCGATCGAGGAGGTCCTCCCCGGCGCGGGTGGCTCCGGTGGTGACGGCGGCCGCTGAGCCGACTGGACCATCTGCCCGACTTCATGCGGGGTAGCCCACTAGACGCCGGTTATAACCGGCGTCTAGGTCCAAAAGCCGCATGAAGTCGGGTGGATGGACGCACTCGGGCAGCCCGCGGGAGGTCGGGGGAAAGGGTGCGCTCGGGCTGCCCGCAGGAAGTCGGGCGACCGGCGCGCCGACCACTCTCCGACCGCGTCCACCTCGACCGTGGGTGGAGCGACTAGTCGCCGACCGCGTCCACCTGCACGGCGGCGCCGCTGAACTGCGCGTCGTGCAGCCGGCGGTAGGCCCCGTCGGCCTCGATGAGCACGTCGTGCGCGCTCAGCGCCCGCCCGTCCGGGCCGACGGTGCTGCGGCCCTGCTCGACGATGCGCCCGTCCTCCATCACCAGGATCACGTCGGCGTCGCGGATCGTCGAGAGCCGGTGGGCGATGACGAAGCTGGTGCGGTCGGCCCGCAGCCGGGCCATCGCTTCCTGCACCAGCAGCTCGGTGCGGGTGTCGACCGATGAGGTCGCCTCGTCCAGGATCAGCAGCGAGGGCTGGGACACGAAGGCCCGCGCGATCGTGATCAGCTGCTTCTCGCCGACCGAGACGCTGGAGCCCTCGTCGTCGAGCACGGTGTCGTAGCCGTCGGGCAGGTGCTGGACGAACCGGTCGACATAGGCCGCCTCGGCCGCCGCCTGCACCTCCTCGGCGGTCGCGCCCGGCCGGCCGTAGGCGATGTTGTCCCGGATCGTGCCCTCGAAGAGCCACGCGTCCTGCAGCACCATCCCGATCCGGGAGCGCAGGTCGTGGCGCGTCATCGTGGTGATGTCGCGCCCGTCCAGGGTGATCCGCCCGCCGTCCAGCTCGTAGAAGCGCATGATCAGGTTGACCAGCGTCGTCTTGCCGGCGCCCGTCGGGCCGACGATCGCCACCGTCTGGCCCGGCTCGGCGACCAGGTCGAGGTCCTCGATCAGCGGCTCGGGCCCGTAGGAGAAGTCGACGTCCCTGAACTCGATCCGACCCCGTGAGGCCTCCACCGGCGCGGCGTCGGCCGGGTCCGGGCTCTGCGCCGGGGCGTCGAGCAGCTCGAAGACCCGCTCTGCCGAGGCGACGCCCGACTGGAGCAGGTTGGCCATCGAGGCGACCTGGGTGACCGGCTGGGTGAACTGGCGGGAGTACTGGATGAAGGCCTGCACCGACCCCAGCGACAGCGTGCCGGTGGCCACCCGCAGCCCACCGACGACGGCGACGAGGACATAGCCGAGGTTCCCGATGAAGAACATCGCCGGCATGATCACGCCGCTGATGAACTGCGCCCGCCAGGTCACGTCGTAGAGCTGCTCGTTCGTCTCCCGCATCGCCGCCGAGATCTCCTCGCGACGGCCGAAGACGGTCACCAGCTCGTGCCCGGTGAAGGCCTCCTCGACCTGCCCGTTGAGCGTCCCGGTGTGCTTCCACTGGGCCTTGAACAGCTTCTGGCTGCGCTTGGCGATGAGGATCGTGACGATGACCGACACCGGGATGGTCGCCACCGCGATGAGGGTCAGCAGCGGCGAGATCCACAGCATCATGGCCAGGATCGCCAGCACCGTGACCAGCGCGTTGAGCAGCTGCCCGAGCGTCTGCTGCAAGGACTGCTGCAGGTTGTCCAGGTCGTTGGTCACCCGCGACAGCGTCTCCCCGCGCGGCTGCTTGTCGAAATAGCTCAGCGGCAGCCGGTGCAGGTGGTCCTCGGCGTCCGAGCGCAGGTCACGCACCGTCCACATCGAGATGCGCATCACCAGCCGCATCGAGATCCACATGACCGCCGCGGACACCACATACAGGCCGATGACCTGCAGGATCACCCAGGCGAGGGCGTCGAAGTCGATCCCCTGCCCGGGCACGAGGTGCGGCGTCCCCTCGAGCATGTCGGCGAAGGTGTCGTTGCCCTGCGCCCGGATCGCCTCGGCCGCCTGCTCCACGCTGACCCCGGCCGGGATCCGCGAGCCGAGGAAGCCTGCGAAGACGATGTCGGTCGCCCGCCCCAGCACCTTGGGCCCGAGCGTGCTCAGCACCACGCCGGTGATGGTCAGCAGCACGCTGAGCGCGATGAGCCCGCGGTAGGGCGACAGCCGCCCCAGCAGCCGCTTGGCCGACCCGGCGAAGTCCGAGGGCTTGGCGACCGGCTGGCCGAAGCCGTGCCCGCCCCCGCCCGGTCCGCGGCGGGGCGGCGGGGCCTGGGTCTCCTCGCCCTCGTCCTGCTGCGCACCGTCGCCCACCGCACCGTCGCCCACCGGAGCCTCGCTCTTCACGTCCTCCACCGGCCGGTCCTTCTCGTGCTCGCTCATGCCGACGCCTCCGCGTGCTCCTGGGAGCGGGCGATCTCGGCATATTCCTGGCAGCTGTCGAGCAGCTCCTCGTGCCGGCCGATGCCCACGACGCGTCCCTCGTCGATGACGACGATCTGCTCGGCATCGACGATCGTCGAGATCCGTTGGGCGACGACGATCACCGTCGATTCCTCGGTATGCGGTTTCAGCGCGGCTCGCAGCCGCGCGTCCGTGGCCAGGTCGAGCGCCGAGAAGCTGTCGTCGAAGAGGTAGATCGTCGGACGGGCGACGAGGGCGCGGGCGATGCAGAGCCGCTGCCGCTGGCCGCCGGAGACGTTGGTGCCGCCCTGGGCGATCGGGTGGTCGAGCGGGTTCTCCTCGGGGAAGGCCCGGACGAAGTCCTCCGCCTGGGCCACGCGCAGCGCCTCCCACAGCTCATCGTCGGTGGCGTCGGGGTTGCCGAAGCGCAGGTTGGTCGCGACGGTGCCGGAGAAGAGATAGGGGCGCTGGGGCACGATCCCGACGCGGGACCACAGGTCGGCGGGGGCGAGGTCGCGCACGTCGACGCCGTCGATGAGGATCTGGCCGTCGCTGACGTCCGCGAGGCGGGGCAGCAGCCGCAGCAGCGTGGTCTTGCCCGAGCCGGTGCCGCCGACGATCGCGGTGGTCGTGCCGGGGCGGGCGGTGAAGGAGACGTCGTGCAGGACGGGCACCTCGGCACCGGGATAGCTGAAGTCGACGTCCTTGAGCTCGACGACCCCGTGCAGCTCGCCCGGGCGGTGCGGGGCGGTGGGCTCCTCGACACTGGTGGAGGTCTCCAGGACCTCGCCGATGCGCTCGGCCGAGACCGACGCCCGCGGGATCATGGTGGCCACCATCGTGGCCATCATGATCGACATGAGGATCTGGATGAGATAGCTGATGTAGGCCGTCAGCGCCCCGACCTCCATCGCCCCCGAGTCCACGCGCTGGGCGCCGAACCAGATGACCCCGACGCTGGAGAGGTTCATGATCAGCATGACGAAGGGGAACATCAGCGCCATCAGGTCACCGACCTGCAGGCCGATCCCGGTCAGGGCGTGGTTGGTGGTGCGGAAGCGCTCGGTCTCCTCCGGCTCGCGCGTGAAGGCGCGCACGACGCGGATACCGGTGATCTGCTCGCGCAGGATCCGGTTGACCGAGTCGAGCTCCTTCTGCTGGGCGCGGAAGAGCGGCACCATGCGGCGGATGATCAGCGCCATCCCGCCGAGCAGGACGACCACGGCGACCGCGATCAGCCAGGACAGGCCCACGTCCTGACGCATCGCCATGATGACCCCGCCGATGCCGGTGATGGGGGCGGCGACCAGCATCACGAGCACCATGAAGGTCAGCTGCTGCAGCTGCTGCACGTCGTTGGTGTTGCGGGTGATCAGGGTCGGCGCCCCGAACTGCCCCAGCTCGCGCGAGGAGAAGCTCAGCACCCGGTCGAAGACCCCCGCCCGCAGGTCCTTGCCCACGCCCATCGAGGTCCTGGCCGCGCCCCAGGTGGCGGCGACCTGCGCGACCGCCTGCACGGCGCTGACGGCCAGCATGACCGCGCCCGTCCGCCAGATGTAGTCCGTGTCGCCCCGGGCGATGCCGAAGTCGATGATGTCGGCGTTCAGCGAGGGCAGCCACAGGCTGGCCAGCGTCGCCACGAGCTGGAGCACCAGCACGAGCGCCACCAGCCCGAGGTAGGGCCGCAGCTGGCGGCGCAGGAGTCGGGTGAGCACCTGCTCATTGTGCGCCCTCCCACCGACAATCCGATCCCTCACCGCCGACCGACCCGGCGCTTCGCCCTATGGACCGGTCCTGCAGGCCTGGTCCTGCACTATTCGCGCTATGGCCCTAAAGGTGCAGGACCAGAAACGCAGGACAGATGCGCGCTTTCCCCGGACGCCCACGGGGCAGGAGCGATCAGGCCCCTGACACCTCGTCCAGACGATCCAGATACGCCGCCAGCCGCTCAAGGTGGTCTCCCGGCCGATAGCCGGTCGCCTCGATCTTGGCCAGGTCGAGGACCGACCCCGCCGGGCGCGGCGACACCGGCCCGCTCGCCCCGGCGCTGTACGCCTCTGTCGTGGTGTCGCTGACGTCCTGGGGGTCACGTCCGAAGTGGGCGAAGACGGCCCGTGCGATCTGCGCCCAGGTCTGCGGCTGGCCGCTGCCGGTCACGTTGTAGGTCCCGTAGGGCGCACGCCCCGTCCGCGCCCCCTCCGGCCCGGCCCCTTCCGGCCCAGACCCCCGTCCCAGCCCGAGCAGGTGCACCGTCGCACGGGCGAGCTCGTCGGTGAACGTCAACCGTCCCACCTGGTCGGCCACCACCGACGGGCTCACCCCCCGGTCGGCCAGCGACGCCATGGTCCGCACGAAGTTCTTGCCCTCGCCGACCACCCACGACGTGCGCAGCAGATAGTGGCGCGGCACGACCGAGACCGCGAGGTCACCGGCCGCCTTGGACTGCCCGTAGACCCCCAGCGGAGCCAGGGCCGCACCCTCGCCGGAGCCCCCACTCCTGTCCTGCTCCCCGTCGAAGACGTAGTCGCTGGAGTAGTGCACCAGCGTGAACCCGTGCTCCACCGCCGCCCGCGCCAGCGCCGCGACACCGCTCGCGTTGACCGCCCACGCCGTCCGCCGCCCCTCGGGGGTCTCGGCCGCATCGACCGCGGTGAACGCCGCCGCGTTGATGACCGTCCCCACCCCGGACCAGTCGAAGCCCGACACCGCCGCGGCATCGCCCAGGTCGAGCTCGTCCCGCCCCACCAGGCGCGCCCCCGGCGACACCTCCGCGAGCACCTCAGCCAGCGCCAGCCCCAGCTGCCCACCAGCGCCGAGCACGACCACCTGCGCCGGCGCCATCGGCACCACCTCGTCCAGCCGCGGATGCCCCAGGTCCTTCTCGGAGACCACGGCCTCCTCCATCGGGATCGGCCACGGCACCGCCACGGTCTCGTCGGCCAGGTTGAGCATCGTGTAGGTCGCCGTCGGGCTCCAGTGGTCGTTGACCAGGTAGGAGTAGACGACGTCCTCGCTCAGCGCCTGATACGAGTTGCCGACCCCGCGCGGCACGAACACCGCGGTGTGCTCGTCCAGCTCCTCGTGGTGCACCGCCCCGAACGTCGGCCCCTCGCGCAGGTCGACCCACGCCGCGAACACCCGCCCGTGCACCACCGAGACGAACTTGTCCCACGGCTCGGCATGGATCCCCCGCGTCACCCCCACCGCCGCGTTGTAGGACACCGAGTGCTGCACCGGCCCCAGGTCCGGCAGCCCGGCGGCGACCATCTTGGCCCGCTGCCAGTTCTCCTTGAACCAGCCGCGCGAATCCCCGTGCACCACCAGGTCCACGACCAGCAGCCCGGGGATGGCGGTCTCCCGCACGGCTACCTGGGTATGCGGCCGCTCACCTCCCGCACGCCCCTCACCCATCACTGCCCCTGGGCCGCGTAGGCCGCCTCGACGGCCGCCTTCTTGGGGGCCCACCAGTCCTGGTGCGTCCGGTACCACTCGATCGTCCGCTCCAGGCCCTCCTCGAACGACCCGTACGCCGGCCTCCAGCCCAGCTCGGTCCGCAGCTTGGTCGAGTCGATCGCATAGCGCAGGTCGTGTCCGGGCCGGTCGTTGACGTGGTCGAAGTCGTCCGGGGCGTGGCCCATCGCCTCCAGGATCAACCGCACGACCTCCAGGTTGGACTTCTCCCCGTCCGCGCCGATCAGGTACGTCTGCCCGATCCGGCCCTTCTCCAGGATCGTCCACACCGCCGAGGAGTGGTCGTCGGCATGGATCCAGTCGCGCACGTTCTGACCCGACCCGTAGAGCTTGACCCGCCCACCGGAGAGCAGGTTGGTGATCTGCCGCGGGATGAACTTCTCCACGTGCTGCCACGGCCCGTAGTTGTTGGAGCAGTTCGACAACGTCGCCGCGACCCCGAACGAGCGCACCCACGCCCGCACCAGATGGTCCGCCCCCGCCTTCGACGCCGAGTACGGCGACGACGGCGCATACGCAGTGGCCTCCGTGAACCGCTCCGGATCGTCCAGCTCCAGGTCCCCGTAGACCTCGTCCGTGGAGACATGGTGCATCCGCACCCCGTGCCGGCGCACCGCCTCCAGCAGCGTGAACGTCCCCACGATGTTGGTCTGCACGAACGGCGACGGATCGTTGAGGGAGTTGTCGTTGTGCGACTCGGCCGCGTAGTGCACCAGCGCATCACCCTCGCCGGACAGCCCCCCGACCAGCTCGTCGACCAGGGCCGCGTCGCAGATGTCACCCACGACCAGCTCGACCCGCTCCGGCGGCAGCCCCGCCAGCGCCTCCCGCGACGCCGCATAGGTCATCTTGTCCAGCACCGTCACGTGCACGTCCGTCTGCTCGACCAGGTAGTGCACGAAATTCGACCCGATGAACCCTGCTCCACCGGTCACCAGAAGCCTCCGCATGGCCACAACCCTAGCCAGCACCCCCGACGGCGCCCGCCCCCTGGGAGAGTGGGCGCATGCCGCATACCCTCCTCGCGCCCGAGGAAACCCCCACCGCCCTGGAGCTGACCGCCGCCCTCCGCCGCCGCGAGATCTCCGCGCGTGAGGCGCTAGACCAGCACCTTGCCCGCATCGACGCAGTGAACCCGCAGGTCAACGCCATCGTGACCGTCGTCGCCGACCAGGCCCACGCCCGCGCGCACGAGCTCGACGAGGCCGCCGTCCGTGCTGCCCGTGACGGCACCGACCTCCCGCTCCTGCACGGCCTGCCGATGACCCACAAGGACACCCACCTCACCCGCGGGATCCGCACGACGATGGGCTCCCCCCTGCTGCGCGACAACGTCCCCGCCCGCTCCGAGATCATCGTCGAGCGCCTCCAGCGGGCCGGCGTGGTGAGCACGGGCAAGAACAACGTGCCCGAGTTCGCGGCCGGCTCGCACACCTTCAACGAGGTCTTCGGGGTCACCCGCAACCCGCACGACCTCGCGCTCTCGGCCGGCGGCTCCTCCGGCGGCGCGGCGGTATCCCTCGCCACCGGCATCCAGACCCTCGCAGACGGCTCCGACATGGGCGGCAGCCTGCGCAACCCGGCGTCCTTCAACGGCGTGGTCGGGATGCGTCCCAGCGCCGGCGTCGTCCCGATGGGTCCCAACCCCAACCCCCGCGCCTGGCTGTCCGTCACCGGTCCGATGGCGCGCACGGTCGATGACATCATCCTCATGCTCGCGGCGGTCGCCGGCCCGCACCCGGACGTCCCGCTCCCGTGCCCCGTCGGCGACGTCGGCGCGCTCCTGACCGAGCCGGTCCGCGACGACCTCGACGGACTGCGGGTCGGATGGAGCACGGACCTCGGTCTGGACGTCCCGGTCGATCCTGGGCCCGCTTCCGCGGTGGAGGGTATGGCGCAGCTCCTCACCTCCCTCGGTGCCGCGGTGGAGCAGGACTGTCCCGACCTGCGGGGCGCCGACCGGGTCTTCGAGGTGCACCGGGCCCTGGACATGGCGCTGTCGCTGCGGGACCTGGTGCGCGACCACCGCCACGACGGCACCGTCAAGGTGGAGGTGCTGTGGAATGTCGACCGCGGCCTCCAGCTCACCGGTGCCGACGTCGTCGACGCCACGGTGGCCCGCGCTCGGCTCGACGCCAAGGTGGCGCGGTGGTTCGGGCGCTTCGACGTGCTGGTGGTGCCGGTCTCCCAGGTGCTGCCCTTCCCCGTCGAGGAGCGCTGGCCGCGGACCCTGGCGGGGCAGGAGATGAGGACCTACGTGGAGTGGATGCGCTCGTGCTCGCTCATCTCCGCGACCGGCTGCCCCGCCATCTCCGTCCCCGCTGGAGCCGTCCCCGCCATCTCCGTCCCCGCTGGAGCCGTCCCGGCCAACTCCGTCCCGGCTGGCTCCGTCCCCGTCGGCGCCGACGCCGCCACCGGCCTCCCCGTGGGCGTCCAGCTCGTCGCCGCCCCCGGTCGCGACCTCGATCTTCTCCGAGTGGCGCGTGTGGTTGATCGTTACCAGAACGTTATTCCCAGGTTGCGCACAGCGACATAGGCTGCAAGAGGCCGCGGCTTCTGCCGTGGACCTCGTTGCGAATTCAAGGGAGATATACGCGTGACATCAGCACACAGGGGCTCCGGCCCCCGCCGTGCTCTCACGGGTCTCGCCGCGCTGTCGTTGATGGGGGCCACGCTGGCTCCGCTCACGGCCGCCGCGGTCGAAGGACCCATCGCGCCGGGACCCACCCCGGCGCCTGAGAGCAAGATCCAGGACAACGTCCTCTCCGGTGTCGAGCAGACCCCGAACGCCTACTTCATCCAATTCGCCGGCGCGTCCGTCACCGAGGGTGGCTCGATCGGCGCCATCCAGGCCGAGCGTGAGGCCTTCCTCGCCGACGCAGCCGAGGCCGACGTCCAGGTCGAGGTCCGCCAGGAGTTCGGCTCCCTGTGGAACGGCGTGTCCGTCACCGCCCAGGCCGACGACCTCGAGGCGCTGGCCGCCTCCCAGGTCGTCGAGGCGATCTTCCCGGTCGGCATCATCGAGGCTCCCGAGCTGCCCGAGGGCACCGTCGACCCCGAGATGTTCACCGCGCGCGGCATGACCGGCGCGGACATCGTGGTCTCCGAGCTGGGCTTCACCGGTGAGGGCATCAAGGTCGGCATCCTCGACACCGGCATCGACATCGACCACCCCGACCTGGGTGGCAACGGCACGCCGGGCTCGACCCCCTTCCCCAGCGCCCGCGTGACCCACGGTTACGACTTCGTCGGCGACACCTACAACGCCGACCCCTCCACGGGCGCCTACCAGCCCAAGCCCTTCCCGGACAACAACCCTGACGACTGCCAGGGCCACGGCACCCACGTCGCCGGCATCGTCGGCGCGAGCGGTGAGGTCGACGGCGTCGCCCCCAACGTGACCTTCGGCGCCTACCGCGTCTTCGGCTGCAGCGGCTCCACCGACGCCGACATCATGCTGCACGCCATGGAGAAGTCCCTCGAGGACGGCATGGACGTGCTGAACCTGTCCGTCGGCTCGGCCTTCTCCTCCTGGGCGGAGTACCCGACCTCGCGGGCCACCGACGCGCTCGCCGCCGAGGGCGTCGTCGTCGTCGCCTCCATCGGCAACGAGGGTGACCTGGGTCTGCACGCCGCCGGCTCGCCCGGCGTCGGCACCGAGACCATCGGCGTCGGCTCCGTCGACAACGTGGCCTACATGTCGGCCGCCTTCACCGACGAGCTGGGCAACGAGATCCCCTACGTCGAGGCGGACGCCGGCCCGGTCCCGATGGACCAGACCGTTCCCCTCGTGGCCGTGCGCGAGGCCGGCTCCCCGGAGTCGTTCGGCTGCAGCACCGACCCCTACACGGACGCCGAGAAGGCTGAGATCGCCGGCAAGTGGCTCCTCGTGTCGCGTGGCAGCTGCTCGTTCTACGAGAAGTCCTACAACGCGCAGCAGGCCGGCGCCGCGGGCGTGGTCATCTACAACAACGCGCCCGGCGTCATCAACCCGACCGTCGCCGGCGACCCGCCCGTGACCGTCCCCGTCATCATGGTCTCCCAGACCGACGGCATCGCGCTGGCCAACCGCTCCCTCGCCGGCGAGGAGGTCACCGCGACCTTCACCGGTGAGACCACCTCGGCCCCCAACCCGACCGGTGGCCGGATGAGCGACTTCAGCTCCTACGGCCCGACGGCCGACATGCGGTTCAAGCCGGACGTCTCCGCCCCGGGTGGTTCCATCTACGCGACCTACCCGCTGGAGAAGGCCCCCTACGCCTCGCTCTCCGGCACCTCGATGGCCTCCCCGCACGTCGCGGGCGCCGTCGCGCTGATGCTCGAGGCCGAGCCGGGCCAGGCTCCGATGGAGATCAAGGAGCGGCTGCAGAACACCTCGGTCCAGCTCGAGTCCTACATCGCCCCCGGCTCGGGCTTCATCGACACCGTGCAGAAGCAGGGCGCGGGCATGATCCAGGTCGACGACGCCATCCTGGCCGACATCACCCTGGAGCCGGGTCTGATCCAGCTGGGTCAGCAGGCGGCCGGCGTCACGTCCACGCACACGATCACGCTGACCAACCGCACCGACAGCGAGCAGACCTACGCGGTCTCCACCGAGTCGGCGCTGGCCACCTCCGGCACCGCCCACGACTACGGCTACTACATCGCGGCGGCCGACGTCACCCTGGGCGCCGAGAGCGTGACCGTCCCCGCCGGTGGCACCGCCACGGTCGACGTGACGATCAGCCAGGTCGACCCCGACCTCATCTACGGCGGCTACGTCCACTTCACCTCCGGTGAGGACGTCTACACCGTGGCCTACGGTGGCTACTCGGGCGACCTGCAGGACGTCGAGGTCCTCACGGACTACTACACGACCAACGAGGCCGGCGAAACCGTCGTCGACTTCGAGCTGCCGGTCCTGGCCAAGCTCACCGGCTGCGAGTACTTCGTCGGCGTCGAGTGCACCGACGAGAACGGCAGCTGGAACGTCTTCCCCGAGGGTGGCGTGGACTACACCATGACCGACGGTGACGTCCCGAGCGTGGCCATGTCCTTCCAGCACCAGGCCCGCAAGATGGTCTGGACCGCCTTCGAGGCGAACGCCGACGGCACCAAGGGCGCGTCCCTGGGCGTCGTGAAGGAGGAGGACTACCTCTCCCGCACCGCGGCGATCAACAGCATCCGTGTCTACGTCTGGGACGGCAAGGTCGTCGCGGACAACGGCGCCCGGGTGCAGGTCCCCTCGGGTGACTACATCCTCCAGGTCGAGGTCACCAAGGCCCAGGCCTGGAACGACACCCGCACCGCGGCCGTCGAGTCCTGGGAGAGCCCGGCCTTCGGGATCGCCTGGGAGGACACCGCCGAGGAGTCGATGGTGACCCGTTACCTGGGTCAGGACCGTTACGCCGTGGCCAGCGAGATTGCCGTCGAGCACTTCCCGCAGGGCACCGACAAGGTCTACATCGCCTCGGGTCACGTGTTCCCCGACGCTCTGGCCGGCGCCCCGCTGGCCGGGACCGAGGAGCACCCGATCCTGCTCACCCGCTCGGGCAAGCTGCCCGCGCCGACCCGGATGGCGCTGCAGCAGCTCGCTCCGTCCGAGATCGTGATCCTGGGTGGGCCGGCGACCATCTCCGGTGCCGTCGAGGCCGACCTCGCCAACTACGGCGCGGTCAGCCGGATCGGTGGCGCGGACCGCTACGCGGTTGCCGCGAACGTGGCTGCGAACTACCCGACCAACACCGGCACCGTCTTCATCGCCAGTGGTCAGGTGTTCCCGGACGCGCTCACCGCTGCGGCACGCGCCGGCATGGAGGGTGCTCCCGTCATGCTGACCCGTGAGGGTGCCCTGCCGGGTGTCACGAAGGCCCAGCTCGACCGGTTCACCCCGGAGCGCATCGTCATCGTGGGTGGTCCTGCGACCATCTCCACCGATGTCGAGGCCGAGCTGGCCGCCTACGCCGACGAGGTCGTCCGGATCGGTGGCAAGGACCGCTACGCGGTGGCCGCCAACGTCGCGAAGCTGTACGACACCCCGACGGCCCAGGCGTGGATCGCCAAGGGCACGGACTACCCGGACGCCCTGTCCGCCGGTCCGATCGCAGCCATCAACGACAGCCCCGTCCTCCTGACGCGACCCACGTCGCTGCCGGGTGTGACCCTGTCGGCGCTGATGGACCTGCAGCCCAACGAGATCCACATCGCCGGTGGTTACGCCTCGGTCTCCGAGGCCATCCAGGACCAGCTCGGCGAGCTCGTCTACCCGTGAGGTCGGCTCTCAGCTGACCGACCACACCAAGGGAGCCCCCCGCACCACACCGGTGCGGGGGGCTCCCGCGCGTGTCCCGGCCCCTGCCACTGACCCCCTCTGCACGCCCTACGGGTTTGCTCGCCCACAGCGAGCAAACCCGTAGGGGCCCGGTGAGGGCTCCGTCGCCGCCAGAGCCGCGATCTCAGTCGTTCGTGATCCGGATGTCGCCCACGTTGGTGCTCACGTCCACCCGGTATGGCGAGTCGGCGTCACGCGCGACCTCCACCACTTCTGCGGCCACGTCGGAGCGGGTCCGCACGTCGTAGGCCACCTCGCCCGGCAGCCTCAGCTCGACGTCGCCCACGTTGGTCTGCACGGTCACCTCCGAGGCCGGATCGGCCAGATCCACGTCCACGTTGCCGACGGACAACCGCACGTCTACGGTCGACGGGCTGCCGGTGAGCGACACGTCCCCGACCGACCCCGACACAGCCACCGGACCGGTGACCTCCTCGAGCCGCACGTCCCCGATGACCTCGGTCAGGTCCAGGGAGGCACCCTCGGGCACGACGATCGACCAGTCGGCGTGGCACCGCTTCAGCACACCCTGCGGGCAGGACAGGTCCAGCACCGTCGTGCCGTCCGCGGCCTCGGTCACCCGCGCCTGCGGGTCGGTGAACGAGGTCGTCTGCTCGATCTCGATCCCCGGCGTGGAGCCTTCCCGGATCGTGACGGTCCCCGGCCCAGGGGTGAGCCGCAGGCCCGTCGATCCTTCGGGCCAGGCCAGCTCGACCAGCTCGGTGCTGCGCACCAGCGCCGGCGTGGCCGACACCACGCTCCCGGCCACCATCAGCGCGGTCAGGCCGGCCCCGAAGGCCCGCAGCGTCCCGTAGCCCGCGCCTGCCCCATATCCCGCCCTGCTCACTCATCCTCCCCGTGCTCGAGCCACTGCAGCACCGCCAGCACCCGCCGGTGGTCCACATTCGTCGGCGCGAGGTCCAGCTTGGCGAAGATCGACGACACGTTCTTCTCCACCGCACCCTCCCCGATGAACAGCTCCTTGCTGATCGCGTTGTTGCTGCGTCCCTGCGCCATGAGCCGCAGCACGTCGTGCTCGCGGGGCGTGAGCCGCTCCAACGGGTCCTGGTTGCGGGCGCGCGACATCAACTGGCTGACGACCTCCGGGTCCAACGCGGTGCCGCCCCCGGCGACCGTGTGCAGCGCGTCGATGAAGTCCTGGGTGTCGGCGACGCGGTCCTTGAGCAGGTAGCCCACGCCCTTGGCGCGCCCTGCGAGCAGCTCGGTGGCATAGCGCTCCTCGACGTACTGGCTCAGCACCAGCACCGCCGTCTCCGGCAGCTCGGCGCGGACCTTCAGCGCGGCCTCGATCCCCTCGGAGGTGAAGGTCGGGGGCATCCGCACGTCGACGACGACCAGGTCGGGACGGTGCTCGCGCACTCTGGTCAGGAAGGTCTCCGCGTCCGGGCAGGCGTCGACGACCTGCAGCCCCGCGGCCTGGAGCAGCCGCACGAGCCCGTCGCGCAGCAGCACGGAGTCCTCGGCCAGGATCACCCGCAGCGGCGCCTCTGCCTGGCTCTCCTCCGGCGACGTCTGCGGGGTATGGGGTGCGTGCTGGCTCATGCGTTCCTCCGGCCCCGCACCGGGAGCGTGATGGCGACGGTGGTGCCACCGCCGACGGGTGAGTGGACGTGCAGGTCGCCGTCGACGGAGGCGACCCTTTGCTTCAGACCGGTCAGGCCGCTGCCCGCGCCGACGACGGCCCCGCCCGCGCCGTCGTCGGTGACGGTGATCGCGAGCCGGTCGCCCTGCAGGGTGCGGGCCAGACCGAGGTCGACGGTCGCCCGCCGCGCGCCGGCGTGCTTGGCGATGTTGGTCAGCGACTCGGACACGCAGAAGTAGGCGATCGCCTCGATCGTCGGGTCGAGCCGCTCGTGCAGCCGGCTGTTGACCGTGACCGGCACGGGGCTGCGGTCCGCGAGCGCAGACACGGCGGCGTCCAGGCCACGGTCGGCCAGGATGGGCGGCACGATCCCGCGGGCGACCTGGCGCATCTCGGTGATGGCCTCCTTGCTCGCGGCGTGCGCCTCGTCCAGCAGCGCCCGGGCCGCCTCGGGGTCGCGGTCGAGCTGGGTCTGCGCCAGGCCCAGGGTCATCGCGATCGAGACCAGCCGCTGCTGGGGGCCGTCGTGCAGGTCGCGCTCGATCCGGCGCCGCTCGGCCTCGACCGAGTCGATGGTCTCTTCACGGGTGGTGGTGAGGGTGTCGACGCGCTGGCTCATCTCGCGCAGCTGCCGCTGAGGGTCGACCCCGAGCAGCCAGCGTCCGAGGGCCACGTCGACCATCGCCAGACCCCGTGCGAGGAAGGGCACGAGGACCAGAAGCGCCAGACCGACGAGCACGGCCGCCGCATACCCCACCGGGCCCTGCACCGTCGTCAGCCAGATCCGCACCGCGCCGTCGGGAGCGGCGGTGGCGATGAACGGCACGATGACCAGGCTCACCGCCTGGGTCAGAAGCCCCAGCACGATCGCCCCGGCCAGCAGTCCCCACAGGCCCTGCAGCGCACCCCACCCGACGGCCTGCAGACGGGGCTGGTCCAGCCCGAGCGCCCGCCGCCACCGCACCGTCGTGCCCGGGGCCGGCGGCCCTATGTCGGTCCCGGTGAAGGCCCGCAGGACGTGTCGCTCGAGACGCCCCAGCCCCCAGAAGCCCCAGATCGCCGGGACCAGCATGAGCAGCCCGACCCCGGCGGCCGGGATGCTGAAGAACCCGACGGTCGCCAGCGCGAGCAGGGTGATCGTGAGGACGGACATCAGGGCGCTCGGCCCCCGCAGGGCCACCGCCCACCAGCCGTCGATCCAGCGCGCGACCCACCCGACGACCCCGCTGGCGGGGCGAGGAGTCAGGTCACGGGCAGGCTTGGTCGCCAGGTCTCCGGACCGTCGGGCGTCGGAGCCCGCCGGGCCTCCTGGCAGCACCGCGTCCGCAGGGACGGGGTCGCGGGGGCCGTCGGTGGACGGCGTGAGCGTGAGCATGTCTCAACCGTAGTGATCCTCCGCCCTGACGGGCAGGGCGCTCACCACCGGACCGGGGTAGGGATAACCCCCGTCCGCAGCCATCTCTCGTCATACAGACCGTGTCGCCGGTCGCGAAAGTAGGGGGGGATCAGGCCAGGTGCCGCGCGAACGCCATGAGCCCCTCGGCCCCGACGACCTCGCCCGGCAGGAGCGGCACCTCCACCACGGGCAGCTTCGGCAGCGACGAGGCGAGCTGGGCGAGATAGCCGTTCTCCACCTCGTGCCGCGCCGCCAGCAGCTCGCCACCGTCCATGGGCGAGCGCTTGTTGACCACCAGCGCCGCGACCTGCATCGTGGCCCGCGACAGCTGCTCGGCCAGCTCGATGGTCTCCAGCACCGGCAGCCGCTCGGCCGCCAGCACGATCACGAAGGACGCCCGCGCGGGGTCCTGCAGCACGTCGCGCAGCGCCCGGAAGCCGGCCTGCCGCCGGTCCAGGATCTCCCGGATCTCCATGTCCCGCCGCGCCCGCCGGTCCTGGGTCCTGCGCGGCCCGATCGAGGTCCGCGAGCCGGGGGTGCCCGTCACCCCGGTCGCATCCGGCAGTCGCCGCGACCCGATCAGCTCGGCCGCGTCGTAGTCCGCCCCCTCCAGCCCCCGCAGCGCCGCGCCGAAACGCGCCGACCGGTCCTGCCGCCGCAGCAGCCCCTCGGTCCAGGCCTGCATGAGCTCGGGCAGCGCGAGCAGCCGCGCGGTGTGCCCGCTGGGGGCGGTGTCGAAGATGATCAGCTCGCCCTCGCGCCGGTCGGCGACGACCTCGGCGATCCGCTCCAGCAGCGCCGCCTCGTGGGTGCCGGGAGCGTCGCGGGCCAGGTTGAGGTGCTTCTTGACCTCCCCCTGCAGGTGCTCGGGCATCAACCGCTGCATGGTCACCTGCACGGCCGACAGGTGCTCCTCGGTGGTGCGCTGCGGGTCCAGCTCCAGCCCCCGCAGCCCGGGCGCCAGCTCGACCGGCACGTCCCCGATCCGCCGCTGCCACAGGTGCCCCAGGTTGTGCGCCGGGTCGGTCGAGACGACCAGCACCGGGCGCCCCGCGCGCGCCTGCGCCAGCCCGAGCGCGGACGCGACCGCGGTCTTGCCCACCCCGCCCTTGCCGCCGATGAAGAGGACCTCGCGCTGGGAGGCCAGCTGCTGGAGCACGCCGGTGGTGGTCGGGGAGGTCATGGGCGCCTTTCGGGTGGGCAGCGATCGGGCGGCGGTGGGGCCGGGGCTTCAGCAGCAGGAGAAGTGGTCCAGCGGGGAGCGGTCCAGCCCCATTCGCCGGTGCCAGTCGTGGAACTGCTCGTAGACGATCGGCAGCAGCTCGACCGTGTAGTAGCTCACCGGGTTCGGCACCCCCAGCGCCTCGGCCATCACGATCACCATGAACAGGTCGTCCTCGTCCTGCTGCGCGCGCGCGAAGGTCCGCCGATACGGCCCGCTGTAGAAGTCGCGCAGCCCCGCGGCCACCTGTGAGAGGCGGCTGCGGGGCTGCGGGTCGTTCGTCATGCCTCGAGGGTATGCGGTGCTCTCGCCCCGCACTCCCTCGGTGCCTTCTACCTGTGGTCGCCCGGGCGACGGTCGCCCTGGCCCCGCAGGTGGTGGTGCCCGGCGTCGGAGTCGTCGTGGTCGGACGGACCCTCGCCACCGATGGCGATCTCGGCCGCCGACATCGACAGCAGCTCCTTGTCGTCGTCGCCCTGGTAGTCGCGGGCGCTCTTCATCGCGGCACCGGCCTCGACGAGCACCCAGAGGGCGGCCACGAGGATGACGATGTCGAGGACGAGGAGCAGCCAGTTCTTGGCCTCCCAGAAGGTGCCCAGCTGGATGACCAGCGCGAAGATCGTCATCACGCCGACGAAGAACAGCGGGATGAGCGCCGGCAGGGCGGTGCGGCCACGGCGCAGCAGCATGATCGCGATGATCGACAGGGTCAGCGCGGCCATGAGCTGGTTGGTGGTGCCGAACAGCGGCCAGATGAGCATGCCGCCCGAGCCGTCGGCGCCCGCGCCGAAGGTCAGCGCCAGGGCGATGCCGACCGCGATGACGGTGGCGATGCCCTTCTTGAGGCTGACGCCGGCGATCTCGCCGATCTCCTGGACGACGAAGCGCTGCAGACGCACGCCGGTGTCCATCGTGGTGGCCGCGAAGAGGATCGCGGTGGTCGCCATGATGGTGGCCGACAGCGACTGCGGCAGGCCCAGGCCGGCCTCGACGATGTTGCCGCCACCCTCGACGAAGGCCGCGACGCCGCCGTCGTTGAACTTCTGGTAGACGCCCTCCCAGTCGGACAGGGTCGCGAAGCCGGCGGTGGTGGCGATGATCGCGCCCAGGGCCAGCAGGCCCTCGCCGACGGCACCGAAGTAGCCGACGAAGCGGGCGTCGCTCTCCTTGTCCAGCTGCTTGGAGCTGGTGCCGGAGGAGACCATCCCGTGGAAGCCGGAGATGGCACCACAGGCGATCGTCACGAAGAGCAGGGGCACCAGCGACGGTGTCCCGGCGGGGACGTTCTCGTTGTAGGCCGGGGCCACGATCTCCGGGCGGGCCAGCAGGACCGAACCGTAGAGGATGCCCAGCGCGATGAACAGCTGCAGACCGTTGATGTAGTCGCGCGGCTGGAGCAGCATCCACACCGGCAGCATCGAGGCGATGGCGGCGTAGACGAACAGCAGGATGATCCAGACCGACTTGGCCGGCAGGCCCATGACGGTCTCGGGCAGCGCCAGCGGGTTGTTGTCACCGATCCAGATCAGCGCGTAGAGCGCGACCACGCCGACGACCGAGACGAGCGGCAGGCTCATCTTCCAGCGGTAGATCGCCTGGCCGACGAGCAGCGCGACCAACAGCGCGCCCCAGGTCGGGATGACCGCGCTCGGGGTGGCGATGAGCAGGTTGGCGATGACGACCGAGAAGGCCGCGTTGACCATGAGCAGCAGCAGGAAGATGACGACCAGGAAGAGGTTGCGGCCGCGGGCGCCGATGTAGCGGCCCGAGAGCGCACCGATCGACTGGCCCTTGTTGCGGACCGAGGCCCACAGCGCGCCGAAGTCGTGCATGCCGGCGAAGAAGATGGTGCCGATGGTGACCCACAGGAAGGCGGGGAACCAGCCCCAGATGACGGCCACGGCCGGGCCCACGATGGGGGCGGCGCCGGCGACCGAGGTGAAGTGGTGGCCCCACAGCACGTACTTGTTGGTGGGGACGTAGTCGACCCCGTCCTCCAGCTCGTGGGAGGGCACGGGACGCGAGTCGTCGAGGGCGTAGATCTTGGACGCGAGGAACTTCGAGTAGAGGAAGTAGCCGGCCAGGATCATCGCCACACCGATGAGGGCGAGGACCAAGGAGTTCATGGCGGTGCCGATCTGCTCAGGGGATAGGGGGCAACGAACGGTCCGACCATATCGAGGGGCCAGTGTGACGAAAGTCATCCAGTGAGAAACCTGAGAAAAAGTTATGCAGTTGTGACCTCACCCCCTTGCGCAGCAGGAAAACCGGCGCGAGAACCCCATACCCCGCCGGTTCCTTGACGCGGCGTCAGGCGTAGGTTGGACACGGACTACCGCGGCTACGGCGAGCGCCGTGGCTCCGGCGGCCCCTACACCATCGACCAGATGGCCCAGGACGTCCTGGAGCTCGCCGACGACATCGGCGCCAAGACCTTCTCCCTCGTCGGTCACTCGATGGGTGGCTCGGTCATCCAGCGCGTGGTCGCCCTGGCTCCCGAGCGCGTCGAGGCCATCGTCGGCATCTGCCCGACCCCCGCCTCCGGCCGGGTCCTGGACGACGAGGGCCGCGAGCTCTACGAGTCGGCCGCCCGCGACGACACCGGGCGCGAGGCCATCATCGACATCACGACCGGCAACCGCCTGTCCGCCAAGTGGATCGACAAGCTCGTCTACTGGAGCCACGCGCAGAGCGACGCCGAGGCCTTCGAGGGCTACTTCCACGCCTGGGCCGACACCGACCACGCGGCGCAGGTGCCGGTGGGGCGCGTCCCGGCGCTGGCGATCACGGGTGAGTACGACCCGATCGCGACCGAGGAGTCGATCCGCCAGACGTGGCTGCCGCTGCACCCGGACAGCGAGGTCGAGGTGCTGACCAACTGCGGTCACTACCCGATGTATGAGACGCCCATCGCGCTCGCCACCCGCATCGAGACCTTCCTCTACCTGGTCGCGATGAAGGGCGAGGAGGCCGCGCAGACCGCCTGACGCGCCACCTACGCTGACCCGGCCGACAGCCAGCGACCACCGCACCCCTGGGCGTATGGTCCGACCATGACCACCCGCCCCGCCCTCCTGAGCGCCGTCGAGCTGGGCGCCGCCTACGCCACCGGGGAGCTCTCGCCGGTCGAGGTGCTGGCCGACGTCCAGGCCGTGATCGACGAGCGCGAGCCCGAGCTCAACGCGCTCTACGAGCGGGACGACCCAGACCTCCTCCACGCCCGCGCCACCGAGTCAGCGGACCGCTGGGCGCGCGGCACCCAGCGCGGTCCGCTCGACGGCGTGCCGGTCACGCTCAAGGAGAACATCGCCCGCGCCGGCCGCCCCATGCCCGCCGGCAACGCCGGGGTCACGCCGGTCGTGCCCGAGGTCGACTCCCCGATCGCCCGTCGCGTCGACGAGGCGGGGATGCTCGTGCTGGGCTCCACCGTCATGCCCGACTGGGGGATGCTCTCCTCGGGGGTGTCGAGCCTGCACGGCATCACCCGCTCCCCGCTGGACCCGACCCTGACCACCGGCGGCTCGAGCTCGGGCGCGGGTGCCGCGGCCGCCGCCGGCTACGGGCCGCTGCACGTCGGGACCGACATCGGTGGCTCGATCAGGCTCCCGGGCACCTGGCTGGGCCTGGCCACGCTCAAGCCGAGCGCGGGCCGCATACCCCTCCACAGCCCGTATCTGGGTCGCGTCGCTGGCCCGATGGCCCGCAGCGCCGCCGACTGCGCCCTGCTGATGTCGGTGCTCTCAGGGCCCGACCCGGTCGACTGGACCAGCCTGCCGGCGCAGGACATCGACTGGCTGGGTGGGGAGCCGAATCTCACCTCCGTGCGGGTCGGGGTCTGGACAGACTCGGGGTATGGGGCAGCTCCCGACCCCGAGATCGTCGCCGTGGTGCGGGCGAGCGCCGAGCGGCTGGCCGCCGCCGGGGCCGAGGTCGTGGAGGTGCGCCCGTGGCTGACCCAGGACCTGCTCGACGGGGTCGACGTGTTCTGGCAGGCGCGGTCGTGGGCAGACTTCTCCCGGCTCGCACCGGAGGCGCAGGAGCGGGTGCTGCCCTACATCGCCGACTGGGTGAGGCGCGGCGCCGACGTGGACGGGACGGCGCTGATAGACGCCTACCACTGCTTCGGGGCGGTGCAGGCCCGGACGGTCGCGGCCTGGGCCGCCGCGGGCGACCCCGACTTCATCGTCTCACCGGTCGCGCCGTGCGCGGCCTTCCCCGCCGAGCAGCCGATGCCATATCCCGACCACGGGCGCGGGATGTGGCACATCAACTTCACGATGCCGTGGAACATGACCGGCCAGCCGGCTGGCACCGTCGACGCCGGGGCGATGGCTGACGGCCGGCGGGTCGGGGTCCAGGTGGTCGGGCGTCCGTTCGACGACGTCGGCGTTCTGCGGGCGACGCGGTGGCTGGAGGCCTGATCGACGATCCGCGAGATCAGGCGCCGGAGCGCTGGTGCCGGTCCGGGCGGGCGCTCCGGCCCGGAGGGCGTGGCAGCCACACCCCCATGGGTGGGGGGATCTCGCGGATCGTCGATCAGTCCGTCGAGAGGTCGGTCAGCTCGACGTAGGGCGGCTCCGGCAGGAGGAGGGCCTCGTCGACCGACCGAAGGCGGGGGTCCACCGTGTCCAGGAAGAAGGGGAGCGGGCCCAGCACATCCATGATCGCGCCGTAGGCATCTGTGAAGCGCTCGGACGGCACGTCGACCTGGAAGCGGATCCCGTCATCGGGACCCTCGTCACCCTCGACCACCCGTCCCACCACCCAGACCCTGGTCGCACCGATGGCGAGCAGCGCCTCGACGAGCTGATCCTGGTGGCGCAGGACGAGTGCTCCCAGCGGGCCGCCCAGCTGCGTGTCGTCGGTCACCCGGCGGACGAGCGTCAGGGCGACGTCGAAGCCCAGTCCGTGCAGGAGGCGGCGCAGGGTGCCCAGGGACGGATCCCTGGCACCCCTCTCGTAGTCGGAGAAGACGCTGGGGGCGATCCCGCACAGTCGACCCGCGGCCCGTTGGGTCAGACCCTTGCGATGGCGGGCTGCGCGCAGGATGGCGCCTGGATCGGGCCCCACGGGCTCCGTGGAGACGATCTGCATACCTGATTGCGGTAGATCTGGTCGCTGCATACCTGATTGAGCCACGGATGAGGGCATTCCCGCAGGAGAGGGCCCGGAGCCTGTGGACACGGTCCCAGTAGGTTGGGGCCATGCGCGGGATCTTGCTGGCAGGAGGGACGGGTTCGAGGCTGCACCCGATCACGATCGGGGTGAGCAAGCAGCTGGTGCCGGTCTACGACAAGCCGATGGTCTACTACCCGTTGTCCACGCTCATGCTGGCCGGGATCCAGGACGTGCTGGTCATCACGACGACGCACGACGCTCCCCAGTTCGAGCGGCTGCTGCAGGACGGCTCGCAGCTCGGCATCAACATCACCTATGCGCAGCAGCCGAGCCCCGACGGGCTGGCGCAGGCCTTCATCCTCGGCGAGGACCACGTGGGCGACGACACCTCCTGCCTGGTGCTCGGCGACAACATCTTCTACGGACCTGGCCTGGGCACACAGCTGCGCCAGCACCAGGACATCACCGGTGCTGCCGTGTTCGGCTACCAGGTCTCGAACCCCTCGGAGTACGGCGTCGTCGAGTTCGACGACACAGGTCGCGCGATCTCGCTGGAGGAGAAGCCGGCCGACCCGAAGAGCCGGTATGCCGTCCCCGGCCTCTACTTCTACGACAACCGGGTCGTGGAGTGGGCCAAGGAGCTCAAGCCCTCCGCACGTGGCGAGCTGGAGATCACCGATCTCAACCGTCGCTACCTGGAGGCCGGGGAGCTGGAGGTCACGGTCCTGCCTCGCGGCACCGCCTGGCTGGACACCGGCACCTTCGACTCGCTCAACGACGCGTCCAACTTCGTGCGCACCCTGGAGGCCCGGCAGGGGCAGAAGATCGGCTGCCCCGAGGAGGTGGCCTGGCGGATGGGCTTCATCGACGACGCCGGGCTCGCCGAGCGTGCCGAACCGTTGCTGAAATCCGGCTACGGCCAGTACCTGCTGGGCCTGCTGGACGGTTGACGTCGCGCGGAGCGGACGACGGGTGGAGGATCGTCACCTATGAGCGCTCCCTTCGACGACACCCGCCGCCCCGGTGACGAACCCCTCGATCCCTGGGCCGAGGATGAGGCCCGCCGACGTGCGGAGCAGGAGGACCGCTGGGTCTCCGAGCAGGGTGGCATGGGCCCCATCCCGAGCCGCACCTGGGCCAAGGGCAACACCCGGGTCACGGTCGGTGGCTGCTGCCTGCCCCTGCCCCTGGGTTGCCTGACGACGCTGGTCGCTGCCGGGGTGGTGGCTGCCGCCTCGGCGGCACGCCGGCGGGCCTGACGAGGCCACGATGCGTCTGGCCACGATCATGGAGACCTCCGCGGCGGTCTCGGCCACCAGATCGAGGACGGACAAGACCGCGCTCCTGGCCGACACCCTCCGGCTCGCGGGGGCAGAGGGCGAGGACCGCCTGATCGAGATCGTCGCGGACTACCTGGCCGGCACCTTGCCGCAGCGCACCGTCGGCGTGAGCTGGCGAGGTCTGCGCTCCCTGCCAGATCCGGCGACCCAACCCACCCTGACGGTCCTCGAGGTGGACGAGGCGCTCACCCGACTGCGGTCCCTGAGCGGCCAGGGATCTGCGGGCGCCCGTGGTGCTGCGGTCCGGGACCTCTTCTCCCGGGCCACCGAGCAGGAGCAGCGCTGGCTCGTCGGGCTCATCACCGGGGAGCTGCGTCAGGGCGCCGGTGACGGTGTGCTCCTGCCGGCCATCGCCCGGGCCGCGGACGTCCCCGAGACGCTCGTGCGCCGTGCCGTGATGCTGGCGGGTCTTACCGGACCCGTCGCCGCCGCTGCCCTGACCGGGGGCGCCCCGGCGTTGGAGCAGATCTCGCTCGAGGTCGGACGACCCCTGCGGCCGATGCTGGCCGGGTCCGAGCCTGACGTCGCGGCCGCGGTGCCCGGTGATCGTGAGCTGGCCGTCGAGACCAAGCTCGACGGCATCCGGCTCCAGATCCACCTCGACCGCGAGGCCGAGCATCCGGTCAGGCTCTTCACCCGCAGCCTGGACGAGATCACCGACCGCCTCCCCGAAGTGGTCGAGGCCGTCCTCTCCCTCCCTGCGGCCCGTGCCGTCCTGGACGGCGAGGTCATCGCGCTGCGCCCCGACGGGAGGCCGGAGCCCTTCCAGGTCACCGGGGCGCGGACCGCCTCGAGCGCCGACCCGGCCGAGCTGGCCCGCACGACTCCCGTCACCACATACCTCTTCGATCTGTTGCACCTGGATGGCCGAGACCTGGTCGACGAGCCGGCGACGACCCGGTGGGAGGAGATCGACCGGCTGGCCCCGGGCCTGGTCGTGGACCGTCTGCTCACCGCCGACATCCAAGAGGCGGAGAGCTTCTTCGGTCAGGTCCTCGACCGGGGCCACGAAGGCGTGGTCGTGAAGGACCCGCAGGCGCCCTACGCGGCCGGTCGACGCGGGGCGGGTTGGGTCAAGGTCAAGCCGCGTCGCACGGCTGACCTCGTGGTCACGGCCGTCGAGTGGGGCAGCGGGCGGCGCAAGGGCCGGCTGTCCAACATCCACCTGGCCGCGCGAGACCCCGACAGCGGTGAGCTCGTCATGGTCGGCAAGACCTTCAAGGGCATGACCGACGCCATGCTGGCGTGGCAGACCGAGCGCTTCCTGGAGCTCGAGACCTCCCGCGACGACTGGGTGGTGCGCGTCAGGCCCGAGCAGGTCGTGGAGATCGCCTACGACGGCGTGCAGACCTCACGGCGCTATCCGGGCGGCATCGCGCTGCGCTTCGCCCGCGTGCTGCGCTACCGGGACGACAAGACCGCCGACGAGGCGGACACCCTGGACTCGCTCAGGACTCCTTGACCCAGGCCCGCAGCGACTCGCCGTGCTGGTCGAGCAGCGGCGGGGTCGCGTGGTCGGTCTTGGTGACCTCGGTGCCGTCGGCCTCGAAGAAGCGCAGCGGCGGCCCGGGCAGCTGGATCGGGCCGAGCGTGGGGTGCTCGACGTCGATGAGCAGGCCCTGGGACCGGGTCTGGTCCCACTCGTAGACCTCCTGCAGGTCGCGGACCCGCCCGGAGGGGACGCCTGCTGCGGCGACGCGGGCCAGGACCTCCTCGCCGGAGATGTCGGCGAAGGTCCGCTCCAGCAGCTCGATGACGGCCGGCCGGTTGGCGACCCGCTCGGAGTTGGTGGCCATGCCCGGGGTCTCGGCGTCGATGCCGAACTCGGCGCACAGCTTGCGCCACAGGCCCTCGTTGCCGCAGGCGATCTGGACGGCGCCGTCGGCGGCGCGGAAGAGGCCGTAGGGGCAGATCGAGGGGTGGTGGTTGCCCTGCGCGCGGGGCACCTCCTTGGCCACCGTCCAGCGGGTGCCCTGGAAGGCGTGCACGCCGACGAAGGAGGCCAGCAGCGAGGTGCGCACGACCTGGCCCTTGCCGGTGCGCTCGCGCTCCAGCAGGGCGGCCAGGACGCCGTAGGCGCCATACATGCCCGAGAGCAGGTCACCGATCGGCACCCCGACCCGCTGCGGGTCCTCCGGGCCGGAGCCGGTCATCGACATCAGTCCCGCCTCGCCCTGGGCGATCTGGTCGTACCCGGGCCGCCCGCCCTCGGGCCCGTCGTGGCCGAAGCCGGAGATGGCCAGGACGACCAGGCGGGGATTGAGCTCGAGCAGGGTGTCGGTGGGGAAGCCGAGACGGTCCAGGACGCCGGGGCGGAAGTTCTCCATCAGCACGTCGCTGCGCTTGATCAGCTCGGTGAGGATCTCCTTGCCCTCCTCCGACTTCAGGTCCAGGGCGATGGACTCCTTGTTGCGGTTGCAGGACAGGAAGTAGGTCGCCACGTCCGCGCCGGTGGAGTCCTTGACGAAGGGGGGGCCCCAGATGCGCGTCTCGTCACCGGTCCCGGGCGACTCCACCTTGATCACGCGTGCGCCGAGGTCGGCCATCATCATCGCCGCGTGCGGCCCGGCGAGGGCGCGGGTGAGGTCCAGGACGACGGTTCCGGCGAGGGGTCCAGGGTGTGCGGCCACGGCGATCTCCTTGTATGCGGTGCGTCTCCGCCCATTCTGGCGCAGGGCAGGGACGGCACCGCAGCCGGGGCGAGCGGCGTCAGAGACCGGTGTCGACGGGGTCCTGCATCTCGCGCTGGCCGCCGTCGAGCCGGTGCAGCCAGCCCTCGGCGGCGCGCTCGCCGCTGACCATCGCGCCCTGGATCGAGGCGTGGTCGACCCAGTCGCCGGCGACGATGAGGCCGGGCTCGATCTCCATCCCCCGGTTGGCCACGAACGGAGCTGGCTGGGCGGGCACGGCGTAGGGGATGTCGTCGCGGCGCAGCAGCTGCCAGCCGGAGGCATCGACGCCGTAGATCTCTGAGACGTGCTTACGCACCTCGTCGTCGGCGACCGGGCTGCCGTTGGTGGGCAGCAGGGAGCTGGCCTGGATCAGGTGCTTGCCCTCGGGGGCGTAGTCGGGGGCCACGTTGGAGATGACGCAGGTGTCGACGACGGGCCCGTGCTCGTCCCGGACGTCCAGGACGATCATCTTCAGGTCCGTGGGAGCCTCGTCCGCGCTGAACCAGTGGGTCGTCACGCCCTTGCCCTGCGGGACGGGTGCTCCGACGAGGTCTGCGGCGGCGATCGGGTCGGTCGCTACGACCACCAGGTCGGCGGTGATCTCCTGCTCATCCTCGGTGCGGACTCGGCCGGGGCTGATCTCGACCGCGCGGGTGTTGAGCTCAACAGGGCGGACGAGTTTGGACGCCAGCTGGTCGGGGAGCGCCTGCATGCCGCCGGTGGGCAGGCCGGGGACGCCGCGGTAGAGCTTGCGGACCATGAGGCGCGTGAAGGCGGTGGAGGTGCTGCCCTCGTCCTCAAGGAGCACGCCGGCCAGGTAGCGGTCGATGACCTTGCGCAGCGGGCCGATGAGGCCGGAGCGGTCCATCGACTCGGCGCGGGTGTCGTCGTCGCCGGTGAGATTCTCGATCGCCCAGTCGGAGACCAGGGCGGAGCCTGCCCAGCGGGTCAGCGCGGCCAGGCTGGCCGGGTGGAGCTTGCCCGAGCGCAGGGTCTGGGGGATCAGCTGTGGCTCGCGCCGGGGGTCGGCGAGGATCTGGAGGTCGGGGGTGCGTGAGGAGCGCAGCGCCAGGCCGGCGGTGAAGCTCCGCAGCCCCAACTCGTCGACGTCGGCGTAGTGCCGGACTCGGGGATAGATGGGGTTGAGCACCTGGAAGCCGCGGTCGAGCAGGAAGCCGTCCACCCGGTCGGTCCGGACCCGGCCACCTGGCGCGTCCCCCGCCTCGATCACGGTCACGTCGACCCCGGCAGCCTCAAGCCTGAGGGCACAGGTGAGCCCTGCCAGGCCGGCGCCGACGACGAGAACCTCTGTATCACGCATGAAGCGAGGTTATGTCGCGTTTGCTCCGTTGTCCTGTTGCGGGTGGTGGCGGCGTGGAGACTCGACGTGCCCGTGGCACGATGGGGAGGTGGAGGCGAACGGGGCACCGGAGGTGGACCTCGCTGTGCGCGTGGAGTTCTGCCATGCCGCCCTGCAGCACCTGGCCCGACGGCACGGTCTCGACGTCCTCCATGTCAAGGGCATGGCCTTCGCGCCGGAGTGGCGCTCCCGCGGTACAGGCAGCGACGCCGACGTGTTGGTGCGTCCTTCGCACGTCAAGCGTTTCATCAAGGCTCTTGAGGAGGGCCCCTGGGAGCGACGTTCCCGCTTCCACACCGGGTCCCCCTTCGGCCACGCACAGACCTACTGGCACCCGCACTTCGGCTATGCCGACGTCCACCGCTTCTTTCCCGGACTCGGCCGCGACGAGACCACGTTCGATCGTCTGTGGGTCGACCGGGAGGACGTGCAGCTCGCCTCCTTCACCTGCCCTGTCCCCTCGCTCACGGCCCAGGCGCTCATCTTCGCCGTCAACGAGGCGCGCAACTCGGCCCAGTCTGCGCCATCTCCCCGGGTTGAGGAGCTTCGCGCCAGCGACCGGGGGCGAGAGGTCGCGGCCATCGTGTCGAGCCTGGGTGCCGAGGTCGGCTGGGCTGCGGCGCTGGGTCAGCTGGACCGCTTCACAGAACACCGTGAGCACGATCTCTGGTGGGCGGTCACCCACGACGCAGGGCGGGTGGAGGAATGGCGTGCCCGCATCAAGGCGGCCCCCACCGTGGTGGCCAAGGCGGTCCTCATCGCCCGTGCTCCACTGGTCAACACCGACCACCTCGCCAACATCCGCGGCCATCGACCTTCTCCGCGGGAAGTGGCCCGTGAGTTCGTCCGCAGAGGGCGTCAGGCTGCGGTGGAGATGGCTCGGAGCAGGAAGGCGCGGCGATGACCCTCTGGCGCCAGCACCCCGCTTGGGGAATTGTCGATCGGCCTGGGGACGGTGACCATGGCGGAGTCCTGTATGCCGCAGACCTTGCGGATGGGTCCCTCCACGCGATTTCGGGGCCCTTGGCAGTAGTGGCGCGGGCGGCCTTGGGGGGAGCCGAGGGCCCTGACCTCCTGACAAGGGTCGCGGAGGACTTGGGCGTGTCGCAGGACGCCCTGGACATGCAGGTCGTCGACGAGGTGCTGCAGGAGTTGCGCGATCTCGGGTTCTTGGTCGCAGCGGGCTGAACCTCAGCCGCGACCCGCTCGCCGATCCATCCGCTCACGGCTGCGGCTGCGGACCTCGACCGCTTCCGTAGAGAACCCAGGCAACGGCTCGACGGCCCGCTGCTCCCGCTGAGCCGCAGCAGTGGCCGCGTGTGGGTGGGACTCCTGCATCTTCTTGTCTCGACGCGAGGGGCGAGTGCGCTGCGACCGCGGCCCCTTGACCTTCGTGCGCGTGCGGTCGCGACGGTCGTTGCCGTGGTACTGGTAGTAGTAGTCGTTGATCGATCCGGCGGTCTTCGTCAGGATAAACCCAGCCACGTGACTGTCAGCGGTGCTCAGCACACGCAGGGCCTCCGAGACATGGCGTTTCCGGGTGTCTCCGGCCGCGACGACCATGAGGATCCCGCCCGTGAGCTTTTCCATGACTACGGCGTCAGTGACCGGGAGCACGGGGGGAGTGTCGACCAGGATGAAGTCGTAACGCTCGCTCAGATCGGCGAACAGCGCCTGCATCTTGGCCGACCCCAACAGCTCACTGGGGTTGGGAGGAATCTCGCCCGCCGCCAAGACGTGGAGGTTGGTCCCGCCCCAACGCTGGATGACGTCGTCCACCTCGGCCTCGCCGAGCAGGACGGTCGTCAGCCCGACCCCGCCTTCCAGGCCCATCGAGGTGGCGACGGAGGGATGGCGCAGGTCGGCGTCGATGAGCAGCACCTTCGTACCGGCGTCAGACATTGCCAGGCCGAGGTTGATGGCCGTGGTCGTCTTGCCCTCGCCCGGCAACGTGGAGCTGATGACGAAGGAGTGCTTGCCGGTCGTCACGTCGACGAACATCAGGTTCGTGCGGAGCCGGCGGATCGCCTCGGCCTGGGAGCCGAACGGGTCGAGGTCGAGATAGATGCCGTGCGGGTCCCCGCTCTTGCGCAGCGGGATGCTGCTCAGCACCGGACGCTCGCTGATCGCTTCGATGTCCCGCGGCTCCCGGACCCGCAGGTCCATCGCCTGGCGCGCCAGCGCGAAGGCGACACCGAGCATGAGTCCCGCCAAGGCACCCAGCGTGAGGTTGCGGGGCACGTTCGGCGTCACAGGTGTCGATCGCGGGCCGGCGGGAGAAACCACCTGGGCCTCCACGGTCTGGCCGCTCTGAGAGAGGCTGGGTGCGTAGTTGCGGGCGATGGTCGCGAGCTGCTGCGGGACCGCAGTGGCGATGTCGGCGGCCCTCTGCGGGTCGTCGCTGCGGGCGACGACGTCGAGCAGGTTCGTGTCCCCGACGGTGCTGGCTCTGACGCTCATCGGGGTCCCGGCGCCGAGGCCGAGCTGCTCCCGCACCGGGTCGAGCACGATCGGAGACGCCGCGACCTGGATCAGGGTCTCCTTCTCGCTGCCGGGCATGTTGTAGAGGTTGCCCTGCGTCCCTTCTCCGCCCGCGAGCAGATAAACCCTGGTGCTGGACTCGTAGACGGCCGGTGTCTGCATCGTCACCCACGCGGTCGCCGCCAGCACGATCAGCATGGTCGCCACGATGATCCGCCACCTATGGCGCAGCGTCTCCAAGAACTCACGGATGGTCACGGGGCCCTCCTCCCGCGAAATGGACGGTCTATTCCTCCCGTAGTCTATGCGCATGAGGGTGCTCCGCCTGTTCCACAGCGGGGTGATGACCGCATGGAGGGCGCGAGAGGGCCGGCTCAGGGGGCTGGGCCATCAGGTTCGCCTCCTCACAGCACGCCGCTGGAACGAAGGCGGCGCGGTCGTCACCTACACGCCCGACCCCTCCGAGCCCTCGGGCTCCGTGGTGCCGGTGGGGACCACGGGTAGACATCCCGCGCTCTTCGCCTACGAGCCGGGCCCCTTATGGCGTGCGATGGGCGAGGAGTGGGACGTCCTCGATCTTCACGAGGAGCCCTTCGCGGTCAGCACGCTCCAAGCGCTCATCCTCAGAAGACTCAGGCGAAACCCGGCCCCCTACGCGCTCTACTCGGCCCAGAACATTGAGAAGCGCTATCCCATTCCGTTCCGTTGGTGGGAACGGTGGGCGCTGCGGCACGCGAGGGCGCTCATTGTCTGCAACAGCGAGGCGGGAGAGATCTGCGTCCGCAAGGGATTCCCCGGCGTCCCTGACGTGATCCCCCTCGGCGTGGACGTCGAGCGGTTCACCCCGGCCGATCGCACGCCGCCGACGGGGAATGCCGACGTTCGGGTCGGCTACGTGGGTCGGCTCGCGAGCCACAAGGGGGTCGACGTGCTCCTCGAGGCCGTGGCCTGCCGGCCCGAGCTGCAGCTCACTGTCATCGGCGCAGGGCCCCAAGAGGCGGAGCTGCGCACCCGTGCCGCCAGGCCTGACCTCGCGGGGCGAGTCTGCTTCCACGGGGCTGCCACTCAGGACGAGTTGCCCGCACTGCTGCAGCAGTTAGACGTGCTCGCCATCCCGTCGCTGACCACTGCCGGGTGGGTCGAGCAGTTCGGCCGGGTCGCCATCGAGGCGATGGCCGCCGGGATACCCGTGGTCGCCAGCGACTCAGGCGCGCTGTCCGACGTGGTGGGCGGCGTGGGCATCCTGGTGCCAGAGGGCGATCCGGCGGCGCTGGGCTCGGCCCTCCTGGAGCTGAGCCGGGACCCGGATCGGTGGAGCACCGCACGCGAGGCGGGCCTACTACGAGCCCGTGAATGCTCCTGGGGTGAGGTGGCGAAGGCCTACGACGCGACCTACCGGCGGATGACCAAGGCGTCCCGGTCGGCCGTGGCCGACGACCAGGACCCTGAGGTCGTCGTGGTCGCGTACGGCTCGGCCGAGTTGCTGCGCTCTGCGCTGATCCCCGTCCGTGGGCTGGACGTCACGGTCGTGGACAACTCCTCTCTGCCGGAGATCCGCGACCTGTGCGCGGATCTGGGCGTGCGCTACCTCGACCCGGGCTGGAACGGCGGCTTCGGAGCGGGCGTGAACCACGTCCTGGGCAACCGGCTGCGTCCTGGGGCCGACGTCCTGCTACTCAACCCGGACGCGGTGATAGACGTCGACGGTGTCCGGGCGCTGCACGACCGGCTGCGTGCCGAGCCGGACCTGGCCAGCGCGGCCCCGGCGCAGGTCAACGCCGAGGGGCGGCCGTCGCGCGTCGCCTGGCCGTTCCCCTCCCCGCTGCGCTCCTGGCTGGAGGCGGCTGGCCTCGGGAGGCTCAACGACCGGCACCAGGACTACGTCATCGGCTCCGTCCTGCTGCTGCGCGCCGAGGCGATCGAGCAGGTCGGGCATTTCGACGAGGACTTCTTCCTCTATGCCGAAGAGACCGACTGGGCCCGGCGGGCGAGCCTGCTCGGCTGGCGGCACCTTCTCGTCCCCGAGGTCCAGGCCGTGCACGTGGGCGCGGCGACCAGCAGCGACCCGGTGCGTCGGGGCGTCTACTTCCAGGCGGGTCAGGAGCGCTATCTCCGCAAGCACTTCGGGCCCCTTGGTTGGCAGCTGGCCCGGTTGGGTCAGTGGAAGGGATCCATGCTGCGCACGCTGGTGCTCAGGGGTGAGCGTGGGCAGGACGCCCGCGAGCGCGCCAGGGTCCTCCGCCAAGGGCCGCGGGCCGTAGAGGCGCGGGACCACCCTCGACCCCTTCGGCTCGAGCGCGAGAAGGTGGGCACATGAGTCCGGACCGGCGCGAGTGGCTGCGCATCGCGGCGTTCGTCCTCGTCGGCTGCGCCGCCGCCGCCCTGGCCATCGGCGTGGGGATGGCGGTGCCGGATCAGCCCGCCCTAGTCCTCGCCGGCGTGATGATCGTCCTGATTGGCATCGTCGCCCTCGCCAACCCGGCCGTGCTGCCCCTCGTGGCCATGGGACTCATCGTCGTGGTGAAGCGGGCCGGCGGGGGCCCCCTGGAGATGACCGTCTCCGACTGGGCCCTGGCGCTCGCCTTCTGGCCGGCCCTCATCTTCTCGCCCCGACCCTTCAGCAAGCCCCTTCGCGACCTTCTCTGGGCCAACGCCGCCTACCAGGCGTTGACGATCTTCACCCTGATCGCCAACCCGTTCCGCGCCAACGCCGTCGAGTGGGTCCACGCCTGGCTCCTGGTCAGCGGGGCACTCATCGTCGGGTGGGCCGTCGGGCGCGCAGGGTATGCCCGTGTGGGGCTCACCGTGTTTCTCGTCTCGTGTCTCCTGCTCGCGCTCCCCACCCTGGCCCAGGCGGTGTTGCAGTTTGCCTCCGGCAACTTCGGCGCGGTCTACCCGAGGTGGCCATGGCCGATGCACAAGAACTTCATCGGCTCCCTGCTGACGGTGGCAGCCATCCTGCTCTACGCGCGACCGGCCTGGATGGGATGGACGAGGGGCTGGGCCGTGCCCGCGATGGTGATATTGGTGGCGGCCATCGCGGCATCTCAGGCTAGGCAGGCGCTGATTGGCCTAGCCGTCGGACTCCTCGTCGTCTCGCTGCGCAAGCACAACGAGCGCCGTCGCCTTGGCCTCGCGTTGGCGGCCGTGCTCCCGATCGGCTACATCGTCGTCACGATGGTCCAGGGCCAGATCGCTTCCGGCAACCAGCACAACTCCTGGTTCCAGCGGTTGGAATGGTATGTGGAGTCTTTCCAGATCTGGACCCGGTCCCCCTGGTTCGGGCACGGGCTGCGCTACTGGACCCAGCCCGACGCTCCTGGTGCCTTCCAGCCGCCGAACGCCTTCCTTGAGGTCATGGCTTCGACCGGCTTGGTCGGGTTGGCCGGGTTCCTCGTGCTGTGGGTCGTGTTGCTCAGACGCACCTGGCAACTCAGCCCGACGGTCGGCACAGTGGCTTTGGCCCTCGTCCTGGCCAGGCTGGCCCAGGCGCAGTTCGACCTGTTCTGGGTGAGCATCTCCGTCTCGGTCCCCTTCCTCATCGTCGGGGTATGCCTGGGGGTGGAAGCGCACGAGGATGCCTCGGCGAGGCGTTACGACGGTGCGCTCAAGGCACCTCGAGCGCCGGTGGCGGCATGATCATTCTTCAGATCTCTCCCGAATTCGCGCCCGGCACGGGGGTCGGCGGAGTGGCGTGGGCGTTGGAGCAGCAGTGGAAGGAGCAGGGTCACGACGTTCGCCGCTTCGGCCCAAAGGAGGCCGGGTGCGGCTTCCTCGCCGATCCGGCTCCCGGTTTAAGGGGGAGATTCAGGCATGCCGGGCGTGTCCTCTGGTTCTCCACCGTCGGCACGGTCCGGGCGCGTCGCGCGGTGTCGTCCCTTCCCGCGGGGGCGGTGAGCATCTGCCATAACGACGCCCTGGCAGGTGACGTGTACGTCAACCACGGCGTTCTCACGTCGGCGATGCGGGCCCGTGGTTACTTCGCCTGGCGGATGGTCCGCAACCCCCTCCACCTGTTCACCACTGCACGTGACATCTACCGCTACCGCGCCGGAACCCACCGGGTCGTGGTCAACCTGAGCGAGGCGGATCAGGCCACGGTCGTGCACCGTTACCGACTGACGCCAGCCCGTGCCTGGGTGATCCCCAACGGCGTGCACCTCGACCGCTTCGTGCCGCCCACGGAGGCTGAGAGGAAGGCGGCGCGCGCTGCCCACGGGATTCCTAGCAAGGCCCGGGTGGCGGCCTTCGTCGGCCACGAGTTCGAGCGCAAAGGGCTTCCCCTCCTCCTGGAGGCGGCGAGCGAACTGGCCGACCACCATGTCATCGTCGTCGGGGGCACTTCTCAGCAGGTCGATGCCCAGCGTGCCTTGCTGACCAGCGATCTCGCCGCGCGCGTCCACTGGTTCGGGAGGGTCCCGGACCCGCGGTTGGCATTGGCGGCCGCCGACGTCCTCGTCCTCCCGAGCGCCTACGAGGCCAACCCCCTGGTGGTTCTGGAGGCTTTGGCCACCGGCCTCCAGGTCGTCTCCACCCCGGTCGGATCCAATCCGCAGACCCTCGTTGACCCGATGGTGTGCCGCATCGTGGACCGGAAGTCCGGAGCGGTTCGGGCCGGCCTCGAAGAGCTCGCCGCAGTGCCCCTGCCCCGGGCCGAGATCGCCGAACGAGCCCGGGAGCTCGCCGCCAGGTCGAGCTGGCCGCTCGTCGCAGCGCGCTACCTTGAGCTGTTCAGCGACCTTGTCGAGCGTGAGGGCGCATGAAGGTCCTTCACGTCATCCGCTCCGACGGGTTCGCCGGGGTCGAGCGGCATGTGGCAAGCCTGGCCCTGGGCCAGGTCGAGGCTGGCCACCAGGTGACCGTGATCGGTGGGGGCCAGGCAGCGATGACCCCGGTGCTGACCGGCGGCGGGGTGCAGCACGTCACGGGCGAGACGGTCCGTGAGACCTCCATGCAGGTGCGTCGCTGGCGACAAGCCGACGTGATCCATGCGCACATGACCGCCGGCGAGGTCTCGGCCGTCCTGGGCCGGGGCCTCAGCTCCCGGCCTCCGCTCGTCGCCACCCGGCACTTCGCCCGACCGAGGGGGACAGCAACCGGTACCAGGCTGATCTCGCCGCTGATTCGGCGCTGCCTCGCGGCCGAGATCGCGATCAGCGAGTACGTCGCGGAGCACGCCGACACCCATCCGACCGTGGTCTACCCAGGGGTCTCCACCGTCGCCGCGCCGCGAGCTCCCCGTGAGCCTGTGGTCCTCGTCGTGCAGCGTCTCCAGCCCGAGAAGGAGACTGCGGTCGCCCTCCGCGCCTTCGCTGAGGCAGCCCTCGGGGATGCCTGGCGTCTGCAGGTCGTCGGCCGGGGGGCTGAGCGAGACGCCCTGGCTCAGTTGGCCCGGGACCTGGGGATGAGTGATCGAGTGGACTGGCTGGGTTTCCGTGACGACGTCGGCGAGCTGATGCAACGTGCTTCGGTGCTACTGGCCCCGTGCCGGGTCGAAGGCCTGGGCCTGAGTGTGCTCGAGGCAATGGCTTCCGGACTGCCGGTCCTCGCCGCAGCCTCGGGAGCCTATCTGGAGACCGTCGGCGGCGCGCCGGACGCTCAACTCTTCCCTCCCGGGGACCATCGAATTGGGGGTCGCCTGCTCCGCGAGCTCGCCACCGATCCGGGCCGGCTCAAGCGCTACGGGGGGGCGCTCCAGGCGGTGCAGCGGGAGCGGTTCACGGTGGAGGCTCAGGTCCGGGGGACGGACGCGATCTACGCGAAGGTGCTGGCATGACGGACCTGGTCGTTGTCTCGCTCGAGGTGTGGGACGAGGTGTGGCGCCGCAACCAGCACCTCGTCGCCGGTCTCCTGCGCCAGGGTGCGGTCGACCGCGTGCTCTTCGTCGAGCCAGCCATCGACGACCTGCACGCCATCCGCAGCGGCCGGCTCCCCCGCGACGGGGACGCCGGTCTCCGCGAGATCCATCTCGACGGTGTGGCAAGCGGGCGCTTGTGGGCCTATCGACCGCGCAAGCTGCTTCCCCGCCGTATCGACCCGCGTGGGGACCAGCGTCGAGCCCGAGCGGTGGCAAGGCAGGCAGACCGGCTCGGAATGACCCGGCCATGCCTCTGGGTGAACGATCCGGGCGGCGCCGAGGTGCTCAGGTTGACGGGTTGGCCCGCGCTCTACGACATCACGGACGACTGGCTGCTGGCAGACCGTCCCGAGCCCGAGCTGGTGCGCCTCCGGCGCCAGGAGGATGCCCTGCTCTCCCACTGTCAGGAGGTCGTGGTCTGCTCCGAGAGCCTGCGACGGAGCAAGTCCGCCCACCGGCGGGTGAACCTCATCCCGAACGCGGTGGACGTCGAGCCCTACCGCACACGACAGCCTCGCCCGGCCGACCTGCCCCACGGCAGGACCGCCGTCTACCTGGGCACCGCCCACCGCGACCGGGTCGATGTCGACCTGTGCCTGGAGGTAGCGCGCAGGCTGGCCGAACCTGCGGCCGGGCAGGAGCCGGCCCACCTCGTCCTCGTCGGCCCTGCGCCGCTGCCGGACCAGGACCTGCGCAGGCTGAGGGAGGCAGGGGTGCGCCTGCTTGGGGCACGTCCCAGCAGCCTGGTGCCCGCCTACCTCCAGCATGCTGACGTGCTCCTCGTCCCGCATGTGCTGACTGAGTTCACGGCGTCGCTCGACCCGATCAAGGCCTACGAATACCGAGCCGCGCGCCGGCCGGTGGTCTCGACCCCGGTGCCGGGCTTCGTCGACGCCCCTGATCCACTGGTCCGCAGCGTCCTGGCTGAGGAGTTCCCGCAGGCCGTGACCGACCTGATCACGGACCCGGTCCCGTGGACCGGTGAGCTGCCGCCGGACATCCCCACCTGGTCTAGACGGGTCGAGGAGATGGCCTCCGTCATCGCCCGGGCGAGTGGGCACGGCAGATGACGGGTCCGGTCACGTTCGTCTCCCACACCAACAAGCCGGGCGGTGGGGAGCTGGCCCTGCGGCGCTACCTGGAAGCCACCACGCTGCCGACCTGTCTGGTCACGCTCGAGCCGGGCGGCGTCTGGGAAGGCCTGGAAACCGAGACCGTGACAGCAGCCGGCCTTCTCGGGCTCCGTCGGGCACTCAAGGGCGGAGGGCTGATCGTGGTCAACTCCATGCGGGCCGCCTTCCTCACGGCCCTGGTCGCGCCCCGGCGCTCCCGGTTGGTCTACTGGGTTCGCGACGGCCTCACCGACAGCGCGATGTCACCGCTCGCGCTGGCGCTCACCAAGCAGGTCACGGCCAGGCGCGTCCACCACTACCTCGCCAACTCCGAGTGGACCGCGGCCACCATTCGCCGAGCGCTGAAGATCCCGATCGAACGCATCGACGTCATCCAGAGCATGTGCGGCGTCACCGCCGAGATGCCCCCTACCGACATGAGATCGACTCCCCGCTCCCCGCTGCGCCTTCTGTTCCTGGGCCGCCTCGCTCCGTGGAAGGCCCCTGACGTCGCGGTCCGGGCATTGAGGGTGCTCCGCGAGGAGATCGGGATCGACGCGAGCCTGTCGATCGCCGGTGGGCATCACTTCGGAGAGGAGAGGTACGCGGAAGACCTGCGTGCCCTCACCGCCAGCCAGCCCGGGGCGGTGATGCTCGGGCACGTCGACGACGTGCAATCGCTGCTCGCCTCGCACGACCTGTTGGTCCACTGCTCGGTTGCCCCGGAGCCCTTCGGCCAGGTCATCGTCCAAGGACTGGCCGCTGGCCTACCGGTCCTGGCAACGGATCATGGTGGGCCGGCCGAGATCCTCGCCGGTGCCCCCGTCGACGCTCTCTACCCCCCTGGAGACACCAAGGAGCTGGCCAGGAGGATCGCCGCCGTGGTGGCGCGCTATCCGGAACAGAGTCGATGGGCCTCGGAGCGGGCGGGGCTCTACACCGATGAGCGAGCACTCGCGGACACGGACGAGGTCCTCGCCAGCATCACGACGTAGTCACATCAATCGCTCGGTGACAGGGCAGCCCGGATCCTGTCCGCCGCAGGGCCGCTCCGGCGGGGATCGGTCGGTCCCCACCGGGACGTCCTGGGAAGTGCGGACAGACCGAAGCCGACCCCCAGGGTCACGACGCCCAGCCGCTCCGCCTTGCGGCGCAGGCCACGGGCCCGCAGGACGTCCTGGAACTGTCCGCCGACCCACCGCCAGGGCAGTTGTGAGCTGATCCCAGAGTGACGGGTCAGCAGCACCAGGTGGTTTCGTCGACCGTAGAGCTTGTATCTGGTGTCGAATCGGCTCCCCCGCACATGTGGGGCGGGGAGGTGGTCCACGACCGCACCGGGAGCGAAGACGGCGCGTCTGCCGAGCTGCTTCACCCGAAGGAACATGTCTGTGTCTTCCCGCAGCGCTGTCCCGGGGTAGTCGTCACGGAAGCCGCCGAGTTCTCGGAGGACCTCGCGGGTGAAGCTCATGTTGGCGCCGATGCCGTGGTCGACGTCCTGCATCGAGGTATCGGCGGCGAAACCCGCGCTGAGCCGGCCGTCCGCCTTCAGCAGACCGATCGGCTCCACCGCGACCTCCTCGCCGGGGTGGCCGTCACACGTACGACCCGCCACGGCGTCGGCTCCGCTTTGCTGGAAGGCGCTCTTCAGCTCCCGTGCCCAGCCCGGTCGGACGACAACGTCATCGTCGAGGAAGGCAACAAGGTCGCTGTCGACCTCGAGGAGGGCTCGGTTGCGGGACCTGGTCATCCAACCAGCCAACTCTGGCGCGTGAATGTATCTGAGATCGCCGACCTCAAGATCCCCGGTGGGGGGAGAGGCTGCGGCCGAGGCGTCGACCACCACAACGCGGGAGAGCTGATCGGCCTCGGGGGCCAGTCCCGCCAGGCATCGGCTCAGGAAGGAGGACCGTTCATAGGTGACGATGCAGACGGTCAAGGTGGGGTCTGTCATAATTCGTCCTAGTCCGGTCGGGAGTGGGCAGGTCCAGCGTAAGGTGATGCGGTCGATTCCCGGGGACCGGGTCACGAGGGAGTAGGGTGCAGCGGTGGACGGGGATCAGGACGCTGCAGGGGAGCGGTCGGAAGCTCTGGACCGGGGCCAGCTGCAGCGCCGGGCCGTGCGCGGGGCGCTCTGGACCGGAATCCACACCCTCGTCTCCCTGCCACTGGCCTTCCTGGTCAACATCCTCGTCGCCAGAGTCCTGGGCGTTGCCGACTATGGCCGGCTGACCTACCTCACGACGGTCATCACGATCGCCAGCGTGATCGCCGGCCTCGGCGTGACCACGGCCCTCGTCCAGTTCGGCGCCAAGGCGCACGCGGCGGGGGACCACGGGGACGTCAAGCGGCTCCTTTCAGGCGCGCAAGGCTTCCGACTCCTGGTCTCCGGCCCCCTCGTCGCTCTTGCGGTGATCAGCCTCGTGCGCCTGGACTGGTGGCTCTTGATGGTAGCGCTGGTCTTCGGTGTCGGGGCGCCAGCGTTGTTCGGCACGGCAAAGGAAGCCCTGACGATCGAGAACCGGACGGACCGCACCGCCCAGCTTGCGATGATCGGCAACGCCCTGTCCCTCGCTGCGGTCACGGTCGCGGTATTGACTCTCGGCACGCCCGACGCAGTCTGGGGCGCCCGAACCGTCGTCAGCGGACTCGTGCTGGCACTCCCGCTCATCAGCATCTCCCAGATCTACCGGGGGGCCGTCCTGCGCCCTGGTGCCCCGTGGCGCCTACCCCGCTCCTTCTGGAGGTTCGCCATCCCCACCGGGATCGCCGGCATGATCGGCGCCCTCGTCAGCAATCGGACGGAGCTGGTGCTTCTCGACTGGTTCGCCGATGAGGTGGCGATGGGGCTATTCGGTCTCGCCTTCGGGGTCGCTGGTCACGTCTACGCGCCGGCCCAGGCCTTCGTGGGACCGCTGGTCCCGGCGGTCTCGGCGTTGGCGAGGGTGGACCAGGGCGCGGTGCGGCGGGCTTTCCTGCGGACCACACGCGCGGCGAGCGCCGTGGGAGGTGCCGTCGTTGCCACGGTCCTCCCTGCCATGGCGTGCCTCGTGCCCCTGATCTACGGCACGGAGTATGCCCCCGCCAGCGACATGACGATCGCCCTAGGACTCGCGGGTGCAGTGACCCTGGTTGGAGCCCCGCATCAGGCGTTCCTGATGGCGAGACTTGGTGGCGGCAGGATGCTGTACATCAATCTTGCGGGCTTGGCGGTCGATCTCGCTGTCGCGCTCGCCCTGATCCCCCTCGTGGGGGTCTGGGGGGCGGTGTTGGCCTGCGCCGCCGCCATGATCGTGCGAGCCCTCATGCAGACCGTGGGCGAAGCGCGTGCCTTGGACGTGCGTTGGCGCGAACTCCTCCAGAGCCTGGGGGCGCTGCTCCTCGGCTGCCTCCTGGCGGTCCTGGCGTGGCTCGTGGTGCGGTCGACTGGATTCAGCGCACCGGTCCAGGCCGCGGCGGTGGCGGGCATCTCTGGGGGTGCCTTCATCGCCGGGCTCCGGATCAGCAGGACCGGGTTGTCGGCGGCCGATGTACGCGCGATCACGGGCGCGTTCCCCGCTCGGCTGCGGCCGATGACAGGCGCACTCCTGACCCCCCTCCGAGGTTCGCGGGCCGACCAATGATGCTGGGTGCCGATCAGCCGCGCAGGAGACGCCGGGCCGTCGCACGCGAGGCCTGACGCCACGTCCGCAAGGTGCGATGGAGTCGATCGCGGGGTGGTTCATCGAGCCGTCGCTGCACCAACCTCCCCCGAAAGCCGCGCTCTACCTGGTCGCCGACCAGCTCGGCCACGACAGCCAGGCTGGAGGGGTCGCGCAGGAGGCCGGCGACAGCAGGCGGCACCGGGGCCGACGTCCCGCAGAAGGCCAGCGCCTTCTGCGTCAGCGCTTCTCGCAGCTCAAGGTGGCGGCCGCTGTTGGGTGGGGGGACATCGAGATCAAAGGACACGTCACCCTCGAGGTACTCCTCCGTTGTCACCGAATGGGCGAGATCGGAGAGGCCGCTGAGGCGCTGCGGATCGAAGACCCCGGCCTTTCGCACGTGGAGGACCGGAGTCTCCAGGGCAAGTGAAGGCAGCAGCGCGTGGAGACGGGTCGTGACCACGCACGAAGCGCTCTGATAGAAGAGCAGGTAGAGCTCCGCCAGCCGGAACCGCAGGTCTCTGGACATCTCGTCATCGTGGTCTACCGAGATGGCTACCACCCTTCGCTGGGTCCGAGCTCGCATCGCCGTCAAGACCTCGTCAGGGACATCCACGGCGAGCACGTAGTCCTCGCGGCTCGCGGCCGGATCACGACGCAGGGTCAGCGTCAGGCAGCCTGAGAAGTAGGCCGGGATGTTGTTGTTCTGAAGGAAATCGAGCGTCGCCAGATCTCGCGCTCCGACGGGACCATGCTCGGTGAGGAAGCCCCGGCTCCCTGGCGCCAAGACTGCCTCGCGCACGGCAGCGGTCCTCTTGTCGAAAAACATCGAGATCAGGAGCGGGTCGAGGAACTCGGAATCCGGCGGCCAGTCCGTGCCGTGCAGCCACCAGCCGTTCAGGATCATCTTCGTCGGAGTCGACCACCCGCGCGTAAGCGTGCCTAAGTGGTCGCGGTTGGCATAGCCGTCGACCCTGGGCAAGAACTGACGGGCAGCCAGACTCTGAATCTCGTCACCGATATTTCCGGTGTCATACTCCAGCAGCTTGTAGTGGACCGGGTTGCCTCCCTCAGGACGGGGGGATTCTCCTCCGGTCTCGGCGACCGCGGGGCCATCCGGTTCGGCGGGAGGAGGGGTCGACGTCACCGGGGCCATGCTCCGATTATGCCTGCACGACCCGCGCCTGCCCTCCGGGCTCAGTTTCTTGGGCAGAATTCTGGCCTGGTGCTGGCTAGATCGAGCGTCGGGGACCGGTGAATGGGCCTACGGGCAGGCGGAGCGGGTGATCCTCGCGGAGGAAAGGCTCGGTTCCCCAGACCAGCCGCTCACCGACTTCAAGTTCTTCGTCTTCGACGGGCGCGTCGCCCGGGTGCCGGGTGTTTTCGCTCGGGGACAAGAGTGCAGGTGTCACTTGGTACGACGGCGAAGGCTCATACCTCCCGTGGACCGAGTTGCGCCTCCCGAGGGGGGTTGCGCGCTCTTTCCCAGGCACGTGGAGCCGGTTGGCTGAGACCGCTGAGTTGCTGGGAGCAGGGCTCGACCACATCCGTGTCGATCTCTACGAGGTCGACGGCATCCCGATCTTTGGTGAGCTCACGGCCTATCCCGCGGGCGGCCTGCGCGGGGTCACCGGTCAAGTCGATGAACTGCTGGGTGAGCTTTGGCGGCTGCCAGATCTGTCAGCCACTTGAAGAGTGAACTAGTCAGACAAGATCGGGACCTCGCTCGGTCGAGGGCGAAGAAGGTGTCACGGGATCGACCCAGGGGGCGAGTTGGTTGGACGCGACGTGCTCCCCGCCGGCACCTCCATCAAGCCAAGCTCGCCCAAACCTTGGCGTGATCGGCCGCCGAACGCTCCCAGGTGAACTGTCGCGCCCGTTCCAAACCCACCGCGCACAAGGAATCGACGGCGGCTACGGAGGAGGTCACGAACTCTATGCCTTCGGCAAGGCCCTCGGGGGTGGGGTCGACGAGCGTTCCCCCGTCACCAATGACCTCGGGCAATGATGCTCGGTTGCTGGCAACGAGGGGAACCCGCGCTGCCATCGCCTCGAGAGCGGGCAGGCCGAAGCCTTCGTAGAGAGACGGCACGACGGCGGCGCCCGCTCCAGCCATGAGGCCGACCATGTACTCATCTGCGACCCGGCCGAGATGCACCACTCGGGGCAGTCCCTCGAACAGCCGGAGCCGTCCTGGATTCGTCGCGCCTGACAGTGCGAGTTGCCAGTCTGGACGTCGGTGGGCGACCAGTCGCCAGGCATCAGCGAGGCCAGCAAGGTTCTTTCGTTGGGCCGACCCCCCGGCGTAGAGCAGGTAGGGATCACGCAGGCCCATCTTTCGCCGGATCTCCGCTGGGAGAGGGGTCGCGTTGAAGTAGTCTTCGGAGACGCCGTTGGGTACGACCACCGTGTTGTTCAGCCCCATCCGCTCCTGCGCTGTCTGAGCCGTGAACTGCGACACGCAGATCACAGTGTCGGCAGTGCGCAACTCATCAATAGCAGCGCGCACGGGGTCTGACTCGTCGCGGAAGTCCCAGGAAACCATGTCATGGAGTGTGACTACGTTCGCTCCGGGAGGTGGCGGAAGGATCAGATCCATCCGGTGGACCACGCTGCCAAGTGGATAGAGCTTCCTGCCTACCGTGCGCCGGGCACGCGGCGTGGCCGTGAACAGCCAGCCCATTGGGAGGCGACGGTTCCCTGGCAGAGGGGAACGAAGAGATCGCGCCACAAGATCCGAGATGGTCCAGTCGGGGCTGTGCTGGCGCAGTGCCCGTTCCGCTCGTTGCCGGATGGCGGCCTCGTAAGCTTGAGCTCCCATTGGATTGGCAGAGGCGGTCTTGGCGATGGCGAGATGTGGCATTGCCCTGGCTCTCGTAAGGTTGCGTGGCGACGGTCGATTCCTGTGACGCGAAAGGAGTGAACATGGAGCCTCCGATCCGTCCGCGCAGGGTGACACTTGTATCCAGTTCTTATCATCCCCACTTCGGGGGGGTCGAGGAACATGTCCGACACGTCGCCCGGCGGCTCCATGACCGCGGACATGACGTCGAGGTCTGGACCGTGGACCGCGGCGAGCGGTTGGGCATTCAGGTCATCGATGGCATCCACGTCCGCTATCTGCAGACGCCTCTCCCTGCCCGTCGACTGGAGAGCACGACTCGGTTCTTGATCAGGATGCCCAATGCCCTTCTGGGATGGCTGAACGCCGCGCGAGCGTTCCGGCCCGAGATCCTCCACGTCCACTGCTTCGCGCCAAGCGGCATTTATGCGTCTGTGCTCTCCAGGGTCCTCCGCACGCCCCTCATTGTCTCTTCTCATGGCGAAACCTTCATGGATGCTGGAGGCGCCTTTCAGCGCTCGGCACTGCTGAGGAAGGGTCTTCGAGCGGCTTGCGTCCAGGCCGCAGTCGTAACTGGCTGCTCCGCTCTCGTCGTCGAAGATCTCCAGAACGAATTCGGAGTGGGTGAGATGGTCGTGGTACCTAACGGCGTCGAGATCGTCGAGCCCGAAGAGCCGTGCTCCGACGGTCGCAGGGAGCCCCCGACAGTGGTAGCGGTGGGTCGGCTGGTGGAAGTGAAGGGCTTTGATCTTCTGATCCGAGCCTTTGCCCAGGTGGGGGTCAAGGACTCCCTTCTGGTCCTGGTGGGTGACGGCCCACAGCGCGAGTCTCTGGAGGAGCTCACAGCTGAGCTCGGTCTCGGCGGCCGTGTCCACTTCTTGGGGAAGCAGAGCCCTGAGCAGATCCAACGAATCATGGCGCAGGGGACCGTTGTTGTTATGCCAAGCCGCAGGGAGGCCTTCGGCATCGTGGCACTTGAGGCATGGGCAAGCGGCACTCCTTTGATAGCTACCTGTTTGGGGGGTCCGCGGGACTTCGTCACAAACGAAGCCGACGGGCTGCTTGTCGATCCGGAGGACAGTCCGGCGCTCGCGGCTGCGATCGAACGCGTCTTCCATGACGCGGACTTCGCTGCTCGGTTGGCCGAAGCGGGCCGAGCGTCGGTGAAACAGTTCACTTGGGAGCGGGTGGTCGCCGACTACGAGCGTATCTACCAGACCACGCTGGGAAAGTAGGACAGGTTCGGCGTCAACAGTCCCGCTCGATCTGAGCCTTCGCCCACGCAGCCGACTGGTAGACGAACGCGCTGGCCCACCCCGACCAGCTCCGCTTGCCATCGTGCACGGTCCAGACCAGCACCTCTGCGTCTGTGCAGCGCTCCATCAGTAGCCTCGTTCGGGCGGCGTGCGGCGTGCTGGTCATCACCGCCACCCGTTCCCAGCCGTTCTCCTCGATCTTTTCCCCAAGCAGTCTCGCTTCGCCACGAGTTGTGTAGGGGTCTGGCAGAACACACTCGACGCGGTAACCCTTGCGCTCCTCCCCGCAGTGGCCTGTGGCGTAGGGCTCCCCGGTGCTCTGGTTGATGGATGTCGTCGCGAGGAGGACTGGGGCGACCCCACTGTCCATCGTGGCCAGCACTTCGTCGATACGGGTCTCCACCGGACCGATGACGTAAACCGCATCGACCTCTTGGACCTCGTCGATCCGGGGCGTCGCGATCTTGTCGATGCAGAGGAGGAACCAGACGAGGCTCAGCGTGAGGGTGAGGAGCAGAAGGCTCGTCACGACCCGCCGCGGCGGGGTCAGCGCTGATCGCAGCATCGCTCCGAGACCACTTGCTCGACGGCTGCGCGGTGATGGGCATACCCAGGGTGGGAGAGCAGTGTGCGCTTGATGAAGGGGAAGCCTGCATCAAGAAGTTTCTGCCAGCCAGAGAGCGGGATGTCGACGGAAGTGCCAAGTCCTAACTCGGCATGTGACCAACCGGCCCGCCACGTCAGGCCGCGCTCGTCGATGAGTTGCGTCAGACCGAACTCGTAAGTCTCGACCACCTCTCGCTTGCTTCCCAAGGGGCGGATATCCGCGAAGAACCCACGCAACGGCTCTTTGGCGAGGACGCCGCCTCTGAACGCGAGCAGGTAGCTCTGCAGGTGCGGGCGCGGTCGGAGCACGGACGTGGGCGCCCAGACGTCCTCTTTGGAACTCTCGATCCGGCGCAAGAGCTCGTCGATCGACCCGAGGGGTCCGATGAGGGAGTCATTGGTGAGGATCACCAGCTCCTTGGCGGCGATCTGTGGGTAACTGCTCAAGGCATCGCGCCAGGAGCCGAAGTCGTAGGCAAGGTTCGGCCGACGAAGCACGGCCGTGCCCCTGGGGACGGGCTGTCTCCGTAGCCGTGTCCATGGATCCCTTGCGGCAACCACCAAGGTCCCGTAACCAGCCTCCGCGTACGCTGACAAAGCCCGGAGGGCGTCAGGGCGCACCGTCGAGCTCCTCGACCACTCGGCCAAGACCACAACCTTGTCCCGGCGCAACACTTCCTCTGGGTCGCCGGAGACGACACGTGCCCGGCCGGGCAGGGCACGGTTTGCCCGTTCTGTCAGGTGCCAGCGCTGGTGGCGGAGCCGAGTGCGGGTGTCCTGCTCCCACTGCTGAACCTTGTCGCTCAGTGTCGGAGCCCCATCCTCCTGGGGGCGCTCGTGGGTCCCACGCAGGGTCCGGGCACTCGCCTCTGCCCACTTGGTGAGCTCGCCCGGATGGGCGGACCAGAGCTTGACGAGCTGGCCCAGGTGAGTTGCCTGCGCTGTGCGCAGGCGGCGTCCGGTGACGTGAGCGTCATACCCAAGATCGAAGTCGAACCGCTCGGCGACGACGCGTGGAGAGGTGCGCGTCCCGTTGACGATGTTGGACAGGTTGGTCCCGTGGAGCACCTGCGCCCACATGACCGGTGATCGCACCTCGCGAAGCGGCCCATGTCCCCGCGCGCGGGCGTGCTTGGTGACGAAGACGGTGTCCGGGAGGCGTCCCTCCACGCGCTTCTCGATGAGAGACAGGAACGGGCTGGAGAGGATGTCGCTGCGGTAGACCGCTCCGCTCCGGTCGATCTGGATGCCCCGCGGGAAGTTGACGAAGAGTCGCTCCTGCTCGGCGAACTGCCTCTGCACCGCCGCCATGAAGTCCACGGCCAGAGCGTCGTCGCTGTCGATCCGCGTGGTGATCAGGTAGGGCGCGGATGTCCGCTCGGCGACGTGCTCGGCGAAGCTGTCCCGTCGGAAGGATTCGTGCGTCCAGATCGGAGTGAACGTGCCGTCGGCGAGCTGCTCGACGTCGGCCCGAAAACCCTCGGAGCACCGGTCGTCAAACAGGACGAGCCAGTCGAAGGGCTGGGCTCCGCGCTGCGAGCGCACGGACGCCAGGCAGGCGTCGAGGAAGAAGCCGAGCCGGTAGTAGAGCCAGTCCTCGTCCGGGGCGCTCTGACCGTGCCTCAGCACGGCGCTGAAGCGTGTCAGGAGCACATGGTCGAAGGCGTGAGCGTGGCTCCCCATGCGACCAGGCTAGTCGCGGTGGCTCCAGATCGGGGTGGTGGAGGCAGGGGTATCCTGCAACTGGGGCCGAACGAGCAGGGAGTTGTGGTGTGGTGAGTCGGCGCAGGCGCGTTCCGGTGGCGATCGCCCATGACTATCTCACCCAGAAGGGCGGAGCAGAGCGTGTGGTCCTGGCCCTGAGCAGGGTTTTCCCCGAGGCTCCGATCCACACCACGCTCTACTCCCCGGAGGGGACCTTCCCAGAGTTCGCCGAGCACGACATCGTGACCAGCCCTCTCAATGCGGTACGCGCCTTCCGCAGCGACCATCGGGTCGCTCTGCCGCTGCTGGCGCCGGCCTCCAGCCGGATGCGGATCGACGCCGACGTGGTCGTGGCCTCCAGCAGCGGCTGGGCGCATGGCTTCAAAGGCACGGGAAGGCTGCTCGTCTACTGCCACAACCCGGCGCGCTGGCTCTACCAGACCGAGGAGTATCTCGGTGATGCCGGCCGGTTCTCCTCCAGGCGACTAGGAGTGCGTGCGCTCGGGCCGGCGCTGCGGCGCTGGGACCGGGTCGCTGCACAACAGGCCGACCGATACCTGGCCAACTCCGTGGTCGTCCGTGAGCGGATCGCGCGCACCTACGGCATCGAGGCGGACGTCGTGCCGCCGCCTCCGGGGATCGACCACGAGGGCGAGCAGGCCGCCCACCCCGACCTGGCCGACTGGGACGGCAGCGACTTCTGGATGGTCGTCTCGCGGCTGATGCCCTACAAGAACGTCGACCTGGCGATCGACGCCATGCGGGGCAGGTGGGACCGTCTCGTCGTCGTGGGGGCCGGCCCGGAGCGAGACGCGCTGATGGCCGACCTGCCACCCAACGTCCGCATCGTCTCCGGGATCAGCGACGCCGAGCTGCGCTGGATCTACGCCCGGGCCCAGGGACTGATCGCTCCCAGCCGCGAGGACTTCGGCCTGACCCCCATCGAGGCGAACTCTTGGGGCCTGCCGGTCGTCGCACTGAGGGGCGGCGGCTATCTCGACACGGTCGTGGACGGGCAGACCGGCGTCTTCTTCGACCGCCTGGAGGTCGAGACGTTGCGCAGTGCGCTCGACCGCGTCCAGGCGCTGGGGTGGGATCCCGCAGTCCTGCGGGAGCACGCACGCCGCTTCGGCGAAGAGCGCTTTGCCGAGCGGATCCGTGCCGAGGTCGCCTCGCTCCTGTCCTGAGCGCAGCAGAAGGGCCGTTAGGTGGCTATGCCCACCGGCCGCTCCTGATAGCTCAGCGGATCAAGACCGGTCGGTCATTGGGCGGTGACCAGCCGGTAGCATTCGCGGCGTGTGGGCGATAGGGGTCGGCGAGAAGCCGGGAGTCAACCAGCCGGGCCGGGTGCGGTCTGTCGACGGACTGAGGGCACTCGCTTTCATGCTCGTATTCCTCTTCCACTCGTGGGAGTTCTCCGGACGTCCGCAGATCCCGGTGATCACCGACATCATCAGTCAGAACACCCGCCCCGATCTCTTCGTCGTTATCACCGGTTTCGCGCTCTTCCTGCCCTTTGCCATCGACCCGACGCGTTATGACCGGTTCAAGATCGGTGTCTACCTCGAGCGGCGAGCGAAGCGAATTGTCCTGCCCTACTACGCCGCGCTCGCGCTGGCCCTCGCCCTGCCTTACCTGCTGAAGGCGCTCTACAACCTCACCGGCCGGACGGCTGCTCCGACGGAGCCGGTGTCCTGGGGCGACCTCGTCTCGCACCTGACCTTTACCCACATGTTCTTCCCCGACTACTGGGCCGGCATCAACGGAAGCCTCTGGACGATGTCACTGGAGATGCAGCTCTACCTGCTCTTCCCGATCCTGGTCCTGGCTATGGCCAGGTGGGGCGTCTGGGTCCTGCTGGGTGCCGCCGTCGTCAGCATCGGGTGGCACCTCCTAGGCCCCCTCTTCGTCTCGAACACCTTTCCCGAGAGCTTCCTGTGGGGCGCCACCGGGATCGGGCGCCTGGTCGAGTTCGGTGCAGGCATGTTGGCTGCCGTCATCGTGATGCGCCACCGGTACAAGCTCACCTTGGTCCCGCTCCTCCTCGCCGCTCTGCTGGTGGTGCTGGGCTATGCGGCAGCGGTCTCCATCCGGTTCTCGGGGGCCCTGGAGTGGTTCCCGATGCGGGAGATCGGACTCTCCATCTCGTTCTGCGCTCTCATCGTCCTGGCGATCGGGGCGGCGCCCGTCGAAGCGGTCTTCGCGACCCCCCTGGTCTCACGCGTGGGCTACATGGCCTACAGCTTCTTCCTGGTCCACCAGCCCATCGTCTACTACTTCTCCGAGCTCCTGAAGCGGGGCCTGGGCATGTCCGATGGGCTCGCCCTGCTCGCCATCCTGTGGACCGTAGGACTGGGAATCGTCCTCGTCGTTGGCTACGTGCTCTATGTGCTCGTTGAGGAGCCCTGCATCCGATGGTCCAAGGCCGCTGGTCGGCGAGCAGCGAGGACCGGGTGAGGACTCTGCAGCTGTGGACACGAGCGTGCCCCAGGGACTAGTCGGACCCGAGGGCTAAGGTGAGGCCCTCACAGCCGGAGCAGGACAAGTGGGGCCAGGGTGAATATGGTCGGTGGGTGATCCGCTTCGAGAGCGTGACCAAGACCTACGCCGACGGCACGACCGCGGTGGACGACCTGAGCCTGGAGATCCCTCGTGGTCGCATCACCGTCCTCGTCGGGCCCTCCGGCTGCGGCAAGACCACCTCGCTGCGGATGATCAACCGCATGGTCGAGCCGAGCGCCGGCCGCATCCTCATCGACGACCAGGACGTCGCCGCCCGCCCGGCCGCCCAGCTGCGGCGCAGCATCGGCTACGTCATCCAGCACGCCGGTCTCTTCCCGCACCGCACGGTCCTGGCCAACGTGATGACCGTCCCGCGCCTCCTCGGCTGGGACAAGGGTCGGGCGCGGGCGGCAGCGCTCGAGGCGATCGAGAAGGTGGGGCTCACCGCCGACCAGGCCCGCCGCTATCCCGCCCAGCTCTCGGGTGGCCAGCAGCAGCGCGTGGGCGTGGCGCGGGCCCTGGCCAGCGGGCCGGAGATCGTGCTGATGGACGAGCCGTTCAGCGCCGTCGACCCGCTTGTGCGCGCGGATCTGCAGGCCGAGCTGCGCCGTCTCCAGGAGGACCTCGGGATCACCGTCGTCCTGGTCACCCACGACATCGACGAGGCGCTGAGCCTCGGGCACAAGATCGCCGTCCTGCGCCAGGGCGGCATCCTCGCGCAGTTCGACACCCCGGCCGAGCTGCTGGCCCACCCGGCGGACGACTTCGTCGGGCGCTTCGTCGGCGGCGTGATGGATAAGTTCGAGCGCTACCAGACGCTTCGGGACTCGGCCGAGGCGCAGTCCTGATGCGTGGGGTCGACTGGGCCGAGGTTCTCGACCTGGCCGTGCGCCACCTCTACCTCGCCGGGGTGCCCCTGCTCCTCGGCCTGGTGATCAGCCTCCCGCTCGGATGGGTGGCCAGCCGGGTGCGGTGGCTGGGAGCCTGGATCGTCGGTGGCACCGGCCTGCTCTACACGATCCCCTCGCTCGCCCTCTTCATCATGCTGCCGCTCTTCCTGGGCACGCGCGTCCTCGACGACGCCAACGTCCTGGTGGCGATGACGATCTACAGCGTCGCCCTGCTGACCCGGACGGTCGCCGACGGCCTGTCGTCGGTGCCGGGAAGCGTCCGTCAGGCTGCGACGGCCATCGGCTATGGCGAGCTCCGGCGCACGATCGCGGTCGACCTGCCGCTGGCCGTGCCCGTCATCACCGCGGGGCTGCGTGTCGCGGCCGTCAGCAATGTCTCCATCGTCTCGATCGCGGCCCTCATCGGGGTCTCCCAGCTCGGGCAGCTCTTCACCGACGGCTTCAACCGCAACGCGATGGGGCCGATCGTCGTGGGGGTCGTGGCCTGCGTGGCTCTCTCCTTGGCGCTGGACGCCCTCATCGCGCTCCTGTCTCGGCTGCTCACTCCCTGGCTGCGTCGCGGGGCGGCCGCATGAACGCCGCCGTCCTGGCCACCTGGGAGTGGCTCACCGACCCGGCCAGCTGGTCCGGCGCCGGTGGCATCCTCGCCCAGACTCTCACCCATCTGCGCTACTCCTTCATCGCCCTGCTGCTCGCCGCGCTGGTGGCCGTCCCGCTCGGCCTCTGGGTGGGTCACACCGGCAAGGGCCGGTGGCTGGCAGTGAACATCACGGGGGCCTTCCGGGCCATCCCCTCTCTCGGTGTCCTCTTCATCGCCGTGCTGCTCCTGCTGCCCCGGCTGCGCGGTGAGCTCGCCTTCGAGGCACCCGCGCTCATCGTGCTGGTCCTGCTGGCGATCCCCCCGATCCTGTCGGGCACCTACGCCGGCGTGCAGGCGACCGACGCCGCTGCCCGCGATGCCGCCAGGGGCATGGGGATGACCGGCACCCAGGTGCTCGGCCAGGTCGAGATCCCCGGCGCGCTGCCGTTGATCATGTCCGGCCTGCGCTCGGCGATGCTCCAGATCATCGGCACCGCGACCATCGCTGCCGTGGTCGGACTCGGCGGGCTGGGACGCTTCCTCATCGACGGTCAGGCGAGCCGGGACTACGGCCAGATGGCAGGCGGTGCCCTGGTGGTGGCAGCGGTCGCGCTCGCCGTCGACCTGGCCCTGGCGGGAGCGCAGCGGTTGGTCGTGTCCCCGGGGCTGTCCGCTCGAGACGCGCACTGACCGCATACCCTCGCCTCTCCTGGCTCGAGGAGCGCGGAGGCGAGATCCGGGTCAGACTGGACGAAGTCCATTCGTCGTCCACACCGGGAGATCCTCATGCGCCGCACGCCCGTCCTCGCCCTCACCCTCTCGGCGCTGGTCACGCTGTCGGCCTGCGGAGGCGGCGGCGACCCGCTCGATGCGGACGCGCCGGAGACCCCGGCCGGGGGCGGTCAGACCGACGACGATGCCGGTGGGACCGCCGGCACGGACGCCGGCGCCGACGCGACCGGAGATGGTGACGCGGGCTCGGTGATCGTGGGCTCGGCGAACTTCCCGGAGAACGAGCTGCTCGCCGAGATCTACGCCGCCGCGCTCTCCGATGCCGGCGTCGAGGTGAGCACCCAGCTCAACATCGGCAGCCGCGAGACCTACATGGCTGGCTTGGAGGACGGGTCGATCGACCTCATCCCGGAGTACACCGGCGGCCTGGCCACCTACCTCAACCCGGCGATCACCGTGACCTCCTCCGAGGAGGTGCTCGCCGAGGCGGAGAAGAACCTGCCCGAGGGCCTGCAGCTGCTGGAGATCAGCCAAGCGGAGGACAAGGACAGCCTCGTCGTGACGCGGGAGACGGCCGACGAGCTGGGGCTGGCCTCGATCGCCGACCTCGAGGGGAAGGCGCAGGACCTCGTGCTCGGTGGGCCGCCGGAGTTCGAGACGCGGCCCAACGGCGTGGATGGGCTGGAGAAGATCTACGGGCTGACGTTCAAGCAGTTCCGCTCGCTGGCCGCCGGGTCCAACCTCACCGTGCAGGCGCTGAGGAACGGTCAGGTCGACGTCGCCAACATCTTCTCCACCGACCCCGCCATCGGGGAGAACGACTTCGTCGTCCTGGAGGACCCCGAGTCGATCTTCGCCGCGCAGAACGTCGTGCCGCTGATCAGCAAAGACGCCGTCAACCCCACCGTGGAAGAGGCATTGAACGCCGTCTCCGCCGCGCTGACCACCGACAACCTCACCGAGATGATGGTCAAGGTCGTCAGCGACGGCCAGGACACTGCCGAGGTGGCGCGGGAGTTCGTCGACGGGATGTGAGCGAGGTGCTCAGGTGACCCATAACCGGACGATCTGGGGCACGACGAAGCCCCCCGGAGGCTTCGTGTCGTCCGGGGGCTTCTGTCGGTCAGTCTCGGGCTAGCGGGAGTCGCGCCAGGCGAGCAGCGCGGCCCGGACCGATTGTGCGGCGGAGGCGACGCGGTCGGGGTCTGCGACGGTCGCTGCGGCACGCAGCTCGTCGACGGTTGTGTCCGGGGTGAGGTCGAAGCGTGGGCGGGTCAGACCGATCGCCTGGTGGTGGTCGGCGAACTTCATGTCGGCGACGTGGCGGTCGGTGTCGGTGGGGACGGCCCACACCGCGGGGATGCCGTAGGCGTCGGCCACGATCAGCCCGTGGAGGGACGAGCTGACGACCAGGTCGGCGGCGGCGATCTGCCGGACGACGGTGGTCACGCCCTGGTTGAAGCGGACTCGGTTCACGCCGGGGCGTGCGATCAGGTCGTCGTAGGTGGAGGCCCAGACGGCGTGATGTCCGTGCGGGACAGCGGCGACGCCACCGCGCTGGCGGGGTCGGGCGACGAAGCGGGAGACAAGCATGGCGGGGTCGCCGAGGGGCGTGGAGCCGGGTAGGTCGAGCAGGTCGCGGGTCAACGGGCCTCGGACCGCCAGGAAGGCCGCGGCCGGCATCTGCCGAGGGTGCTCGTGCATGAGTCCGGCGCCCCACACCGCGGCGTTGCTGTCGGTAGGGACCATCTCCAGGATGCTGCCGACGCCGATGAGGTCGGCCTGCTCGGCGGGACGCAGGTAGGGCACCATGCCGTGGCGCGAGAGCAGCCAGGGGGTCATGGCGTCGCCGAAGTTGGGGTGACCGTCCCACCAGAAGGCTCGGGTCAGGCGGGTGGTGCTTGCCCGGGCGGCGGCGGTGGTGATGCGCCGGACCTGCCGGGCGCGACGGTTCAGTGCGTGGTCCCATCCGAGCATGAGGAGTAGCATCGCACGCTATGAAGTCTCGACGTCGCGCCTGCCCGGCCTGTGGTCATGCCTGGGTGGGTCGCCGGTCTCTGCTCGATCTGCTTCTCCGGGATCGGCCCCAGTGCCTAGTGGGTGGCGAGGTCGACCTGGCCTGCGGGTGCGAGCACTGTGCCATCACTAGGTGATGACGAACTTGCCTGCGTAACCCGCGTGGACGCCGGGGCCTTTGTTCGAGGACAGGTAGACCTCGATCTCGCGCAGGGTCAGGCGGGCCGGCCCGGTCTGACCTCCCGCGCCCTCTTGGACTCCGGCGTGGTTGGTCGTGTCGAGCGTCGCGCCGCCGCCGTAGGAGACCGCACGCACGGAGAGGCGGACGGCTGTGGCCTCGACCGGGCGTTCCAGGCGTATCTCCCATTTGCAGGCACGGTTCCAGTAGGAGTCGGTGAAGCACGCGCCCAGCGCCTGGGCGGAGGTCCACTGGAACGTGGCGGGGTCCTCGTTGATGGTGCCGAGCACTTGCCAGGTTCCGCCGATGAATGCCCTCGACGTCGGCGTCCAGGATCGCGCCGGACGCCTGCCAGGGTCGGGGGCAGATGACGCGCACGATGTCGAAGCGGCGTGGGGGGTGAAGTCCAGCCGTACCCATGAGGGCATGACGTCGGTCTCGTCGGCGCGGTACTCGACCACGCCGCCGCCACGATCGTTCTCGTAGATGCCGTTGATGACCTTCTCTGGCCCGTTGCCGGCAGAGTCTGACGTGGCGAGCGCGCCCATCGTCCGGGCTGCCTCGATGCCGTAGTCGACGATCTCGGGGGTGGCGGTGGCGCCGGATGGCAGCCGCAGGTAGGTGGGCAGGGTGGACGCCTCTATTGCCAGCCAGCCGCCGTCGACCGGGAGAGTCTGCTCCGTGCCGAAAGAACTGACGACGGTGATGGATGCTGCGCAGAACCCGGCCGCGGTCGCGCCCTTCTCATCGATGAGCTCCTCGGTGTAGGCCAGCCGGGAGTGGTCATCGACCGCGGAGTGCAGGTAGACGTACCCGGCACGGGCACCGGCGGCCTTGGCCCGGCCGGCGGCCCGGTCCTGGGCCGAGCCGCGCCCGTGCACCGCCCACCCGCCGCCGTCGGGGATCCGGCCGATCTTCTTCACGTCCACGTGGATCATGTCCCCGGGCCGGTCCCACTCGTACCGGCGCACCGGCTCACGCAGGTCCTGCCCGTCCACGTCCAGGTCCCGCAGCCGGGAGACGCCGTGACGAACCAGGATCCGGTAGATCGTGGAGGCCGGCAGCACGATGCCCTCCTCGGCGGCCAGCCCGACCAGCTGGACCGGTCCGACCTTGTGCTCGCGGCGCAGCGCCACCACCCGGGCCTCGATCGCCGGGTCGGTCTGGTTCGGGCTGGACCCCGGCCGGCTGGAGCGGTCCTCCAGCCCGGCCTCGCCCTCCGCGAGCCATCGCGAGTACCACTTGCCCAAGGTCTGGCGTGCGATCCCGGCCTCGGCCGCGACGTGACAGATCGGCCGACCAGCATCGACACGCTCGCACAGACGACGGCGTCCCTCAGGAGTCAACGGAGCATTACGTGCCGAACTCCTCCCGCGGCACGATCTCCAGCCCCTGCAGCTCGGTGAACCACTCCAGCACCGTCAGCGCCAGGGCGGCACCGATCGAGACGACCTGCCACCACCGCTCCTGCGCCCAGCCGAAACCGGCCCGTCGCAGCGCGTGCAGCGCCCAGGCGACCAGCACCGGCGTGACGAAGGCGTGGATCCAGAAGCGAGCCAGGTTGAGCCCCTCCAGCAGCGGCCCGTCACCGATGAACTTCCCGATCCCGATGATGAGATTGTCGAAGACCAGAGCTGCCAGGACCAGCAACGGCAGGTTGGCCGGAGTCCACCAGCCGTGCCGCACCGCCAAGGCGATGCCCCAGACGAGCAGGATCAGGTAGGCCCCGGCGAAGCCGAGGAAGAGCACGGCGTCCATAAGTTCCTAGCAGGGGGAGCGGCGGCTGGATGCCGAGGTCGGTCCTACGACGGTAAAGGGCGGCGACCTGTGACGCCCGGTGGACCGCGTCGGACACGGTCGCCTCCATCGGTCGCGTCGGTTGGCCAGGAGAGACGAGCGCTTCAGGCCTACCGTGGACGCCATGCCGGGGATGACCTCGTGGGGCGCGCCGCCCCCTGCCGACCCTGCGTGGGCCTCCCTCCTGGATGATGCCCGCGCTGCCGCCGGCGATCCGGACGCGGCGCTCGCGCTCGCAGAGCGCGTGGCGGAGCAGCTGCCGCCGCCGGGACAGGGGCGGACGGCCGAGCTGTGGTCCGGCCTGGCCGACCTCGCAGCGGAGGACCTGACGGTCGCTCGTGCGCTCGAGCCGCACCTGGACGCACTGTCGATCCTCGGCCAGGCGCAGCAGGAGGGGTATGGAGTGCCGCCTGTCACGGGCACGTGGGGCGTCTTCGCCGCCGAGGGTCCAGGGACGCGGCTGGAGGCGCACGTGACGGACGGTGATCAGGCGCAAGGCCACGCGGTGCTCTTCGGCCGCAAGCCGTGGTGCTCGCTGGCGGACCGGCTCGACCACGCCCTCATCAGCGCCTGGGTCGACGACGAGCGGCGGGGGCTCTTCGCGATCGACCTGCGCCACCCCGGGGTGTCGCTTGTCGACGAGCCCTGGGCGGCGCGGGGGCTGAGCAAGGTCAGGTCGACGGGGATCGACTTCGATGAGGTTCCGGGCCGGCAGATTGGGCCGGTGGGGTGGTATCTCACCCGTCCCGGGTTCGCCTGGGGTGGCCTCGGCGTTGCCGCGTGCTGGCTCGGCGGCGCCACAGGGCTGGCACGGCGCGTCCGCCAGGCGGCCCAGGAGCGGGAGCCCGACCAGATCGGGCTGGCGCTTCTCGGTGAGGCCGACGCCCGGCTCACCGCCGCAGCGGCCGTGCTCACCGAGGCCGCGGCAGCCGTCGACGCTGGCCTGGTCGAGGGCGAGCACGCCTGGCCGCGCGTGGTCCGGGCCCGCCACATCGTCCATGACGCCTGCGAGGCCGTCCTGGAGATCGCCGCACATGGCCTGGGACCAGGTCCGCTGGCGGGCGAGGAGGAGCACGCCGCCCGCGTCGCGGACCTGCAGCTCTACCTGCGTCAGCACAAGGCCGAGCGCGACGCGGCCGTCGTGGGTCGGTCCGTCGCTGACGGCATGCCCGTGGCCTGGGACACGACCGGCGAGAGGTCCGCCCAGTGAATGGCCTCCCGGGGTGAAGGGCCTGCCGGAGCTCGACCTTGACGGGCTCACTCACGTCTTGGTCCTGGTCGCCCATCCCGATGACGAGACCCTTATCGCCGGTGGGCTGCTGGCGGACCTGCCCCGCCGGGTGGACGTCGACGTGGTGGTCGCCTCCGACGGCGAGGCCTCCCACCCGAGCTCGCCGACGCACACTCGGGAACGGCTCGCGCGGCTGCGCCGGGACGAGGTGGCCGAGGCCGTCCAGCTGATCGCCCCGCACGCCCGGCTGCACCTCCTTGGCCTGCCCGACGGTTTCGGCGCGCGCGACGACGGGCTCCGGGAGTGGATCGCCCGCATCGTCGACGCGGTCGTGCCGCTCGTTGACGGGGCCAGGACACTGATCGTCTCCACCTACGCCCAGGACGGACACCCCGACCACGAGGCGGTCGCCGGAGCCGCATCCTCGGTCGCCTGGCGCACCGACGCCCGGCTGGTCCAGGCTCCGATCTGGCTCTGGCAGTGGCGCCCTGACGAGGTGCCCTGGGACTCCATCCACCTCCGCACCCTCAGCGAGCGGGCACTGGGCCTCAAGGCCCGCGCGCTGGAGGCCCACGTGACGCAGGTGCTGCCGCTCTCGGACCAGCCCGGCGACGAGGCGCTGATCCCGCAGGAGCTGCTGGACCACTTCCGTGGCGCGGAGGAGCACTTCATCCCGGTCCGGCCTGGGGAGACCAGCCCGTTCGAGCAGCTGCACGGTCGCCAGGCGGACCCGTGGGAGGTGCGGACGTCCTGGTATGAACGCCGCAAGCGCGCCCTCACCCTCGCCCTGCTCCCGCAGGAGAGATATGCGATCGCTCTCGAGATCGGGTGCTCGATCGGTGCCCTGGCCGCCGACCTCGCCGACCGGTGCGACCGGGTAGTCGCCGTCGACGAGTCCGAGGCCGCGCTCGCCACCGCCACGGAGGCGCTCGCTGGCCACGGATCGGTGGACCTCGTCCACGCCCAGCTCCCCGAGGAGTGGGACCGGTTGGAGCGGGACTGGCTGCACCAGGACACGGGCGACGGGCGGCCCGACCTGGTCGTCGTCTCCGAGGTCGGCTATTTCATGTCGCCCGGACGGCTGGCGGCGCTCGCCGACCGCATCAGGGAGTCCCTCTCGGACGCGGAGCACGCCACCGTCCTCGCCTGCCACTGGCGCCACGAGATCGTCGGCTGGCCCTTGCGCGGTGACGACGTCCACGCCATCCTCGACGCCCGGCTCGGGCTGCCCCGCCGCAGCGAGCTCGTGGAGGACGATGTCGTGCTCACCGTCTGGTCCCGGCACGCGGCCACCGACCGGGACGAGACCTGATGCGCCCTCGCGACGAGCCGTCCCAGCGACCGCCACTTGCCGCCTTCGTCGTGGTCGTGCCGGCACGCGACGAGGAGGATGAGATCGGCGGTGCGCTGGATGCCATCGCCCGCGCCGCCCGCCAGGGCGCGTCATCCGATGCCCTGCCGGTCACCGTCGTCACCGTCCTGGACCGCTGCGCCGACGGGACGGCCGAGGCCGTCGCCCGCGCGACGAGCGCCCACCCGCACGTCGACTGGATCACGATCGAGGCGACGAGGGGGAGCCTCGGCGGCGCCAGGGGAGAGGGCGTGGAGGCAGGGCGAGCCGCATACCCCCACCTGCGCCCGGACGAGCTCTGGATCGCGAGCACGGACGCGGACTCGAGGGTGCCGACCACCTGGCTGGAGGAGCAGCGGGAGCTGGCCGACCGCGGCCTCGACCTCGTGCTTGGCACGGTCGAGCCCGTCGAGGACGGCGAGCATCCGGAGTCGACGCGGCTGTGGCACGCCCAACACCACCTGGTGGAGGGGCACACCAGCATCCACGCCGCCAACCTGGGGGTGCGGCTGAGCGCGTACGACGTTGCCGGCGGTTTCCCCGCGCTCGACGACAGCGAGGACGCCCACCTGGTGCACCGGGTCCGCGAGGTCGAGCGGCTCCCGTGGACGAGCACCGACCGCACGCGGGTGCTGACCTCGGCGCGACGCCGGGGCAGGGCGGGGGCGGGCTTCGCCGGATTCCTGCGGCGGCTGGACGAGACGGTCAACGCGCACGGCGTCGCCGAGGCGCTCGTCGGCCGGGTGCGCGCCGAGACGCTGCGGCTCCTGGCCGAGCGGGGCGAGGCGGGATCGATCGATCTGACCGAGATCGCCGAGGCGGTCGACCCGAGACTGGCCGCCGGCCTCACCCACGTCGCCCGCGCGGTGGCATGCCAGCTCGCGGACGAGGGGCTGGCGGTCGTCACGCAGGACGGCGTCGTGGTTGACGGCCGCCGCACTCCCGGCCCGGTGCGCATCGTCACGCCGCGCCGACCGGCTGCCTACAATCCCAGCGTCGGAAGGAGAGCGTAGGTGGCGCGCTACAGCAGCTATGACGACGCGGACGTGGCGCGGCTGCAGGAGATGGCCCGGCTCGTCGCGGATGGTGTCCCTGCGGCGATCGCGGCGGCCGAGGTGGCTGCAGCCATGGGGTCGGTGGTGGTGACTCCGGCGGACGGCGCCACGAATGGAGCAGGGTCGCCGACGGCGGCCGACCTGGTGCGCGCGGCGCGGACCCTCGACCAGGACTTCCTCGACCGGACCCTGGAGGAGGCCTTCGCGCTCGGGACCTTCGAGCACGTCGGCTGATACGCGGTGGTGGGTGGAGCAGTGGGATTCGCTCGTGGATACACGTGACTGGAGACGTTGGTTACGCACCTGCGCTGTCCCAGGATTGTCATAACCGGACACGCGCGGTCGGACGCTCAGCCTTGGGATCACGTGAACAAGCCCGGCCGTCGAGCTGGAACCGACTCCACACCCATCTTGGCCCTCCCGGCCGAAAAATTCTGCTCCGAAACCTGATGCAACGACGCTCTTTCGGACAAGATGAGTCATGGGGTCCGGTGGGAAGGACCCTCGACCGAAAGGCGGGGCCATGGGGACATGGAGCAGGACGGTAGGTGCGGGGCTGGCGCTGATCCTGGCAGGGGTCGCGCCAGGGATGGCGCAGGGGGCACCCCTGCCGGGATCGCCTCCGGGGGGTGCCCCGCCGACGGCGCAGGCCCTGCCCGCCGCGCCGGGAGGTAGCGGCGCAGGCGAGGGGTCCGGCACGGACGGCGCCGCGGGCGAGCTGACCCTCGCCGACGGCAGCTACCAGGTGACTCTGATCACCGGCGACGTGGTGCGGGTCACCCAGCGCAAGGGCGGCGCCCCCTCGGTGGTCATCACCCCGGCGGAGCGCGCCGATGGTCGGGTCCCGACCTTCGCCAAGCAGCTCTGGCAGGGCCACTACTACGTCATCCCCGACGACGTCGCCGACCTCGTGCCGACCCAGCTGGACCGGCGCCTCTTCGACGTCACCGGCCTCATCGCTGCGGGCTACGACGACGACAGCACCTCGGCGCTGCCGGTCATCGTGCAGACCAGGGCACCCGGCACCAAGGCCGACCCGGCCAGGGGAGTGGACTGGAAGGGGCTCGGCGTCGCCAGGGGCAAGAGCCTCAGGAGCATCGGCTCGGTGGCGGCCAAGGTCGACAAGGGCAAGGCCAGGGGCCAGCTCGTCGACGCGGTCAAGGAGACCGAGGGCCTCGTCGGCGCCGAGACCCATCGCGGGATCGTTCCTAGCGCGGGCGAGGCCGCCGGCCAGGGCATCACCAAGGTCTGGCTCGACGGCCGGGTCAAGGCGCTCGACGCCACCAGCACGCCGCAGGTCGGCGCGCCGCAGGCGTGGGAGGCCGGCTACACCGGCGAGGGCATCACCGTCGCCGTGCTCGACACGGGCGTGGACGCCGAGCACCCCGACCTCGCCGACGCCGTCGTCGCCGCCGAGGACTTCAGCGGCACCGGCAACCCCGACGACGTCTTCGGCCACGGCACCCACGTCGCCGGCATCATCACCGGCAACGGTGCGGCCTCCGGCGGTGAGATCGTCGGCGTTGCGCCCGACGTACAGATCATGAACGGCAAGGTCCTCGACGACAGCGGCTTCGGCTCCGACTCCGGGATCATCGCGGGTATGGAGTGGGCCGCGACCGGCGGTGCGGACGTGGTCAACATGAGCCTGGGTGCCTCAGGCTGGTACACCGACGGCACGGACCCGATGGCGCTCGCCGTGGACGAGATCTCCGCCGCGACCGACGTCCTGTTCGTCATCGCCGCGGGCAACGACGGCGGCTACACCACCATCTCGACCCCGGGCAGCTCCTCCCTGGCGCTGACCGTCTCCGCCGTCGACGCCAACGACATGCCGACCTGGTTCACGAGCCGCGGCCCGCGCGTCGACGGCATGGCCAAGCCCGACATCGCCGCCCCCGGCGAGGAGATCCTGGCCCCGCAGGTCGGCTACCCGGCCGAGGCCTCCGAGCCCTACATCGCCCACAGCGGCACCTCGATGGCGACCCCGCACGTCGTGGGCGTGGCGGCCCTGCTCGCCCAGGCCCGGCCCGAGCTGGACAGCCAGCAGCTCAAGTCGATCCTCGTCGGCTCGGCCGATGACGTCGGGGCCAGCGTCTTCGACGTCGGCTCCGGCCGTGTCTTCGCGCCGAGCGCTATCGACCAACAGGTCTACACGACCCCCTCGTCCCTGGGCTTCGGGATCTTCCCCTTCCCCCAGGACGCGCTGGCGCCGTCGACGCAGACGCTGACCTACACCAACAGCTCCGACACCGAGCTCACCCTCGCCCTGTCGGTCGAGGCCACCCTCCAGGACGGCTCGCCGGCACCCGCCGGCGCCATCACCCTCGGCGGCGACGAGATCCGCATACCCGCAGGGGGTTCTTCCGAGGTGACGGTGACGGTCGACCCGGCCGCCGCCGGCAACGCGGCGGGCCGCGTCGGAGGCGTCGTCGTGGCCACGGACGGCGCGGACGAGACGGTGCGCACCGCGGTGATGTCGGTCAACGAGGCGGAGATGTACGACCTGACCATCGTCGGCTCCTTCCGCGACGGCTCCCCGGCCGTCTACGGCGGGACGGCGGGGGTGACCCCGCTCGGCGCCGAGCCCGTCGACCTCACCTTCGAGCAGGTCTTCCCCGACCTCGGTGAGGACGGCACGGCCACCGTGCGGCTGCCCGCCGGCACCTACGGCGTCATGGGCGTCATCACCCAGGGCGACTGGGAGACGGGCATGGCGATCTCCTCGGACGCGCTCAACATCCCCGAGGTCGCGCTGACCCAGGACACCACGGTGCACCTCGACGCCTCCGGCTACGTGCCGGTGACCGTCGAGACCTTCCGGCCCACGGAGCAGGTCACGGCCGACCACCTGCTCCACCGGGCCGGTGAGTGGGCGGACGTCGGGCTGGGCAGCGGCATCTTCGGGGCGGACGCCTCGCTGGGCGCCGTCCCGAGCGAGCCGGTCTCGATCGGCGCGTTCCAGTGGATGCACCGCCACTTCCGCATCCCGCCCGGGGCGTCGCTGGACACCGGTGACTACCGCTATCTCTTCGAGGTCGCCTGGCTCGAGGACGACGCGATCCCGGCCGACCTGACCTACGCGGCCACGCGCAGGGACGTCACCCGGGTCAGGGCCGACTACAACTCGATGGCGGGCCGCGCGACGACGGTCGTGGGCGGGCGCTACCTGCTCGACCCCACCGGATGGGCCATGGCCAACCTGTGGCCGATCGCGGTCCCGATCGTGCGCGACGAATATGTCAACGCCGAGCCCGGCCTGGCGTGGTGGCCGACGGTCGACCCGATCAACGCAGCGCCCTTCGAGCGGGTCCAGCCGTGGGAGATCACGCCTGGCGGGTCGATCACCGAGCGGTGGCTGCACCAGGTGCACCACGTGAGCAGCGCGACCGGCGGGTTCGTCGGCACCTACAACGACGGCTACTCCGGCTGGCTGGTGCACAGCGTCCCGATGTTCGTGGACGACCACGGTCACGCGGCCTACTTCGCCTGGGACGAGTCGGTCATGAGCAGCCGGATCCGGATGTGGCTCGACGGCGAGCTCGTCGCCGACCAGCCCGGCAACGTGGTGGAGTCGGCGGCCCCCGCGGCGGGCACCCCGGTGCGGGTCAAGGTCGAGACCTCGACCAACCACCCTGACTGGGTCCTGTCGACCTCCGCGAGCACCGACTGGAGCTACCGCGTGCCGGCGACCGGCGGCGAGGCGGAGATGGTCTCGGCCGACCTGCTCAACGTCCGCTACGGCCTCGCCGGCGTCGACGACTACAACGCCACCCAGAAGGTCGCGCGCCTGAGCCTGCGCGTCCTCGACGGTGATGGCGACAGGGCCACCGGCGTCAAGGGCGTCAAGGTCTGGATGTCGACGAACGACGGCGGGTCCTGGAAGGCGGTGAAGGTCACCGGCAAGGGCGCCGACCGCAAGGTCATGATCAAGGCTCCCAAGGGCGCCGACACCATCTCGCTGAAGGTGCAGGCCTGGACCAAGGACGCCAAGGTCACCGATCAGGTGATTGACGCGATCGACGTCCGGTGAAGACCCGGTGAGGACCCGGTGAGGACCTGGTAACGCCAGGGGTCGGCCCCGCTGCGCGGTCAGGTGGTTGACCGCGCAGCGGGGCCTCCCGCTGTCTACGTTGGTGGCATGGACAGCATCGCCAGGATCGGGGGTATGGCGCTCGCCGACTTCTTCGGCGCCCTCGCCCGGGTGCGGGGCACCCGGGCGCTGCACGCGATCGGGATCGGGGGGACCGGCACCTTGTGGGTGGCGAGGGGGCCCAGCCACGGTGTCCGGATGCTGGAGGCCGGCGAGCTCACCTGCCAGGTGCGCTGGTCGCGCGCCATGGGGCTGCGGCGCGGCCCCGACATCGAGGGCCTGGCGCTGCGGCTGCCCGCGGAGGTGGGCGGGGGAGATCTCCTGCTCGCCTCGACCGGCACCGGCCTGGTGACCCGCCACGTCCTGGCCCTGCGCGGCGCAGGGCGGCACGGCCCGCTGACCTCCATGCTGCCGCTGGAGACCGCAGGTGGCCGGCTGCTGCTGCGGCTCGACCCCGAGCCCGGGTCCGTCGGCAGCAGGGTCCCGGGCGCCGACGCCGCGCCACCCACCGACTACCGGCTGCTGGTGGCCGCCCCCGGGCGACCCTGGCACCGGCGCGGCCAGCTGCGGATCACCTGGGACGGGCAGGACGTCGGCCGACGGCACGACCCGGTCGGGGCCGCACCGGCCGGCACCTGGGTCTCGCCCTGGTGGGCCGGCCTGCGGGCACCGTCCTACAGCGCCTCGACCAAGGTCCTGGCGCGCCCCATGACGCCTGACCCGCAGTGGCGACCAGATCTGACCGATCGGTCAGATCTGGTCGTAGAGTAGGGGGATGGATACCGCCTTGTCCTTCTCCGACCAGGAGGAGCCGGACGACGCCGGCCGGACGCACCGCTACGCCGAGCTGTCCCGCATGGAGTCCCGGGTCGTCGAGCAGATCGGGACAGGCGCGACCAACGAGGAGATCGCCCGCTCGCTCTTCCTCAGCCCCAACACCGTGAAGTCCTACATCCGCTCCGCCTACCGCAAGATGGGCGTCACCCGGCGCAGCCAGGCCGTGATCTGGGCCAACCGCAACTGAGTCCCCGCACCTGAGTCCAGCGGGCCTCACCCTCCCTGGGGGCCCTCCAGGATCTCCGTGCCGAGGTCGATCAGGATCTGGTGCTCCGGGCTGCCCACCTGCACCGGTGATCCCGACTCGGCGAACCCGAACGCCATACCCCGGAAAACCGTCGCCAGCGCCGTGTGGGCGCGCTCCACCGCGGTCGGGGATTCGACCCCGGCGGCCAGGATCTGGACCAGCCGCCCGTGGTTGGTCTGCATCCGTCCTTCCAGCGCCGGGTGACGCCACAGCAGCGTGTCGGCCGCCACGGCCTGGACCGCCGGCAGGTGCCGCTCGTAGAGCACGGCGAGCTGCTCGATCATCCGGCGCCGCTCGAGCGGACCGGAGGCGGGCGCCGTCGACCCGGCCAGGGCGGCCACGTCGTCCATCACCGGGGTCATCAGCTCGCGCAGCAGCTGGTCCTTGCTGCCGAAGTGGTAGAGCACCGCCGATTTGGACACCTCCGCCTCGCGCGCGACGTCGAGCAGCGAGGAGCCCGTGAAACCGGTGCGCAGGAAGACGCGCGCCGCTGCGGCCAGCAGCTCCTCACGCGTCGCTCGACCACGACGGGTCGAGGTGCGCGCGCTCATCTCATCACCCTAGGCGACGCCTCACCCTTCCGGGTGGACCCGAAAGGGGGGTGCCGGGGGCGTCGGCACCGCATAGCCTCCCAAGGAGGGGCGTCACCTGCCGCACAGCATGCCCCTTTCGCCGACCCGTGCGGCGGGAGGGAGATCAGGTGCATGTCGTCCTGATCGGGCACGCCCGCCATCCCATCGCCCAGCCCTTTGCGGGCGGCCTCGAAGCCCTCACCTGGCAACTGGCCGCCGGCCTGTCCGGTCGAGGGCACCGGGTCAGCGTCTTCGCCGCCGAGGGCAGCGTGCTGCCCACCGGCGTGGAGCACCTGCGGCCCGAGACCCTGCACCTGAGCCAGGCGGCCCTCGGGGATGTCTCGATGCCCGACCAAGGCTGGCTCCAGCGCCACCACGCCTATCTGCGGCTCATGGTCGAGCTGGCCCACCGCGACGACGTCGACATCGTCCACAACCATGCGCTGCACTACCTGCCGGTCGCGATGGCCCCCACCCTGCGGTCCCGCTGGCTGATGACCCTGCACACCCCGCCCACGCCGTGGCTGGAGTCGGCGATCACCGCGGCGCAGGTCGGGGGGCCGGGCCTCTCGTTCGCGGCGGTCAGCGCCTTCACCGCGCGCGCCTGGCGGCACCTGGCGCCTGCTCGCGTGGTCCCCAACGGCGTCGATCCCGGGGTATGGGGTGCCGGCGCCGGCGGGCAGCAGCTCGTCTGGTCCGGGCGCATCGTGCCGGAGAAGGCGCCCCACCTGGCGGTGCAGATCGCCCGCCGGGCGGGGCTGCCGCTGGTGCTGGCCGGCCCGGTCAGCGACGAGGACTACGCCCGGGAGCAGGTGTGGCCGCTGCTCGGGGACGGCGTGGAGTATGCCGGCCACCTGCCCACCCCGGAGCTCGCCGCCCTCGTCGGGAGCAGCGCCGCGGCCCTGGTGACCCCGGTGTGGGACGAGCCCTACGGGCTGGTGGCCGCCGAGGCCCTGGCCTGCGGCACCCCGGTGCTGGCGCTCGCGCGCGGCGGCCTGCCCGAGGTGGTCGGCCCGGAGGTCGGGCGTCTGGTCGCCCCGGGGCCGGACGTCGGGGACATGGTCGAGCGTGCCGCGGCGCTGCTGCCGGAGGTGCTGGGCCTGTCCCGGGACGCCGCCCGCGAGCACGCCCTCCGGCACCACTCCTCGGAGCGGATGGTGGAGGACTACCTGCGGCTCTACCGCTCCCGCACCACCCCCACGGCCGACTTCGAGCCGGTCATCGCGTGATCGGCTACTACCTCCACCACCACGGCTCCGGGCACGCCCGGCGCGCGACCGCGGTGGCCTCCCACCTCCGCCACGAGGTCGTCGGCCTCGGCTCCGGCGGCCGGCCGGAGGGCTGGCCCGGGGAGTGGGTGGAGCTGGCGCGCGACGATCACCCCGCGGTGGACGCCGGGACCGCCGACGTCGAGGCGGACGGGGTCTTCCACTGGGTGCCGCGCCACCACGCGGGTCTGCTGGCCCGGCACCGGCAGGTCCTGGACTGGCTGGACCACGCCCGGCCCTCGCTGGTCGTCGTCGACGTGTCGGTCGAGATCACCACCCTGGTGCGGCTGTCCGGCACCCCCGTCGTCGTGGGTGCCATGCCTGGCCGACGCACGGACCGGCCGCACACCCTCGCTCACGACCTGGCCGAGGCGATCCTCGCCCCGTGGCCCGCCGGCGCGCACCCGGACGCCGGGTGGCCCGACGCCTGGTTGGCCAAGACCTGGCACGTCGGGGGGATCAGCGCCCTCCGGCCGGCAGCCGAGGATGGACGAGACGGAGACGGAGACGGAGTCGCAGGCGCTGGCGGTGCCGAGATCGAGCACGGTGGCGCCGTGGCGACGGAGCCGGACGTGGAGCGACGCGTGCTCGTGCTCTGGGGCGCGGGAGGGGCCGACCTCGACCGTGCCACCCTCGCGGCCGCCCGGGCCGCCACCCCCGGCTGGCGCTGGGAGGTGCGCGGCGGGGGACACCCCCTCTCGCCCGACCTGGTCCAGGACCTGCGTGACGCCGACGTCGTGGTGTGCCACGCCGGGCAGGGCTCGGTGGCCGACGTGGCGCTGCTGCGACGCCCCGCCGTCGTGCTCGCCCAGCCACGACCGTTCGAGGAGCAGGAGGCCACCGCCCGCGCGCTGGACCGCCTGGGCCTGGCGGTGACCGACCGGGGCTGGCCTGCCGCCGAGCGCTGGCCCGACCTGCTCGAGCGAGCCCACCGCCTCGGTGGTGAGCGGTGGGCGCTGTGGGGCGGCGACGGCGCCGCGACCGCGGCTGCCCACCTGGACGCCCTCGCCGACCGGCTCGGCCGACCCACCCCGGAGAGCCGATGAGCGACTGGATCGCTGTCCTGACCCTTGCGCACGGCCGGCACGACCACCTGCGCCGCCAGGTCGCCGGCCTCCGCGCGGGCACCCGCCGCCCCGACCTGCACGTCATCGCCGCGATGGACGACCCGGCGCTGACCGCCGGTGAGGTGGACGGACTGGACGGGCCGTGGACGACCGACGTGGTCCACGTGCCGCCCGACAGCCGCGGGCTCCCGCTCGCGGGAGCCCGCAACGCCGCCGCCGCGCGCGCCCGCGAGCTGGGCGCGGACCTGCTGCTCTTCCTCGACGTCGACTGCATCCCCGGACCCAGGACGGTGGCCACCTACCTGCGCGAGGCGCGCGCCACCCCATACCCCCCTCGTCCGGCGATCTGGTGCGGCGACGTCGCCTATCTGCCCGACCACACCCAGCTTCCACCGGCCCCCGACGGGCATCCCGATGAGGGCGGCTACCCCCTGGAGCGGCTTGCCGAGCTCGGGCAGCACCGCCCCGACCGGGTGCTCCTGGCCGACGGGGAGCGGCGCCGGGAGCCGGACCTGCGCCAGTTCTGGTCGCTGTCCTTCGCCCTGACCGCGGAGGACTACGCCGCGACGGGCGGCTTCTGCCCCGACTACGTGGGCTACGGCGGGGAGGACACCGACTTCGGCCAGGTCGTGGGTCGGCTCGGCGGCAGCCTCACGTGGATCGGCGGGGCCACGGCCTACCACCAGCACCATCCACCGGCCTCCGTGGACCGTGCCCACGTCGCCTCGGTGGTGCGCAACGCCACGCTCTTCGCCCGTCGATGGGGATGGTGGCCGATGGAGTCCTGGCTCGAGGGCTTCGCCGAGCGCGGGCTCGCCGCCCGGACGCCCGAGGGCGGCTGGCGGGTGACCGGGTGAGCATCCGGGTCCGGCACATCCCAGCGGGCCATGCCTATGTCGAGCACCTCCGGCCGGTGGTCGACGACGGGACGGTGCGCCACCTGCCCGATCCGCCGGTGCCGGGAGCGCCGCCGGGCCAGTGGTGGCCGCACCCCGCACTGGAGCCCGAATGGGTGCGCTCGCACGCGGACGAGCAGGACGTGGTCCACCTCCACTTCGGCACCGAGGCACGCACCACCGCGCAGCTCGCAGACTGGATCGCCGCCCTGCGCGACGTCGGTCTGCCGCTGGTGCACACCGTCCACGACCTCGACCACCCGCACCTGCGCGACCAGAGCCGGCACCGCGAGCACCTCGGCCTCCTCCTGGAGCGCGCCGACGCCCTGCTGACCCTCACCGACGGCGCGGCGCGACGGGTCGAACGCCTCTGCGGGCGCCGGCCGCTGGTGGTGCCGCACCCGCACGTCGTCCCGCTGGACCTGCTGGGCGATGCGGCTGCCGCCCCGGCACCCCGTGACCCCGGGACGCCCCTGCGGGTCGGCCTGCACCTGAAGAGCCTGCGGGCCAATCTCGATCCCCGCACCGTCCTGCCCGCCCTGCTGGACGCGCTGGACCTGCTCCGCGCGCAGAGGGTGCCGGCCCGGCTCGAGGTCCGCGCCCACCCCGAGCTGGTCGACCCCCACCACGCTGCGCACGACCCCGCGCTGGCACAGCTCCTGCACGAGGTGGCGGAGCGGGAGTCGCTCGTCGTGGCCGGCCGCCTCGACGACGCCGCCCTGTGGCGCTATCTCTGCGGCCTGGACGTCTCGGTCCTGCCCTACGCCTGGGCCACCCACTCCGGCTGGCTGGAGGCCTGCCGCGACCTGGGGACCTGGGTGCTCGCCCCCGACGTGGGGCACCTGCGGGAGCAGGGGCCGCTGCTCTCGTGGGGAGCACCCGACCGGGCTCCCTCGGCGGCCCGGCTCGCCGAGCTCCTCGTCCTCGCCGCCGAGTGGTCGGCTCCCCGCGCCACCAGGTCGGAGCGGGGCGCCGAGCGTGACCTGGTCGCCACCCGCCACGCCCAGCTCTATGCGGAGCTGCTCGCCCGGCCGAGCGGCGACGTGCTCCCCGGAGCGCGCGTCGGTGACGGCGCGTAGGCTCGCACGGTGCGCCTCTGGTCCCTCCACCCCCAGCACCTGGACCGCCAGGGCCTGACCGCGCTGTGGCGCGAGGGGCTGCTCGCCCAGGCCGTGCTGGCCGGGCGCACCCGGGGCTACACCCGCCACCCGCAGCTCGAGCGCTTCCGGGCGACCGCGCACCCGGGCCGCGCGCTCGCCGCATACCTGGACGAGGTCCGTGCGGAGGCCGGTCGCCGCGGCTATCGCTTCGACCCGGAGCGCATCGACGACATCCCGCGCGACCGCACTCCGATCCCGGTGACGGAGGGCCAGGTGGAGCTCGAGTGGGCGCACCTGCTCGCCAAGCTCGCGGCGCGCAGCCCTGATCGGTATGCGGCGCAGCACCTCTCCCAGCCCCTCACCCATCCGCTCCTCACCGTGGTGCCCGGGCCGGTCGAGCCCTGGGAGCGGCTGGAGGCTTCTGGCCGCCGCGCGAAATCTTGGTGAACTCCTCGGCCGGAGCGGCCGGATGTGGCAGAAACTGCTGACGGATGCGGATTTGCGGGGTAGCGTGCTGCTGTCCCCGTGACCCCCACGTCAAAGATGTCCCTGAGGGAGAAACAAGCAATGAAGCGCACCTTTGCGATCGCCCTGGCCGCGGCCACCGCCGCCTCGATGGTCGGCACCGCCGCGATCGCCGCCCCCAACGACAACGCCAACGAGAAGGCCTTCTCGGCGCCCAACGGCAAGGCCAAGGGCCACGACAAGGGCAAGGGCAAGAAGCCCAAGCCGCCGGTCCAGCGCACCGTGCCGGTGCAGGTCCTGCAGTTCTCCGACTTCCACGGCCACCTCGCCCCCGAGGGTGGGTTCGGCGGCGCGGCCTACCTGGCCGGCCTGGCCGACGCGCTCGAGGCCGAGTTCGCCGCGGAGAACAAGCACGCCGCCTCCTACCTGGTCTCCTCCGGTGACAGCATCGGCGGGTCGACCTTCGCCTCCGGCCTCTTCCACGACGAGGGCACCATCGAGGTCCTCAACGCCATGGGCCTGGTCGCCTCCGCGGTCGGCAACCACGAGTTCGACGAGGGCGTCGCCGAGCTGATGCGCATCGTCAACGGCGGCAACCACGAGGACGGGCAGTACCTCGACTACCCCTACGCCGGCACCGACTTCCCCTACCTGGCCGCCAACGTGGTCTGGAAGGACTCCGGCGAGCCGATCCTGCCGGCCTACACGATCCAGAAGCACAAGGGCGTCAAGGTCGGGTTCATCGGTGTCGTCACCGACGAGACCCCCTTCCTGGTCTCGCCCGGCGGCATCAACGACGTCTCCTTCCTCGACGAGACCGAGACCCTCAACCGCTACGCCGCCGAGCTGCAGGCGCAGGGCGTCGAGGCGATCGTCGCGCTGGTCCACGAGGGTGGCTACGACGGTGGCGCCTACCCCAAGACGATCTCCGACGAGGACGTCAACGCCGGCTGCGAGTCCCTCTCCGGCCCGATCCTGGACATCAACGCCGGCGCCAGCTCGGCGATCGACGTTCTGCTGACCGGCCACACCCACAACGGCTTCGCCTGCCTGCTGCCCGACCCCTCGGGCGAGCTGCGCGCCGTCAACGGCCCGGGCGACTGGGGCCGTGTGCTCTCCGAGACCACCTTCCGCGTGGACCGCAAGACCAAGGACGTCGTCCGCGAGACGCTCGAGGTCGAGAACCACGTCGTCCGCGCCGACGGCTCCATCGCGCCGAACGCCGAGGTCCAGGCGATCGTCGACAAGTGGCTGGCGATGGCCGCCGTCATGGCCGGCGAGGTCATCGGCACCACCTCCGAGGACATCACCGGCGACGCCTCCGGCAACCGCGGGATCGAGACCCCGATGGCCGACCTCATCGCCGACGCGATCCTGTGGGGTACCCAGGACGCCGGCGGCCAGATCGCCTTCATGAACGTCGGCGGTGTCCGCTCCTCCTTCCTGGTCGACGACATCACCAACGGCGAGGCCCCCGGTGAGATCACCTACCAGGAGGCCTACGACGTTGCGCCGTTCGGCAACCTGCTGGTGACCCTGGACATGACCGGCGCCCAGATCGAGGCCGTGCTCAACCAGCAGTACAACCCGGACCGCTCCCGCGTGATGCTGGCGCTGGGCGTCTCCGAGGGCTTCAGCTACACCTGGGACGCCGCGACCAACTCGGTCGTCCCCGGCTCGATGACCCTCAACGGCGAGCCGATCGACCCGGCCGCGACCTACAAGGTCTCGACCCTGTCCTTCCTCGCCGAGGGTGGTGACGGCTTCACCGCCTTCACCGAGGGCACCAACCTGGTCGGCGGTCCGGAGGACCTGGCCAACCTGGTCGCCTACATCAAGGCCAGCAGCCCGCTGACCGCCCCCGAGGACCGCGTCAACGGCCTCTGACCAGCCCTGATGTTGCGCCTGTGACAGGTGTGACGAACAGAGCATAAAGAGTTCGCAAAGATTCCCCCCGACCACTGGTCGGGGGGAATCTTGCGGCCTAGAGTCATCTGTGGTGGTCGTGCACGTGACGCACGACCCGGCAGTCACGAAGCAGTGAAGAACGTAAGGACAGTCATCTCAATGGCATCAGCAGGGGGAGCGCACCGCGCCGATCGTCGCGGCCGCGCGCACGCCAAGGGAACGCACCGCGCACCGACGCGCGGCGTGGCCGGCATCAACGGCGCGGCATCGCGGTGGTCCGCCGTCGCGCTGCTCAGCGGCGCGCTGTCCCTCGGCGGTGGCATGGCGATGGCCAACCCGTCCGGGGGCGAGAGCGGTTATGTCGACCCCGCCAACCCGGGCAACCAGACGACCCCGACGAACCCCGGCGACGGCCAGGGTGGCTGGGTCGACCCCGTCGCGCCGGTCCAGCCGGTCGAGCCGACCCAGCCGGTCGAGCCCGAGCCGGCCCCGCCCGCCGGTGGCACCACCTTCAGCCCCGTCTGGATCGACCCCGCCGTCGTGCCCGCCCCGCCGGAGAACGACGACCTGCCGCTCGAGGTCGACGCCCGCGGCGACTTCGCCCAGCAGATCTCCTGCGACCCGCTCGACCGACCCGGCGTCACCGCCTTCGCGCTGCTGGTCAGCGACCACTACGGCCGCCCCAACTTCTCCGGCGCGCGCCCCTGCATCAGCTATGCCTCCTTCCACCACGACGGCCGGGCCCTGGACTGGCCGCTGGCGGCGTGGGACACCAACGACCGGATGGTCGCCGACTCCGTCATCCTCTGGCTCACCGACAACAACGGCGAGATGGCCAAGCGCTTCGGCATCGAGTACCTCATCTGGAACTACCAGATCTGGTATGCCGACGGCCGCGGCTGGTCCTACTACGACGGCCACCCGCACGACGACCACATCCACTTCTCCTTCACCTGGGACGGCGCCCAGATGCGCACCTCGTGGTGGACCGGTGTTGCCGTGACTCAGCCCGACCTCGGCCCGTGCGCGCCGAGCGCGACGACCTTCGCCTCGATCCACCTGTGGCCGCGGTTCGCCTCCTGCGAGTCCCTGAACCTCTCCTCGGTCATCCCCGACCCTGTGGCCGCGGTCGCGGCGCTCACCTCCCAGGGGCTGACCAACTCCGGCTTCGCCGAGGGGTCCGGTATGGAGCAGCTCGCCTCCTCCGACCACGCCGCCGAGCTGCGGGCCGAGTCGGACGAGGAGCCCACGGTCGAGGGCGGGCACCCGGACGACCTGCAGGCCGACGGTGACGGCGCGCAGGACGCCGGCGCGAGCGTGGCCCAGGCCCCTCACCGCTGGCAGCTGACCGAGTTCACCACCCTGCGCCGCACCACCCTGACCCAGGGGGACGAGGGCGAGGGCGTCAAGGTCCTCCAGGAGGCGCTCGGCGTGGAGGCCGACGGTGCCTTCGGCCCGCTGACCGCGGAGGCCCTGACCGAGTGGGAGGCCACGATCCCCGAGCTGGCCCTGCAGGCGGAGCGCCGCGGTGAGGGCCCCGCCACGGTCACGCCCCTGACCTGGACCTACCTGGAGCGCGCGGCGCACCCGACGATCGTTGTCCGTGACCAGGAGCTCGCGATCGGCGACGTCGACCAGGTCGCCGACCCCGACGGCACCGCCGCGACCAGCGCGCTGCTCGCCGGCGAGACCTCGATCCCCTACGCCGGCGGCGCCGTCTCCTTCCTCCAGGACCTGCTCGGCGTGGACGCCGACGGCAGCTTCGGCCCGATGACCGAGGGCGCCGTGCGCGAGGTCCAGGAGCAGGCCGACCTCGAGCCCACCGGCGTCGTCGACGGCGCCACCTGGGTCGCCGTCGAGACCGCCGCGCTGGCCGAGGGCCGCGCCGAGGGCGCCCCCGGCTCGGCCACCGCCCGCGAGGCCAGGCTCGAGGCCGAGAAGAAGGCCGAGGAGGCCAAGGCCAAGAAGGCCGCCGAGAAGAAGGCCGCGGAGAAGAAGGCGGCCGAGCGGGCCGCCCGCCAGCACGAGGCCGCGATCTCCGACGCCGAGTGATCCCACCCCGCCCCGCACCCGGGGCGAGGTGGCCGCTCGGCGGATGTGACCGCATACCTGCCACTAGGCTTGTCCCATGGCGCGTCCCCACATCGCAGCCCGTCTTGAGGACGGTGTGCGCCGTCGCGTCAACGGTCGACTGACCAGGCGCGGCTGGCACGAGCGCGTCAGCGGCTACAGCGGCTACGCCACCCCGCAGCGGGCCCGGATCTTCGGGCGGGTGAGCCTGTCCAGGCATGAGCCGGAGGAGCGGCGCACCGCCCTGACCCACCACCAGGACTCCCTGCTCGACATCGCCCAGCGCGGCTGGCGCGTCTTCCTCACCGCGCCGGCCCTCGGGTCGCAGGCGCGCGTGACCTTCGGCGCCGCGAGCGTGGAGACGGTCACCGACCGCGGCGGCTACGTCGAGGTCGAGCTCGAGGGGCACGGCATGGGGCCGGGCTGGCAGGACGCCACGATCGACCTGCCCAACGGCGACTCGGTGACCGTCTCGATCTTCGTCGTCGACCCCGAGGTGGGGGTCGGCCTGGTCAGCGACATCGACGACACCGTCATGGTCACCCACCTGCCCCGTATCCTCATCGCCGGCTGGAACACCTTCGTCCGCTCCGAGCAGGTGCGCGAGCCGGTCGCCGGGATGTCGGCCATGTACCGCTCGCTGCGCGCGCAGGAGGAGCGGATGCCGGTCTTCTACCTCTCCACCGGGGCGTGGAACGTCGCGCCGGCGCTGACCCGCTTCCTGCGGCGGCACGACTACCCCATGGGTCCGCTGCTGCTCACCGACTGGGGGCCGACCAACACCGGCTGGTTCCGCTCCGGGCAGGAGCACAAGGAGCGCGAGCTGCGCAAGCTGATCGACTTCTTCCCCGGGGTTCGGTGGATCCTGGTCGGCGACGACGGCCAGCACGACCCGGTGATCTACTCCGAGTTCGCCGTCGAGCACCCCGAGGCGGTCGAGGCGATCTGCATCCGTGAGCTGACCCCGGCCGAGCAGCTGCTCTCCAGCGGTCTGCCGGTGGCGACCGACGAACTGCTGGGCAAGAAGGTGCAGGCGCCGATGTTCAAGGCGCCCAACGGTTTCGGGCTGCACCAGCTGCTGGTCGGGACGGCCCTGACCGGCAACGGCGGGGTCGTGCCGGACGACGCGGCGACGACCGACGGCGGTGCCGCCGGGTCGGGCGATGCCTGAGCTGCCCGAGGTCCAGGCGCTCGTCGACTTCCTGTCCGAGCGGGCGGTCGGGCGCGTCGTCACCGACGTCGAGCTGGGCTCGATCGCGGTGCTCAAGACCTTCGACCCGCCGCCGGACGCGCTCGTCGGCGCCCCGGTCGAGGCGGTGGCGCGGCACGGCAAGTTCGTCGACCTCGACGTGGACGGCACGCACCTGGTCTTCCATCTCGCCCGGGCGGGGTGGCTTCGCTGGTATGAGGCGGTGCCGGCCACGCGCGTCCGTCCCGGGAAGTCTCCGATCGCCCTGCGCGTGCGGCTGGACGACGACAGCGGCTTCGACCTGACCGAGGCCGGGACCAAGAAGGGGCTGGCCGCCTATGTCGTGCGCGACCCCGCCGAGGTGAAGGGCATCGCGTCGCTGGGTCCGGACCCGCTGGCCGAGGACTTCGGGCTGCCCGAGTTCGCGGCGATCCTGGAGGGGCGGCGCACGCAGGTCAAGGGCCTGCTGCGCGACCAGTCCGTGCTGGCCGGGGTCGGGAATGCCTACTCGGACGAGGTGCTGCACGCCGCGCGGCTGTCGCCCTTCGCGCTCGCGGCGTCGTTGACCGAGGAGGAGGTGGCGCGGCTCTACGAGGCGCTGCGCACCACGCTGACCGCGGCCGTGCTGGCGGCCGAGGGCAAGCCGGCGGCCGAGCTCAAGGACGCCAAGCGGGCCGGGATGAACGTCCACGGCCGCACCGGCGAGGCCTGCCCGGTGTGCGGCGACGAGGTGCGGGAGGTCTCCTTCGCCGACTCCTCGTTGCAGTACTGCGCCACCTGCCAGACCGGCGGCAAGCCCCTCGCCGACCGGAGGATGTCGCGCCTCCTGCGCTGACGGCCATCGCGCTCCAGGGAGCGTCCAGGGTCGGTGTGGCACACTCGTGGGCGTCGACCGACCGGGGAGGAGAATCTGATGATGCCTGTCGCCGCCGTGGCGATGGCCGTGCTGTGCCTCTACGTCGTCGTGAACCGCCGCACCCGCAGCCGCGGGTTCGAGCGGGGCAGGCTGCGCATCGAGCGGATCCAGCCCTGGACATCCAGCGGGGAGTCGACGGCCACCATGACTCGCACCTACAAGGTCCACGGTGTCGTGTCGACGTCCCAGGGCAGCTTCTCGGCCACCAGCGTGGACCTCTACGACGAGGGCATCCTGTCCAAGGAGGGCCGCACGGTGCCCTGCCGGTTCGACCCGAAGGACCCTTCGAGGGTGACCCTGACGATGTCCGACCCCTCCCGGATCGGGCTGCAGGACGTGGTCCTCGTCGGGTTCGCCGGGCTGTGCCTGGTCATCGCCTGGTTCACCCGCTGACCACCCGCCGGTCTTCGCCGATCACCTCGCCGATCCCGCCGGCCCTGCCGACCACCGAGAGGAACGCCCACGTGTCCACCAGACTCGCCCTGATCCTGGCCTCGGCCGCCACCGCCACGGCCCTCGCGGCCTGCACCCCGGGGGGTGACCAGGGCGGTCAGCCCGTCGAGGACGGCACGCCCTCGCTCGAGGAGACGGTCGCGCCCACGGCCGACGACGGCACCGGCGCCAGCGAGGCGCCGGCAGCCACGCAGCCACCGGTAGCCACGCAGGCACCGGCCGGGGCGTCCCTGGAGCCCGGTGAGGAGGTCCCCGACGGGATGGACGTGCACGACGTGCGTCTCTTCCAGGTGGCCATCCCCTCGGAGTGGACGCCGGCCGAGCAGACTGACGAGCCGACCCTGGCCTTCTGGGGCCAGGAGCGTGACGGTGCCCCGGCGGAAGGGGCGATGCTCCGCTGGGACCCCCAGGGCTCCGACGCGGCCGACGAGGCGGCACGGCTGAAGGCCGAGCTGGAGGCCGAGGGCACCAGCGTCCAGCTCATGCCGATCGACTGGCCGGACGTGGATGAGGGCGGCGCCGTGCTCGCGACCTTCGACAGCGAGATGGCGCCCGGGGCGATGCGGCACGTGCGACAAGTCTTCGCCGACCTCCCCCAGGGGGGCACGGGCACCGTGATCGGCTTCGCCGAGCCGGACGCGTTCGACTCCTCCCGCGTGCCCGAGGTGCTCGGATCGTTCCGCGTGGCGCCGTGACCTCGATGCCGGACCGAGGCGTCTCCGGAGGAGGGCCGGGAAGCGGGACTGGGCGGGTCTTCGGGCCCGGCCCGGACCGTCTTCTCGTGGACGGCAGGGACGTCGCCGCGGTGTCGGTCGCACGCACCCGCCGCGAGGTCCGCACGGGCCTCCTGGGCACCGACGAGCTGATCGGCGCGCTGTGGCTGACCCGTTGTCCTTCGGTGCATATGGTCGGTATGCGGTATCCGATCGACGTGGCGGTCCTCGACCGCCACGGGGTGGTCGTGGCGACCCGGTCGCTGCGTCCGGGATGGGGCCTGACCTGGCCCCTGCCCGGGCGCTCGGACACGGTGGAGATGCCCTCCGGGGCGTTGACCGCGTGGGGGATCGAGCCGGGAGCCCGGTTGTCGGTGGCCTGACTTGACGAATCGGCACGTGCCTGTGCGATGCTGACGCCCGAACCCCGTCGGGATGCGGGGTGGGTTGGGTCGATGTCTCATCGGGAGGGTTCGTGCTGCCATGCAACCGATAGTTCGTGTTGCTCTGCCCCCGGCTGCCGGGTGGCCTGAGCCGTTGGCGGCCGATGCCCCGGCAGAGGACGTCTACACCGCTGCCTTGGAGCAGTTGGCAACGATCGATGGCCCGGAGCGGTCGGTGATCGTCGTCGCGGAGAAAGACCGGCGCAACCCGCAGGTCGCCCGCGCCGTCGCCGCCCACCCCGGGCTGGCCATGGTGTCCGTCCCGGGCCCCCTGACGGCCGTCGCGATGACCGATCTGGTCCTGCGGGAGAGCGACCTGGGCGCGGCGGAGTGCGTTGAGGTGGCCAGGGCCCTTCCCCCCTTCCTGCGGACCTACGCCGTCCTGTCCTCGGCGACCAAGGTGGAGCAGCCCGCGCCTCCGTTCCTGACCTACCTCGCCAGCCTGCTGCCGTGGACGCGCTTCGGCCTGGACCTCCATGAGGGCCGCTATCTCAAGCCGGTCGACCTGCCGCGGGTGGTGCCCGAGGCGGGCGTGCGGATCATCAGCGCCCCCACCGCCCGCTTCTCCACCGACCTGCTCCCGGCCGGTGCCGCCGCCCGTGACGTCGCGCTCGAGCTGCCGGCCACCTCGTGGGGCGCCCGCCACGCCGTCGAGTGCACGCTGCTCATCGGCAGCGTGGAGGACGTGGTCGCCCAGATCCTCTCCCGAGACGCCGTCGCCTGCGTCAACTGCCAGGTCCCGACCCGGCTGTCCCTGTGCCCCTTCTGCGGCGTGCGTCAGGCGCCCGAGCATCGAAAGGCATCTGCATGAACCCACGTCAACGTCGAGGCTTGATGCTCCTGATCGTCTCCGTCCTCGGGGCGATCGCCGTCTTCGTCGCGGTCCTGGCCTTCATCGCCGACGTCAACTCCCGCGCCGGCAACTTCGTCCAGATCGTCGCCCTGGCCAAGGACGTCGAGGCCTTCGAACCCCTCTCCGCCGACGACCTGGAGCTGCGTGAGGTGCCCGAGCGGTGGACCTCCTCGGAGAGCGTGCGGGACGCGCGAGACGTGCTGGGCCTGGTCCCGGTCGCGGACCTGAGGGCGGGCACCCACGCCTCTCGCGGCATGTTCATCGACCGGCCTGGCATCGCACCCGGTCACCGGGAGATCGCCATCATGGTCGACGCCGAGACCGGCGTGGCGGGCAAGGTGCGGTCCGGGGACCTGGTCGACATCATCGCGACCTTCCAGGGCACCCAGGATGAGCAGCCCACGAGTCAGCTGTGGGCCCAGGGAGCCCTGGTGATCGACGTGGGTCTGCCCGAAGAGGTGACCGTCGAGGACGGCTCGGGCGGCTTCAGCACCGGTCAGGGCGTCCCCATCACCTTCGCGCTGCCGACCGAGGAGGCTCTGCGGGTCGCCTACGCCGAGTCCTTCAGCGTCAAGCTCCGCCTCGCGCTCCGGGCCGGCAACGACCAGACCCGCGTCGACGGCGACACCGTCTTCTCCCCGTCCGGCCAGGAAGGCTGAGCATGAGCCGCATCACCGTCGCCGCCATCATCGAGGACCTTGACCTGAGGTCCGCGCTCCAGTCCGTCGCCTCCGAGGCCGTGGACGTCGAGCTGCTGGGCATGGGCTCGGCGCCTTCGGAGATCTCTGGGGTGCTGGAGGACCCGGAGCTGGACGTCGTCCTGGTCCACACCGAGCTGCAGCGTTCCCGCTACGCCTCGGTCATCGCCGAGCTGCAGCGGCAGCGCCCCTTCGTCGGCATCCTCGTCATCGCGCCGGAGTCCGACGCGGGGCTGCTCTCCTCGGTCATGGAGCTGGGTGCCCGGGGTGTGCTGCTGCAGCCCCTCTCGCTCGACGAGTTCCAGGCACGGGTCGACTCGGTCGGGCAGTGGAGCCAGGGTCTGCGTCAGTTCTCCGGCGGCACCGCCGACGAGCGTGGCCGGATCGTGGCTGTCGCGGGTGCGCGCGGCGGCGCCGGCGCCTCCACGATCGCGACCCTGCTGGCCCACGAGTGCGCGCGGACCGGGACGGTCTGCCTGGTCGACGCCGACCTGCGCAAGGGGTCCATCACCTACCTCACCGACGTCAAGCCGCGACGCAACCTCACCGACCTCGCAGCCGTGGCCACCGAGCTCACCGGCCGCAACGTCCGAGAGGTGGCCGTCGACGCCGAGGCGGGCTTCTCGGTGATCGCCGCCCCGACCGAGGTGGAGCAGGCCGACGACGTCACCTCGAGCGCCATGACGCAGGTGCTCAACCAGCTGCGTTTCCAGTACGACCTCACCGTCATCGACGTCGGGTCGACCCTGGAGAGCGCCCAGGCCGCGGCGCTGGAGATGGCCGACCACGTCGTGCTGGTGGTCAACCCCGACATCGCCTCGGTCAACTCGGCCCGCCACGCCATGAACGGCTGGGAGCGCCTCTCGGTCCGGCCGGCGAACGCCGTGACCGTCGTGCTCAACCGGGCCGACCGCAAACGCGAGGTGCAGAGCTCCCTGCTGCAGCGGGTCCTCGACAGGCCGGTCGCCGTCACCCTGCCCGATGCCTTCGCCCAGCTCGAGCCCGCGCACAACACTGGCAACCTGACCCAGACCAAGGGCGGCTCCATCCGCGCCGGTGTCGTGGACCTGGCCCGCGAGCTGGAGCTGGTGGCCGCCCCGGCGGCCACCTCCCGCCGCCAGGGAGGTCGGCGTCGGGACCGTGGCCAGGCCGCGGTCGAGACCCCGATGGCAGTGGCACTCTTCCTCCTCGCCACCGTGCTCGGGATTCAGGTGCTCTTCGCCGCCACGTGCGTCGTCTTCACCCGTCACGCCGCGACCGAGGCGGCTCGGGAGTATGCCGTGTCCGGTTCCGCCAGCGCGGCCCAGGCCAAGGCGGCGGACGCCCTGCCCGGATGGGCCGGCGCCAGCCCGAGCGTGCGGACCGGCGCGGGGAAGGTCACGGTGAGCACCTCGATCCCGACCGTCCTGTCCATCGGCACCGACTTCCGGATGCGGGTCAGCCAGTCGGCCAGCTACACCCCGGAGGCACGACCGTGACCGTCATGGCGCCTGGCTTGTCCGCGATGTCGTCGTGCTCGGCCGCCCGGGCGGCGGACACGATCCGGGCTCGCCGGGGTCGTGGCCTGGCCAGGGTCCGCGGCGAGCGGGGCGCCACCTCCGTGGAGGTGGCGGGCATGCTGCCCATCCTGCTGGTCGTCATCCTCTTCCTGGGCCACGCCGTCGCCATCGTCGCCGGCGTGGACGCGACCACCCACGCCGCACGCGAAGCTGCGCGTGCTGCGAGCCAGGGCGGGGCTGCGGGCCCGGCGGCGGCTCAGGCCATCCCTGGCTGGATGCGCCTGGACTCCGTGGGCGCGCTGAGCTGTGCCGACGCGTGCGTCCAGGTCAAGGCGAGCGTCCCCCTCGGCATCCCCGGGGTGGTGACCGTGACCCACATCCAGATCACGCGTGACGCCACCTTCGCGAGGGTGGACTGATGGCGCTCCGCGATCGACTGCCAGGCGCAGAGAGGGAGCGGGTCGAGGGCCGGAACCTGGTCGGTGAGTACCTCAACCGCCTGCTCCTGGACCTCGACCGGGACGAGCTGCACGGCCTGACCGACGTCCAGCGTCGAGCCCGCCTGGAGCGTCGGCTCAGCGACATCATCAGCTTCGACGGACCGGTGCTGTCGGCGCGGGACCGGGCCGGGTTCATCCGCAGGGTGGTGGATGAGGCGCTGGGGCTCGGCGTCCTCGAGCCGTTGTTGGCGGACGAGACGATCACCGAGATCATGGTCAACGGCCCGGACTCCGTCTTCGTGGAGCGTCGCGGCCGGGTGGAGCGACACCCCACGGTGTTCTCCTCCGAGGAGCAGCTGATGCAGACCATCGACCGCATCGTCTCCAAGGTGAACCGACGCATCGACGAGTCCAGCCCGATGGTCGACGCCCGGCTCGAGTCCGGTGAGCGCGTCAACGTCATCATCCCGCCGCTCGCGCTGGACGGACCGACGCTGACCATCCGTCGCTTCCCCCGCCCCTTCCGGCTCGAGGAGCTGGTCGTCCGCGAGACCCTGTCGCGGCCGGTCGCCGAGCTCCTCAGCGCCTTCGTCCGGGCCAAACTGAACGTCATCATCTCGGGTGGAACGGGCACCGGAAAGACCACCTTCCTCAACAGCCTCTCCGGGATGATCCCCGAGCACGAGCGCATCATCACGATCGAGGACGCCGCCGAGCTGTCCCTGCAGCAGCCGCACGTGGTCCGCCTCGAGTCCCGACCCGCCAACGTCGAAGGATCGGGACAGGTCTCGATCCGTGACCTCGTCCGCAACAGCCTCCGGATGCGCCCCGACCGCATCGTGGTCGGTGAGGTCCGCGGTGGTGAGACCCTTGACATGCTCCAGGCCATGAACACCGGCCACGCCGGTTCGCTCGCCACGGTCCACGCCAACTCGACCACCGACGCGCTCGGGCGCCTGGAGACGCTGGCGTCGATGGACGAGATGGCGCTGCCGACCGAGGTCCTGCGCGACCAGATCAACACGGCCGTCGACGTGGTGGTCCAGCTGAGCCGGTTGCACGACGGCTCCCGCAAGGTCGTCGAGGTCGCGGCGCTAGTCTCGGAGCGTCGTGAGCCCTTCCGCACCGTGCCGCTGGCCCGTTTCGCCGCCGATCCGGCCGTCCTCGGGGAGCGGGCTCGCGGCACCTTCCTGCACCACGAGCTGCCCCACGACCTGGCCCAACGTCTGCACTTCTCCGGTCAGCGGGTCCCGGACGCCTTCCACGGGACGGGGGCCGGGACGTGACCGTGACGCCTGCCGCGATCGGCCTCCTGCTCGCCTTCACCCTCGTCGCGCTGATCCTGTCGATCAGCGTCAACCGCGAGGTCATGCGTCGGTCCAGCGAGATCGAGGCGTCTGCCCGGGGCGACGAGCGACTGGACCGCTTCGGGGAACGGCGGCGGCGCCTCAACCAGTGGTTCCGCCGGAGCCGGTGGGGCCAGCAGCTCGACCTGCGTCTCGCCGGTGCCAACCTGCCCCTGGGACCCTTCGACTTCGCCGTGCTGGTGGGGGCGATCGCCATCGTCCTGTCCCTGGTCGTGCGTTCCTTCCTGGGCTACCTGGGTGCGCTGATCGTCGTCGTGGCCGTGATCGCCACGGCCGGCAAGCTGCTGGAGCGACGCCGCAAGCAGCGGGTGGTGGCCTTCATCGGCCAGCTCCCCGACCTGGCCCGCTTGCTGGCCAACGCCACCCAGGCGGGTCTGGCGCTGCGCACCGCGGTCGACCTGGTCGTCAAGGAGCTGCCGGAGCCGGCCAGCGGTGAGTTCAGGGAGGTGCAGCGCCAGATGGCACTCGGGCACAGCCTCAATGACGCGCTGGGCGACCTCCACCGCCGCCTCCCCTCCCGAGACCTTGAGGTGCTGGTCCGCACCCTGCTCGTGCAGAGTCAGGCCGGAGGCCGGCTGAGCACCTCTCTGACCACGATCGCCGCGACCCTCGACGAGCGCCGCGAGCTCGAACGCGAATTGCGCAACTCGGTCTCCGGTGCGGTCTTCAGCGGCTACACGGTCCTGCTCATCGGGGTGGGAGCCGTCTTCCTCATGAACATCGTCCAACCCGGCTCCCTCGATCTCATGGCGACCTCGTTGGTGGGGCAGATCATCCTCGTCGTGGCAGGTGCGATGTTCGTGCTGGGCGTGATCCTCATCCAGCGCATCACCAGGCTGGAGGTCTGATGGACGTCGGCCTCGCCGCCATGATCATCTTCCCGACCGCGATCGTGCTCGTGCTCCTCCTGGGGCTGCGCGGGTGGCGGCTCCTGCGCAGCACCGGACTGGAGGCGGTGGAAGAGCGCTTCGTCAGCCAGGTCGCAGACCAACCGGAGCGGGTGCCGCTGATGATCCGGGTGCTCGACGGTCTCGGTCGCCGCTCGGAGCAGGCCCTGCTCCGGCTCTACGGAGACCGGCGCCTCTCCGCACTGGATCGGCGGTTGGACCGGGCGGGCCGTCCCGAGGGGCTGCGGGTGCGCACCTACGTCCGTCGTCAGGCCGGCTTCTTCACCCTCGGCGCGATTATCTTCGCCTTCTTCTTCCTCGCCGGCCAGCCGGTGATCGGGATCTTCTGCTTCGTCGCGTTCGCGTCGTGGATGGAGCTGTGGCTGCGTGGCGCCGCGCAGAAGCGCCAGCGGGCCATCGCCAGGGAGCTGCCGGACTTCCTCGACATCCTCGCCGTCACGGTGACCGCAGGGCTGGCGCTGCGCACCGCCCTGGGCCGGGTGGCGCAGGGTCAGGGTGACTCCCCGCTGAGCGACGAGGTCGACCGGGTGCTGACCGACATGCGCCTGGGCATGAGCAGGCGGGACGCCTTCGAAGCGCTGCGTCAGCGCAACGACGCGCCAGCGCTCCACTCGTGGGTCACCTCGATGCTCCAGGCCGAGGAGCTGGGCGCACCCATCTCGGAGACCCTCCAGGACATCGCCCAGGAAGTGCGGCGTGTCCGGGCCGCCGAGGTCAAGAAGGCCACGGCCAAGGCCATCCCCAAGATCTCGCTGGTGGTCACCACGATCATCGTGCCCGCCTCGCTGCTGCTCGTGGTGTCTGCGCTCTTCCTGAGCCAGGCAGACGTCTTCGGGGACATCTTCGGTGGGTGAGCGCCGGGTCGGGGTGGAGTGGCTCCACGTGGTCGTCCACGTGGTCCTCACCGTCCGGGCCGGCATCGGCCTCCTCCTGGTCGTCATCGACGGGCGGCAGGCCGACCCCGGCGCGGTGATGTCGTCCGTGGCCGCGCTGACGATGATGACCCTCTACCTGGGCCGGCCCGAGCGGTGGGAACGCGCCGCGCGCTCCTTGGTCATGCCGACGCTGGACTCCTTGCTCGCCGTCGTCATCCTGCTCAGCTTCGGGACCGGCGGCTGGGCCCTGGGGTATGTGGCAGCCACCGTCTTCCTGTGGGCCCTGATCGACCGCCCCGGCCCCTGGCTCGTGGCGCTCGCCGGACCCTTCACCGTCTACCTCGTGCTCTCCCTGGCCGACCTGCTGCTCGGACAGGTCACGGAGGCCCTCGCAGCCGGTGCACGGATGGTCGTGCTCGGTCTGGCTGTCGTGGCCGCAGCCCGCACGCGAGGTCTGCTGGGGACCTACCGGGACATGGAGGTGACCCTGCGTGCCGAGCGCCTGCGAGCGGCCCAGGCCGAGGAGCGCACCCGGCTGTCGGTGGAGATGCACGACTCCGTGGCCAAATCGCTGCACGGCATCCACCTCATGTCCTCCCACCTCGCGATGAGACTGGAGCGGGACGGGCACCCGGCCCACGACCAGGTGGCCGTGCTGCGGGAGAGCATCGACCAGGCCAGGCAGGAGGCGCGGCGGCTGGTGGCGGAGCGCCGCACGCTCCCGCAGGACGACCGCTCCGACCGGCTCGCGGCACTGGTCTCCGCCTGGGCCCGGGAGCACCCGGATCTCACCGTGCGGGTGGACCTCTCCCCGTTCGCGGTCGGACCGGGGGCCGGCCACGAGCTGGTCTCCGCCGTCGAAGAGGTGCTGGAGAACGTCGCCCGGCACGCGCAGGCCAGGACCGTCCAGGTCCTGGCGGCGGAGTCCGAGGGCTGGGTTCGGGTGGTCGTGCGTGACGACGGGGCCGGCATGACCAGCACGGCCCCGGACTTCTGGGTGCACCGAGGGCACTACGGGATCGACGGGGTGGTCCGCAGGATGACCCGCGTCCACGGACGGGCAGAGATCCTCAGCCGACCTGGCGAGGGCACGGAGGTGGTGCTGGAGCTGCCGGCCCACCTGGACGAGACTGCGCAACAGCCGCAGACGGCAGGAGAACCAACATGAAGGGTCACGGCTGGCGGGTCCTCGTCGTCGACGACAACCCCATCGTCCGCATGGGCCTGAGGATGATGCTCGAGGCGATGGACGAGGTCGGCGAGGTCGTGGAGGCCGGCGACGGGCACCAGGCCCTGGCCGAGTTGGGCAAAGGGGGCCTCGACGTGGCCTTCCTCGACGTCCGGATGCCGGGCAAGGACGGACTGGCCGTCCTCCGCGAGACCGAGACCGGGACCCCGCTGGTCATGCTGACCCACTCCGACGAGCCCTCGATCATCAAGGAGGCGCTCTCGCTCGGGGCGGTGGGCTATCTCGTCCACGGCTCCTTCGAGGCCGCCGAGCTGCACGGCGCCCTGTGCACCAGCGTCCGCGGAGGGGCGGTCCTGAGCCCGCAGGCGGCGCTCGTGGCGCTCAGCGCCGCCACGGCCGGGCCGGACCCGACCTCGGCCGCGACCGGGGCGGACGCCGGACCGGGCGGGGCGGGCCGGCCCCCGGCTGCTGCAGATCCGATCGCGGATCCCCCGGATGCCGGCACCCCGACGCGGCCGAATCTCGGTCTCACGCGCCGGGAGGTCGAGCTCATGGACCAGCTGGTGCGGGGAGGCTCCAACGCCGAGATCGCCCGCGTGCTCTTCCTGTCCGAGAAGACGGTCAAGAACCACCTCGGGCGCATCTACGCCAAGCTCGGCGTGCCGAGCCGGGCGGGGGCGATCGTCGCGTGGCTGGAGCGGTAGGGACCTGAGTCCCTAACGGAAGTAGGGACCCGGATGGGGACCTTGCGACCTAGTGGCGGGACCTCGTGGGCTCATAACGTGAGGGGTGTCCACAGGGGATGGATCCCTAGAACTGAAACACCACGTCAAGGAGACAACATCATGCAGAACGTCGAGAAGACCATCATCGGTTACCACACCCTCGCCACCGCCCACATCGCGGGCGCCTTCGACCGCCTCCGCTCCGAGAAGGGCCAGGGCGCCGTCGAGTACGCCGGCATCGTCTTCCTGGTCGCCATGCTGATCGCGGCTGCCATCACGCTGCTGGGCACCGACAACTTCATCGGCACCCAGATCAAGACCAAGGTCGGCGAGGCCTTCGGCAAGATCACCGGCTGACCCTCGGTTTGAGGCGCTGCGCCCGGTTCCCCTATGGTGGACCGGGCGCAGCACTGTCTGGAGGAGAAGCTGCGCCCTGGGGAGGGAGAAGCTATGACAGGCACCATCTCGCTCGTGCACCGCCTGAACAGGCAGGAGCCGGAGGCCGGGCAGGCGGCGCTGATGATGGTGCTGTCCGTCGCGGTGCTGATGAGTTTGACCGTGGCCCTCATCGCGCTCCTGGGACGCGGGGTGACGGTCGAGACCGAGGCCCGCACCGCCGGCGACGCCGCGGCGCTGGCCGCCGCCCAGGGCTATGCGGACGCCGTCGAGGACCACCTCGAGCGTCTGCCCGACAACCCGGGCCTCGCGATCGGTCACCTGCGCCAGCTGCTGGACCAGCCGCGCACGGCGTGGACCGGCGCGTCCAGGTCGGAGGCCGTCCGGCTGGCCGCGGCGAACGAGTCGCGCCTCACCGCCTACTCGGTGCAGGCCGCTCCCCGTGCGCTCCGCTTCGCCACCGAGGCCCGGGCCACCCGCGTCTCGGTCGAGGGTGGGTCCAAGCGGCCCGAGTTCGCCGCGACCGCCGAGGTCCGGCTCACCGGTGGGCCCCTGTGCCTGCGGGCCGGCGACCTGGGCATCTGGTGGGGCGGAGAGTGCCTCGGCGGTGACGACATCGTCCTCGAGCCGCCCGTCGTGGACCCGGAGCCCACCGAACCTCCCACCGAAGAGCCCACCCCCACCCCCGAGCCCGACCCCGACGGGCCGGTCGTGATCGGCGGAGAGGACCTGGAGGACCTGCTCCGGGTCCTCCGCCAGCCTGTCACCTGGCAGGTAGCCCTCGTGGAATGACGTCGGCCAGGCCGACCTGTTCTCCACCGGAAAGGAACAACCCATGAACCGTGCCCTCACCTGGGTGGCCCTCGCCGCCGCGACCAGCCTCACGCTGGCCGCCTGCACGGACGACACCGACCCCACCGCCCCGACCTCCTCGGAGGCCGGCACGGACGTGGGCACCGGCTCGCAGTCCCCGGACGACGTGGCGGGGACCTCGGCGGCGCCCGACGGAGGCACGGCCACGGACGACGCTGCCAGCACCAGCGCCGGCCCGATCAACACCTTCGTGCCGGTCGCCGCCGGCACCGAGCGTGCCTGGCCGGAGGCGATCGACACGATCACCAAGGATGGCAAGGAGTTCACCCTCTTCGGCGTGCACCGCCTCGCCGAGGGCAGGGTCGTCGTCACGGGCCGCATCGTCGGTGAGTCGCAGAGCACGACCGCCTCGGCCGAGTGGTTCGAGCCCGGCTACTTCCGGACGATGGGCGGCTACGAGTTCTCCAACGTGGCGGTCAGGGGAGAGGACGGCGTCTCGCACCTGCCGGTCCGTGACGCGGACGACCGCTGCCTGTGCAGCCTGTCGACCCAGCCCTACGACGGGCTGGAAGGCCCCGAGGCCCCGGCCTGGGTCGTGCTCTCGGCGCCGTCGGGCGTCGACACCCTGGACGTCGAGGTGATGGGGATCGGGACCCTCGAGGACGTCCTGGTCACCGATCTCCCCTCCACGTCGAGCACGCCCTTCGGCTGGGCCGAGGTCCTGACCGTCGAGTCCCTGGCGCGCGAGGCCGGGACCGTGACCGCACGCGCCACCATCGCCAACCCCTCGGATCTGGATCCCACCTACACCCTGGCCCGGCACCAGTTCTCCTTCCCCGAGCTGGAGACGCAGAACTGCTTCCAGGGCCTGACGGCATGGTCCGCCACCGACCCGACCGGTCGGATGGCCAAGGACGACCAGTGCCACGTCGGCTCGATGCCACCCTCCGGCCAGCAGATCAGCCTCGACGTGGCTGTCGCCGACCCCGGCGGTGACCAAGTCGTGCTGCTGCCCGACGCCGGGCTGCCCCTGGTCGCCCAGGCTGCCGGGACCGCCGCCGAAGGCCCGGCCGAGAGCCTGCGCACCTACGCGGCCCGCACCGAGCAGGCGGGGGCTACCGTGGAGCAGGGCGAGGAGCTCACCGTCAACCTCGACACCGAGGTGCTCTTCGAGTTCGACGAGGCCACCTTGACCTCGGAGGCCGACGAGGCGCTGGCGGTCGCGGTCGAGACCCTCCAGGCCCAGGACGGCCGGGCCATCGTGGTCGCCGGGCACACCGACGGCCAGGGCAGCGCCGAGCGCAACATGGAGCTGTCAGAGCAGCGGGCCCAGGCCGTGGCGGAGGCTCTGGAGGAGCAGCTCGGTGATGGCTGGGACATCACCGTCGAGTGGCACGGGATGAGCCGGCCGGCCGTCGAGGAGACCGGCACGCCGGAGCAGGTCGAGGCCGCCCAGGCGCGCAACCGCCGCGTGGAGATCGTGGTGCCGTGATGCGCGGCCGCACCTTCCTGACGCTGGCCGGCGCCTCGCTGGCGCTGCTGCTGTCCGCCTGCGACAGCGAGGCGCCGGTGGCGCAGGACTTCGCGCACGCCACCGTGGCGCCCGGCGACGCGGCGGAACGCACTGCCCCCGCACCCGGTGGCTGGGTGCTGCGGCAGAGCGCCGGATTCAGCATCGCCACCCCGCCGGGCTGGATGCCGAGGCCGGAGGAGCAGCGCGTGCGGCAGAGCGTGATGGACGTCGGCGTGCCCTTCACCGGGCAGGCCACGCCGCCCCCACGGCTGCTGGTCTTCCTCGAGCGGGACCACGTCGGCGAGATCGACCTGCGCGAGCAGGTCCTGCGGATGCAGCTGCAGAGCGGACTGCCTGCCGACGCCACGCTCGACAGCAGCACCGAGGTGGAGATCAGCGGGGCGGCGAGCGCCCGTGAGTTCGACGTCTACTACACCTCGGCCGCGGTCGAGCGCACCGTCACCGGCACGCCGATGCGGGCGACCCGGATCCGCCAGGTCGAGCTCCTGGTCGAGACCGAGGGCCTGCCCAAGTTCGGCTTCCGGTATGCCGCTCCCGTCTCCGAGTTCGACGAGGCCGCCTGGGAGCGGATGAAGGAGTCCATCGAGGTCCGGCCCGACGAGGTGCGCGGCGTGGTCAACGACGAGGGCGAGCCGGTCGAGGGCTGATGGGCATGGGCCGAAGGTCCCCACCGGTCGCGACCAAGTGGGGACCTTTGCGCCTAGGGAGGGGCGGGGTGCACCGCATACCGTCGAGAAGAGGATGGAACCACAGGTGGAGGGGACACGATGACGCACGGGACGAGTCGGCAGCGCCGGGTCGGTGACCGAGGCGCCGCATCTATCGAGCAGGCGGGGATCACCTTCCTCGTCGCCGTGCTGCTGGGGGCGGCGGTCGCGTCGCCAGCGACCAACATCATCGGCCCCAACGTCGCCTACGCGCTCTGCCGGGCGTTCGCGGCGCTGCCCGGTGCCGGACCCGACTGCGCCCCCCCGGAGGCGGCGACCGAGGACCGCACCAAGGACTACGACAACAAGTGCACCGTGCGCCAGGTCAACCGCGGCAACTCCTACGGCGCCAACGTCAAGGTGGTCACTGCGGAGAAGGGCACCAGCGACCAGATCAAGGACAACGCCGACGGCAGCAGCTCGGTCACCCTCACGGAGAAGGGCGAGGCCGGGGTGGGCCTGAAGGCCAAGAAGCCGAAGTCCGGCAAGGACGACGACGGCAAGGGGGGCAAGTCGGGCGACGGCACGGACGGCGACGGACAGGGCCAGGACGCCGTCGACGTCAAGGGCAAGGCGGAGGTCACCGTCGGCACTTCGCTGAAGTACACCTACAACTTCCCCGAGGAGTACGGCGGCAGCGAAGAGGCCCACGCCTTCCTGGACGACCGGCGGGGCGGACTGAAGCAGTACGTCCAGACCGCGGTCCCCGGCGCGCAGACGCTCGACGAAGGCGCGACCCGGCTCAAGGACGGCGTCGGAGACCTGTGGAACTGGGGCTACCACACGGTGACGGGCAAGGAGGAGAGCGCGGAGTCCCGGGCGGCCCGGGACCGTGCGAAGCGGATGGGCCAGGCCGACTCGGTCTCGGCGGACCTCTCGCTGCAGGGCTCGGCCGGGCTGGACATCACCTCCGGACTGATCGAGGGTGGCGCGGAGATCAGCGCCAGCGTCGACGGCACCGTGACCGCAGCCCTGACCACCGACGGCCCGGACAAGGGCAGCAACTCCTTCACCGGGACCGCCAAGTGGGACGGCAAGCTCGATTTCACGCTGGGGATGCCGGGTGACTCCCAGCGTCAGCTCGCCGACCTGCCTCCCTTCCTGAACCTCTCTCCCGGGATGGGCGGGACCGGTTCCTACACGGTCGACTTCGACGAGCACGGCAACCCGATCTCGATCACGTTCACCACGGAGAGCCGCGAGTCGCTCAAGGGTGGCCTGACGCCGCCGGCGGTCAAGGGTGTCTCGGGCAAGGCCCGGGCCCAGACCGGCACGGCGACCGAGGAGAAGCGCATCCTGGATCTCACCGACCCGGCCAACCGCGCCGCCTACGACGCGTTCTTCATCACGGGTGGGGTGACCCTGCCCAACGGGACGGTGGCGAAGGTGGCGATGCCTCGTCCCTACAACGCCAATAGCCCCGAGTCGACGCAGCAGTGGCTCACCGACGCGCTCGGCCTGTGGGGTCGGACCAACGAGGACGCGATCATCATCAACTCCACCTATGACATCTACGGCACCGACCTGTCGGCGCAGGTCAAGAGCGAGGACGGCTTCGCGGTCGGTCCGGTCGGGGTCAGCTGGTCGGACACCGAGACGGTCCGGACGCTGACCGGGGCCACGATCCAGGACATGCGCACGGGCGAGCCGGCCCGCGCGCTGGCCAACTGCGAGGGGTGATGGGGATGTCCAGCTGGCGGATCTCGTGGCCCGGGGTGCTCATCGGCGGGGTGCTCGGGTGCCTCATCACCGTGCTCTCGGTCCTGTTCGTCCTGCCCTACTTCCAGGACTGGTATCTCTTCCTCGACCCCATCGTGGCCAACGGTGTTGTCGGACTGATGCTGTCGCTGCTGCGCGGCTCCGCCGGGATCTTCGTCGGCCGTGCCATCCGGGCACGCCACGACGTCGACTCCTCGGTCGACTTCGTGCCCACCGCCATCGCTGCCGGCGCGCTGGCGTGGCTGCTCTGGGCCGTGCTGCTCGGCGCACTCGGGGACTGGACGATGTTCACCACGACCCGCGGCTGGCTGGAACTGCCCCGATGGATGATCGAGCTGTCGCTGGGCGCACTCGTCGTCGGCACCCAGGAGCCGGAGCGCCTCGACTGGCGGTTCCGCCAGGTCCGCACGCAGCAGCAGCGATGATCGCCGCCCTGCTGGCGATCGCGGGTGCGGTCGTCGGATACCTCCTGCGGGTCGCTCTCCTCTCGCACGGCTACCGTCGCGAGGACGAGCAGCACCTGCCCCGGCGTGGTCGTCGCTGGCTGCCGGTCGCGCTCGCGCTGACTTGGGGCCTGGCCGGCTTCGCCTGGTGGCCGGAGGAGCCGCTCTACCTGGTGCTCGTGCTGGTGCTGTCGGTGCCCTTGGTGGTGCTGGCCGCGATCGACCTCGACGTCCAGCGGCTGCCCGACCGGTGGACCCTGCCGACCCTTGCCGCCACGACGGCGGCTGTCGTCCCGGTAGGTCTGTGGTCGGACCGGTTCGCCCCGCTCACCGAGATCCTGGCGTGCGGGATGGGGGCCCTGCTGGTGTACACCCTGATGGTCTTCGTGCCCGGCAGCGGGATGGGAGGCGGCGACGTGAAGCTGGCGCCGACACTGGGGCTGCTCACCGGGACCCTCACCTGGCCGCTGGCGCTGCTGGCCGGCCTGATCACCTTCGGGGTTGCCGGCGTGGTCGGTCTGGGGCTGATGGTGGCGGGGCGGCCCCGGGGGACCCTCATGGCGTTCGGTCCCTACATGATCATCGGGGCGCTGGCCACCGTCGTCCTCGTCCCCGCCCTGGCCAAGCTCTGACCAGCGTCAGGCAGGGTCGTCAGGCAGGGTGATCAGGCAGGGGCGGTGAAGACCCGCGCCTGCCACCCGAAGACCCGTGCCGCCTCGACGTTGCCGGGGCGGTCGTCGGTGAAGTGCACCTCCGCGGTCCCGACCGTGCGCCCGAGGCGACGCTGGATCTCGGCGTGCGCGACCGCATACGCCTCCGGAGCGGGCTTGGCCCACCCCAGGACGTGAGAGTTGAGCACGTGCGGGACGAAGCGTCCCAGGCCGATGCTCTCGAGCTCTTCGGGGACGCGGTCGGTGCCGTTGGTGAAGACGAAGACGGGGGTGCCCCGGGCGACGAGCTCGTCCATGACGTCCGTGGTGGCGGTGATCGGCGTGCCGCGGTCGAGGGCCCAGTCGCGCATCAGCGCCTCGACGAGCAGCTCGTCGTGACCGAGCCCGCCCAGGTGCCGGCGGAAGGCGGTGAGCCACTCCTCGTAGGTCGCCTTCCCCACGACCATCGCCGTGGCCTCCGGCAGCGAGAACGCCAGGTCCAGCAGGCCCTCGGCGGGCAGGCCGAGGGATCGCTCGTGCAGGTCCTGCCAGGCGGTCTCGTTGAAGCGGCGGACCACGCCGTCCAGGTCGAGCACCGCCACCCGTGCGCGTCGCAGGAACGCAGCCACCCGCCAGGTGCCGGCGCGGCCGCCGCGTCCACCGCCTCCGCGCGGGATGATCGGCTTGGCCGCCACGATCGCGCTGCGGGGGACGACCACGCGGCGCCCGTGGCTGGTGAGCGTCACCGCGGAGTGGTCCATCGAGACCAGCTCGCCCAGCACGTCGGTCGCCCGCGCGCCGCCCTCGATGAGGTGGCGCACGACGACGCGGCTGCCGGCGGGGACGCCGACGAGGCGAGCGCTGGGGTCAGGGGAGTCGGTCATGGCGGGGGTGACGATACCGCCTCGAGGTGAATCTTCGGCTATCTAGCGTCCGGTCGAGATGGCTGGATATCCCGTCAGAGGACCTGGGGCTCCTGGCCGCCCTCGGACGTCATCGCCTTGCCCTCGCGGCCCCAGGACTGCATGCCGCCCTCGACGTTGACGACGTCGAAGCCCTGCTGGAGCAGCCACTGCACGGCGCGGCCGGAGCGGCCACCGCTGCGGCAGATGATCGGCAGCGACTCGTCGGTGCTGGGGATCTCGTCCAGGCGCGCGGGGATGTCGCCGAGTGGGATGTGGACGGCGCCCGGCGCGTGGCCGGCGGCGAACTCGTCGTGCTCACGGACGTCGACGACGACGGCGTCCTCGGGGATCTCGGACACGGTGATCGTGGGGACTTCACTCATGCCCTCCATCCTCCCACCGCGGCCGCGGCCCTGCGATCCAGAGCCGGTCCAGAGCTGCCTCAGAGCCGATCCATCCCTGATCCATCACTGATCCAGCTCCGGCGCAGAGCCGACCCGGCCACCATCTCGAGCGAGATATCCGGCTCTCTAGCGCGGACGCTAGAGCGCCGCATACCCCGGCATCGAGCAGAATGGTCGGGTGCCGAAACGACCCGAGGTGCCCGAGTCGATGATCGACCGGCTCGTCGCCGTCGCCGCCGAGCTGCCGCAGGCCTACGCCGAGCGCGCGTGGGTCGGGACGCGCTGGCGCGTGGGCAAGGCGACCTTCGCGCACGTCTTCGGCGGCGAGGACGGCCTCTTCCGGATCACCCTGCGCGGCGACCCGGAGGAGGTGGCCGCCTTCGAGCACCTGGGTATGCCGTACTTCCGGGCCGGGTGGGGTGGCAACGTGATCGGCCTGGTCCTGGACGACCGGACCGACTGGGACGAGGTGGTCGAGCTGTTCACGATCTCCTACTGCATCCAGGCACCGGCGAAGCTGGCCCGTGAGGTGGAGGAGCGGCTCGGGTCTGGCGACTGATCGCTCTCTCTGCGCGCCTATCCCGAAAAGCCTAGAGAGCCGCATACAGTCCCAGCGTGGATCCGATCCGTAACCCCTACGCCCCCGGCGCCGGCCAGCGCCCGCCCGAGCTCGCCGGTCGTGACGAGCAGCTCGACCGCTTCGGCGTCGTGCTCGAACGCATCCAGCGCGGACGGCCCGAGCGTTCGATGGTGCTGACCGGGCTGCGTGGCGTCGGCAAGACCGTGCTGCTCAATGCGCTGCGCGGCGTCGCCGTGCGCTCGCGGTGGGGGACCGGGAAGTATGAGGCTCGCCCCGACCAGGGCATGCGTCGCCCGATGGCCGCCGCGCTGCACGTCGCGGTGCGCGAGCTGGGCCACCCTCAGAGCAGCGAGGTCGACCACGTGCTCGGCGTGATCAAGGCCTTCGCCCAGAAGGAGCAGCCGGGCGCCAAGCTGCGCGACCGGTGGAATCCCGGCATCGACGTGCCCGCGCTGACCGGTCGCGCCGACTCCGGCGACATCGAGATCGACCTGGTCGAGCTGTTCACCGACGTCGGCGGGCTCGCCGCGGACCTGGGCAAGGGTGTGGCGATCTTCATCGACGAGATGCAGGACCTGCAGCCCGACGACGTCTCGGCGATCTGCGCGGCGTGCCACGAGCTGTCGCAGTCGGGGCTGCCGCTGATCGTCGTCGGCGCCGGTCTGCCGCACCTGCCGGCGGTGCTGTCGGCGAGCAAGTCCTACTCCGAGCGGCTCTTCCGCTTCAACCGCATCGACCGGCTCTCGCGGGAGGAGGCGGCGCGGGCGCTGCAGTCGCCGGCGGAGGACGAGGACGCCGCCTGGGCGGAGGATGCGCTGGAGGCGATGTATGCGGCGACCGGCGGCTATCCCTACTTCATCCAGGCCTACGGCAAGGAGGTCTGGGACCTCGCGCCGGCGACACCCATCACCGCTGAGGACGTGCGCGTCGCCTCGCCCGAGGCCGAGGCCGAGCTGGCCGTGGGGTTCTTCGGGTCCCGCTACGAGCGCGCGACGCCGGGGGAGCGGGAGTATCTCCGCGCCATGGCCGACGTCGCCGCCGCCTCCGTCGAGGCGGGCGAGGAGATCGACGAGGTCGGCTCGGTCGCGACGGCCGACCTGGCCACCCACCTGGGCCGCAAGCCGCAGTCGCTCTCGCCGGCGCGGGACGCCCTGCTGAAGAAGGGGCTGATCTACTCCGGCGAGCGGGGCCGTATCGCCTTCACCGTCCCGCACTTCGGGCGGTACCTCCGCTCCCAGGCCTGACCGTCCGCGCTGGTGTCAACGGCGAGCCATTTTGAGAACTGCTCGGGAGTACAAGACGGCGTGAGACAGATCGCCACTCCAGCGGCGGATCTTGAGACGTCAGCTGCGGAGTTTGAGACGGCTCGTCCGGTCACATCCCCATCTGTCGGTTGATTGCGGTCGCTCCGATCTCGATCGCAAGGTCCCGGCCGGCGTTGCCGAGGGTGGTGCGTCGGGGTGCGTGAAACCCAGTCGTGCGGACCACGGAAGTGGACATCATGGGAGTTGTGACTCCAACCGCCGACGGTGACGAATCGTCCGAGCTCGCACCTGGACCCGAGATCGTCAAGCGACTCCTGCGTCGACAGGCGCCCCACTTGGCCCATCTGGCGGTTCGTGAGATCTCGACGTCCGGCAGCAGCAACTGGGTCTTCCGCCTCGGTGATGAACTTGCCGTTCGCCTGCCTCGGACCGACGGCTACGTCCCTGACCTTCTCAATGAGGTGCGCTGGCTACCCCACATCGCGGACAAGCTGCCTGCTCCGGTGCCGAGAGTCGTGGCTGTCGGCGACCCCTCTGAGTTCCCGCACCCCTGGACCATTGTTTCGTGGGTCGCTGGTGATCTGCCTGGCACACTTGACGCCGCACAGCAGGCTCGGCTCGCCGTGACCCTCGGAGGTTTCCTGCGCACCTTGCATGCGATCGACACCGACGGAGCCTCGGCCGGTTCGGCGGACTGGGGCTACCGGTGCGGCGAACCGGTGACGGACACGATCGACGGGTGGGCCGACCGCGCTGCTGCAGAGCTTGCCGACCTCTTCGATGAGCGGGCTGTTCGCGAGGCGTGGCGGCTCCTGCGTGACGTCCCGCCCGCGACGGAGCCGCCCTGCCTCGTCCACTGCGACGTGTCCGCGGAGAACGTCTTGGTTCGCTCCGACGGGAGTCTGGCCGGGGTGATCGACTTCGGGGGCATGGGAGTGGGTGACCGCTCCATCGACTTCCTCTATGCCTGGAGCATGCTGGATGCACCACCGCGCGAGCAGTTCCGAAAGGTTGCGGATGTGGATGAGGAAACGTGGATCCGCGCGCGAACCTGGTCCTTCGTCGGCCCGGGTCTGCTCACGCTGGCCAACTATCCGGGGCTCAATGCCGGTGAGGACCGAGCGACTCTCGACTTTGGTGGAAGCCGTCGCAGCAGAAGTGGGGGTCCAACTCCGTTGAGCAGGCGCGGCGCCGACTGTCAGGGCAACAGGTCCCAGAACTGCCTGCGAGCCGGCATGGCGTGAATCACCATCTCGTTGCCGCTGCGGAAGATCAGGACCACGGTCTCCAAGAGGCGTGCTTGGGTGTCGAAGCCGAGCCGGAGTTCCCGGTGCGGCCACTCCTCCTCTTCCAGGGGCTCGATCCACAGCGGCAGGTCGGCTGCCTGAGTCGCGTCTTCGGCCACCACGCCGTGTTTGAGCGCGCTGGAGTGGACTTTCACGCGGCGTGGCCGGCCAGCGCCCGACGGATCGCCTCTGACCTGGACACGTTCTCCCGTGCCGCGTAGGCATCCAAGGCGGCGATCTCCTCAGCCGTGAGGCGCACAGCAATGACCTGCATCGGCTCAGCCCCCCGGCCAGGACGGCCGCGACCCCGTCGCTTCAACTGCTCGACGTCGTAGCCCGCCTCGGCCTCATCGGCCCACTGCTGGATCTGCTCCTCCGTCACACCATCTTCCATCGTCATGCTTTTATCGTATGACGAAACCCTGTCTCGCGATAGGCGTCCGATGCGCGCATGGCTGGATCGTCGTGGCTGCCAAAATGCCGCCGTCTCAAGTTCCTCAGCGGAACCCGTCTCAGAATCGGTGTGAGACGGGAGTCCTGTCTAACAATCCATCACCGTTGACAGTGTCAGCGAAGGATTTGGGACTGCCGCCGCGCGGCTGATAGATCGTGGCCTCGGTGCGGCGTCCTCCGGCATGCGCACGACGCGGCAATGTCGGACGAACGTAGCCGTCCTCCACGCGGCAGTCCAGGATGTTGAGGCCGCCCCAGCGGAGGAGCGCTTGGATGCTTACGAATTTGTCGGTGGTGCTGTGGTCGCGTGCCCTCTAGATTGGGCATACCTTCCGAGCCATGAGGTGATTTTGTGACGGTCCGATGCACGTCGGCTGCTGCCGGCAGGCTGCCCATCAATCGTAGAAGGACCCTTATGTAAGGACTCTCATCGTGGCCATTCCACGACGCTTCACCATCGCCGAGTCGAGCCACCGCATCCTCGACCCGTTCACGCCCGCCAAGGTCGCCGACCTCGGCAACGCCCTGGGCCTCCGGCCGGACATGAGCATGCTCGACCTGGCCTGCGGCAAGGGCGAGACCCTGTGTCAGTGGGCCCGAGCCCACGAGATCACGGGCACCGGGGTGGACATCAACCCGCCCTTCGTCGCGGCGGCCGTCGCGCGGGCAGCACAGCTCGGCGTCGCCCACCAGGTCACCTTTATCGAGGCCGACGCGACGGGATACGTCAGCGACGAGCCCGTCGATGTGGTGTCCTGCATGGGTGCCACCTGGATTGGCGGCGGCCCGATCGGCACCCTGGAACTGCTCGCACGCTCGCTCAAACCGGGAGGCATCGCCCTCATCGGCGACTGCTACTGGCGGGAGGTCCCCACCATCCCGGAAGCCATCAGGGGCAGCTTCGCGCAGTCTGTCGAGGACTTTCCGACGCTGTGGGGACTCATCGAGGCTGTCCAGCACGCGGGTTGGGACCTGGTCGAGATGGTCCATGCGGACGAGCACTCCTGGGATCGCTACGTCGCAGCCCAGTGGTTCAACATCCGCCGATTCATCGACGCCCACCCTGAGGACGAGATGGTGCCCGAGCTGAGGGCCGAACTCGATACCGCGGCGGGACAGTACGTCCGCTACCAGCGCCGCTACCTCGGCTGGGGCGCGTTCGCATTCATGAAGCGGTAACACGACCGGGGCTGAGCGGGGCCCAGTTTCGACCGGGCCCCGCTCAGTCATTCCAACCAGCTCGCCCATCGGCGAAGTTGCGATGTCTCGCCCCTCCATGCGGGCAGCCTCGGCTCCCGCGTCTCGGCGGATTCCTTCTGTCACGACCGTGCTCGTCCCGGGAGGCCGTGGCCCCGCCCTCGGGGCGGAAGGCCCCGTCGGCTGGCGACTGTCTGCGGACGCTCTGTCGCATATTCCGCAGGGGAGCCCGTCGCAGAATCAGCCCATGGAGTGCGCCAAGTCTCAAAGTCGGTCCCGGCTGACAGCTGGAGCACACACCGTCCCACCCGACGTCACGGCCATTCCACCCCCGGCCTTCCGCCGGCTCCGGACACCCGCCCCTCGCGCCCTACGGGTTTGCTCGCTGACAGCGAGCAAACCCGTAGGGGCCCACTGGCCCCTCCCGCAGCGCTCCCGAGACGGCCCCGGCACAACCGGCGCGGCGCCATCCGCCCGACCCGAGCACCGGATCAGGTGAGGTGAACGAATCAGTCTCGACACGACATACACCAGTCGTGACCCTGATCGACCAGCACCCGACGACATCGCCGGCGCCGACCATCACCCCTATCGCCCCGACGCGTGAGGTCGCTCCGCAACCCGCCGCGGCCCCCGGGCCCCGCGCGCCGGACGCCTCCTGGGCCTCGGCATCGCGCGGGGCATCGCCGTCCTCGGCATGGCGGCTGCGCGACGGTCTCGCGCTGGCCGACACCGACTGGCGGGACGCGCTGATGCTCACCCGGGGCACGCCCTTCGACCTCAGCGGCCAGGATTGGCAGGACGTCCTCGACGACGAGCTCGGGTCCGCGCCGCAGGACTGATCCTCACCGGTCGAGGCCGGCCAGTCGCTGGTGCAGGTGCTCGAGCTCGGTCTCGTTGCGGCACAACCGGATCGCCTCACGGTATGCGGCTCTCGCCGCCTCCTCCTGCCCGTCCCGCAGGAGCAGCTCGGCACGGACCGCGGGGAGGCGGTGGCTGCCCGGCAGGTCGAGGCCCTCGAGCGCGGCCAGCCCCGCCCCCGGGCCGGACGCCTCGGCGACCGCGACGGCCCGGGCCAGCTGCGCCGCGGGTGAGGGGGAGAGGCGCAGGAGCTGGTCGTAGAGCCCCACGACCCGGTCCCACCTCGTCTCCCGCGCCGTCGCGGGCAGGGCATGCTCGGCCGCGATCTGCGCCTGGAGCAGGTAGACCGCGGCCGGCAGCGACATCTCACGCGCGCCCGCCAGCGACCGCAGCAGCTCCCCCGCCTCCTCGATCTCGTCCTTGCGCCACAGCGACCGGTCCTGGTCGGCCAGCAGCACGAGCTCGCCGGAGCCTCCGACCCGCGCGTCCCGCCGCGAGTGCTGGAGCAGCATGAGCGCCAGCAGCGCGGTGAGGACAGGCTCGCCCGGCCGCAGCGCCAGCACGATCCGCACCAACCGGATCGCCTCCCCGGCCAGGTCCGCGCGCAGCAGGTCGGGGCCGCTGCCCGGCGCATAGCCGGCGGTGAAGGCCAGGTATGCGGTGCGCGCCACCGTGTCGAGCCGGTCGGGGAGCACGTCCGCGCCGGGCACCGCGAACGGGATGCCCGCGCCCACGATCTTCTTCTTGGCCCGCGTGATCCGCGCGGCCATCGTCGTCTCGCTGACCAGGAAGAGCCGGGCCACGTCGTGCGTGCTGACCCCCAGGACCAGACGCAGCGCCAGGGCGCTGGCCGACTCCGGGGGCAGCGCCGGGTGGGTGCACATGAGCACCAGGCGCAGGACTTCGTCCTCGATGAGCCCGCCCGGGTCGGCCATGGCCGCGGCTCCTTCGTGGGTGCGCTCGGCCTCGGCGACCAGCAGCGGTTCTCGGCGCTGGTGCATCGCCTCCGAACGCAAGCGGTCCAGGACGCGCCGGCTCGCGGTCGTGTGCAGCCAGGCGGCAGGGTTGTCCGGCACGCCCTTGTCCGGCCAGGTGCGGGCGGCAGTCTCGACGGCGTCACCGAGCGCGTCCTCGACCAGGTCCAGCCGGCGGTAGCGCGCGAGGAGCAGGGCGACCAGGCGTCCCCACTCCTCGCGCACGACGCGCCCCAGGGCTTTGCCCGGGTCGAGGCTCCCCTCGACCGGCCCGTCGGTCAGGGAGGGCATGCGGTCAGGACACGGCCACGATGGGCCGGATCTCGAGGGTGTAGCCCTTCGGTAGCAGCTGCACCGCTGCGATGGCGGTGTCGAGGTCGGGCAGCTCGACCTCGTAGAAGCCCCCGATCATCTCCGCGGTCTCGGCGAAGGGGCCGTCGGTGACCACCACCTGGCCGTCGACGTGACGCACGGTGGTCGCCGTGTCGGTGTCGGCCAGCGCGCCGGAGGCGATCTCACGGCCGTGCTCCCCGACGTAGGCGGAGAAGGCCGCGTGCTGCTCGAAGAAGGCGGCCTGCTCCTCTGCGGAGAAGGACTCCCAGGCCTGCGGCGAGGCCGGGTAGGCGATGAGGATGAGATAGCGCCGCATGCCGCTCACTCCTCCCCGACGGGGCTGAGCTGGATGTCGTAGGGCGGCAGGAGCTCGACCAGCTCCAGCAGGGTCTCCAGATCCGGCGTCTCGACGAGATAGAAGCCGCCCAGCTGCTCGACAGCTTCCGCGTAGGGCCCGTCGGTGACCAGCCGTTCGCCACCTCGGACGCGCACGACCGTCGGGGTGCCGTCGAGGGCCTCACCCGCCAGGATCTGGACGCCTTCGCGCTCGCGGCAGGCCTGGCCGAAGTCGTCGTGGCGCTGCATGTGCCCGGTCTGCTCCTCCTCGGAGAGCTCCTCCCACGGCGGCATCTCGCCCATGGACAGCAGCAGGACCACGTGCTTCATGACGCCTCTCCCGTAGATGCGGCACGGTCCTCAGGGGTGACCACGCGACGGATCTCGACGCCGTCACCGAGCGACGCGATGATCCGGCAGCAGTCGGTCAGGTCGTCCAGGTCGTCGGTCCGGACGAGATAGAAGCCGAGCACGTGCTCGACCGTCTCGGCGAAAGGCCCGTCGGTGACCGTCTCGCCACCGGGCCGGACAGTCCGTGCCTCCATGGTCGGGTGCAGCTCGGCGCCCCCGGTGACCTGGTGTCCCCGCCGGGTGACCTCCTCCCCGAATCGCGTGTACTCCGAGTAGCCATCGATACGCTCCTGCCGGCTCATCGTGGACCACCAGCGGTTGCTGTCACCCACGATGACCACCATGTACTCCGTCATGATCTGGATCCTCTCCTCTGCGGGCCGCGGGCGCGACCTCACCACCATGACGAACGAAGCACCGCAGATTCGACAACCCCCACCCCGACCGGCGACACGGTCTGCTCCCTACGGGTTTGCTCGCCCACAGCGAGCAAACCCGTAGGGAGCTACGAAGCCCAGGCCGGGGGCGCCACCCAGGCCGTGCCGAGCGCGGCGCTCAGCCCGCGTCGAGGGGAGCGCTCAGACTGTGGCGAGGGGAGCGCTCAGGCCGACCAGGCAGGGTCGCGCCCGTTCAGCGCGAGGAGCTTGTCCTGCGCAGGGGCGTCCTCGGCGACGGGATGGAGGCGCGAGGAATACCCCCCAGGGGTATGGCGTTGACGCTTGGGTCAGAGCATTCCGACACCGAGGAGTGAGCAATGGCCCACGACGGCCACCACGACGTCGAGCACGACCACCACCACGGACATGCGGAAGGCCATGAGGACCATGACGGAAGTCACGGCGGGCACGGAAGTCACGGCGGGCACGGTGGCCATGAGGGTCACGTCGCGATCTTCCGCCGCCTCTTCTGGATCATGCTCGCACTGGCGGTGCCGACCGTCCTGACCAGCGGCATGTTCGCCGGCCTTCTGGGCTACGAGCTGCCCGACGTGCCCGGCATCAGATGGGTCGCGCCGGTCCTCGGCACGATCATGTTCGTCTGGGGTGGGCGCCCCTTCCTCACCGGCGCGGTCGATGAGCTGAGGTCGCGTCGCCCCGGGATGATGCTGCTGATCGGTATGGCGATCACCGTCGCCTTCGTCTCCTCCCTCGCCTCTAGCCTTGGCCTGCTGCCGCACGACCTGGAGTTCTGGTGGGAGCTGGCGCTGCTGATCGTGATCATGCTGCTGGGGCACTGGATCGAGATGCGTTCCCTGGCGCAGACGTCCTCGGCGCTCGACTCCCTGGCGGCCCTGCTGCCCGACGAGACCGAGAAGGTCGAGGGGAGCCGCACCGTCACCGTGTCGCCCGCCGACCTGCAGGTCGATGACGTCGTCGTGGTCCGCCCCGGGGCCCGCGTCCCCGCCGACGGCGAGATCGTCGACGGTGAGGCGGCGCTGGACGAGTCGATGATCACCGGCGAGTCGACGACCGTGCGGCGCGGGGTGGGCGACCAGGTCGTCGCAGGCACGGTCGCGACCGACTCCGCCCTGCGCGTGCGGATCACCGCGGTCGGCGAGGACACCGCGCTCGCCGGCATCCAGCGGCTCGTCTCCGACGCACAGAGCTCGTCCTCCCGCGCCCAGCGCCTGGCGGACAAGGCGGCGCGGTGGCTGTTCTGGTTCGCCCTCGGTGCGGCCGTGATCGCCGCCGTCGTGTGGCTGATGATCGACACGCCCCAGACCGCGCTGGTCAGGGTCATCACCGTCCTGGTCATCGCCTGCCCCCACGCGCTGGGCCTGGCGATCCCGCTGGTGGTGTCCATCACGACCGAGCGGGCGGCCAAGGGCGGGGTGCTCATCAAGGACCGCCTGGCCCTGGAGCGCACCCGCCTGGTCGACACGGTCCTTTTCGACAAGACCGGCACCCTGACCGAGGGCGCCCCGGCCGTCGGCGAGATCCTGCCCGTCGAGGGCGTCTCCGAGGACGAGCTGCTCGCGCTCGCGGCCGCCGTCGAGTCCGACAGCGAGCACCCGCTCGCCCGCGCCATCGTGACCGCCGCGCAGCAGCGTGGCCTCGACCTGCCCGGCGTCAGCGCCTTCTCCGCCGCTCCCGCGGTCGGTGTCACCGGCACCGTCGACGGGATGACGGTGCGGGTGGGTGGGCCCTACCTGCTCGAGGAGGAAGGCCTCCAACCCCTCGAGGGCAGCTCAGACTGGGGTGGCGAGGGCTCGACGGTGCTGCACGTGGTCCGCGACGGGTCCGTGATCGGCGCCCTGGCCGTGGCCGACAAGGTGCGCGAGGAGTCGCGCGAGGCGGTCGAGACGCTGCGTTCGCTCGGGATCTCGGTCGTGATGATCACCGGTGACGCCGAGCCCGTGGCCAAGGCGGTCGCTCAAGACCTTGGCATCGACGAGGTGTTCGCCGGAGTCCGGCCCGAGCACAAGGCAGACAAGGTCAAGGAGCTCCAGGACCAGGGTCGGGTGGTTGCCATGGTCGGCGACGGCGTCAACGACGCTCCCGCGCTGGCGCAGGCCGACGTCGGCATCGCGATCGGTGCCGGCACCGACGTGGCCATCGGCTCGGCCGGCGTGGTTCTGGCCAGCGACGACCCGCGCTCGGTGCTCTCCGTGATCCAGCTGTCCCGGGCGGCCTATCGCAAGATGAAGCAGAACCTGTGGTGGGCGGCCGGCTACAACCTCGTGGCGGTCCCGCTCGCGGCGGGCGTGCTGGCCCCGATCGGGTTCGTCATGCCGATGGCGATCGGTGCGCTGCTGATGTCGGCCTCGACCGTGGTCGTCGCCCTCAACGCCCAGCTCCTGCGCCGCCTCGACCTCTCTCCCGAGGCCAGCGCGGCCGCACTGCGGGAGTCGGCAGGCTGAGCCGGAAGCCGGAAGCCGGAAGCCGGAAGGCGGAGGGTGGAAGGCGCAGCCTCGTCGGCGGCCGAGACCACCTCTGAGACCCCTACGGGTTTGCTCGCCCACAGGTAGCAAACCCGTAGGGGCCAGAGTGTGTCGCCGGACGAGGGCAGACCGTGTCGCCGGTCAACCGCTGGCCGCTCCTGGTCGGGGAGGGGCGGGTCAGGGGATGCGGTGCGTCCACTCCTCCGTGGAGAACTTCGTCTCGACGAGCTCGGCCGCGTCCGCGAGCTCGGCGTCGGTGTAGTCGCGGCGAGAGACCGCATACCGGGACTCGAAGTGCTTCATGAAGGCATCGATGATCTCGGCGCGCGGGAGCCCGGACTGCGAACGCATGGGGTCGACGCGCTTGTTGGCCGACTTGGTGCCCTTGTCCGACATCTTCTCGCGGCCGATCCGCAGCACCTCGAGCATCTTGTCGGCGTCAATGTCGTAGGCCATCGTCACGTGGTGCAGCACCACGCCACCGGCGAGCCGACGCTGCGCGGCGCCGGCGATCTTCCCCTTGTCGGAGGCGATGTCGTTGATCGGGACGTAGCGCGCCCTGATCCCCAGCTCGGCCAGCGCGCCCATCACCCAGTCGTCGAGGAACTCGTAGGACCGCTGGAAGCTCAGCCCCTCCACCAGCGACGCCGGGACGATGAGGGAGTAGGTGATGCAGTTGCCCGGCTCCATGAACATCGCGCCACCGCCGGTGATGCGGCGCACGACGTCGATGCCGTGGCGCTCGCGGCCCTCGTCGTCGATCTCGTTCTTGTAGGACTGGAAGCTGCCGATCACGACCAGGCCGCGGTCCCAGTCCCAGAAGCGCAGGCTGGGCCCGATCTCACCGCGCGCGACCCGACCGGCGAGGACCTCGTCCAGCGCGACGTGCATCCGCGGGTCCATCGTCACCGGCGGGATCAGGTCGAAGGTGTGGTCCTCCCAGCTGGAGGCGTGCCCCAGCGCCCGGCGCACCGCGATGCCGACCGCCTCGGGGGAGAAGCCGATCATCTGGGCCTCGTCCGGGATCCGCTGGGCGATCGAGGCGGCGATGTCCTCGACCTTGGCTTCGGTATGCAGTCCCACCAGGGCCGCGTTGATGTCCTCCAGGGCCTCGTCCGGCTCGAGGAAGAAGTCGCCCGAGACGAAGGCCTCGCTGATCCTCCCCTCGTCGGTCTCGAGCTCGACCTGCACGAGCTTGCCGCCGGGGACCTTGTACTCGCCTCTCATGTGGGCGACAACAGGGCGGGGTCGCACGGTGTTCCGCACGTGGTGCGGTGGTGGCAGTTCTCCGCCACGGCAGGTGCCCGCCAGCGGAAAGCCTTGATCCGGCCACCGGTAGCGGGGACGGTGGACGGCAGGCCGCCCGCCAGAGGGGTTGGGTGGCAGTGAAAGAGACACCGATGTCCAGCATGAAGACCGGGCGCGCCGGCTCTGATCCTGACCGGGACCGCCTGCGCCGACGTCGAGGTGCCGCGCGACTGGAACAACCCGACCGACGGCAACACCATCACCATCCGCGTCTCCAAGACGGAGACCGCCGGTGAGGACCGCAAGGGCATGGCCCTGGTCAACCCGGGCGGCCCCGGCGGCGAGGGTGTCATCTGAGGCCCGGGCATGGCGATGATGTCGCCCGAGCTGGCCGAGCACTACGACTTCTTCGGCTTCGACCCCCGCGGTGTCGGCGAGAGCGACGGCGTGGTCTGCTCCTACGTCCCGGACGAGGACCACACCACCTGGGAGGACGACGCCGCCCGGGTCCCCGGCTGCATGGAGGACCCGCTGGCTCCCTTCATCAACACCGAGCAGACCGCCTACGACATGGACTTCATCCGGGCCCCCGCGATGGATCAGCCCGGCGGCCTCCAGCTCGGCGGCGGGCCCGTCCTCCAGGGCAAGGGCTGTCCCCGGAGCAACGCCTCGTAGGCGGCGTTGGCCTCCGGGGACAGCCCCAGTTCGCTCAGCTCGTGCATCGCCCCGGTGTGGCGCACACGCCCCGGGCTCAGTCCGCGGGCAGGTAGACCCGCTCGGGGATCTCCTCGTAGTCCTCCGGGTCGAGGCTGTCGATGCTGCCGTCAGCGACCGCGGTGATCAGCCCCATGACGCCCGTCTCGACCTGCTTGATCAGCTTGCCGTTGGCCTTCTGGCCGTCCGACTGCGTGTTGCTGGACGTCTCGAAGAGCACCGTGGCGCTGCCGCGCAGGGCGAACGAGCCGAGCGCGGTGCCGGGCAGGTTGGTGTCCTGCGGGTAGAGGGTCAGGTGCCCGAAGCCGGAGTTGCCCCGCTCCTGGAGGGCGTCGTACACCGCCACGTTGGCCCGTCGGGAGGCGTCGTAGTCGAAGTTGGGCCAGTCGCCGAACTCGGTCGGGTCCTCGATGAACTTCGCCGAGATCGACAGCGGCGACATGTTGCCGGTGCCCTCCTGGGCGTAGCAGGGCCACTGGTTGTGCAGGTCGACGAAGTAGTCCACGATCCCGAACTCGCTCTCGAGCCCGGCGTAGACGTCGCGCATCGTCTGGGCCTCCGGCGTGATGTACCAGCCGGTGTCCGCGCTGTTGCCCGGGAAGTCCTCGGGCTGGGGCACGTAGTCGAGGTCCGGGTTGAAGTCACGGTTGACGTCGAAGCCGGGGACGGCGCCACGGTAGTTCCACGCCGGGTCGACGCCCTCGAGCTGCGGGAAGTCCTCCACGACCTCGTCCCAGCTCATGTGGTTCTGCCGGGTGTCGTGCTCGCCGCCGTCCACGTTGAGGCGGGGGACCGCGACGATCGTGACGTTCTCGCGGATCTCGCGGGCCTCGGCGGTGTTGCCGCCGAGTCGCCCGAGCAGGTTGAGCAACGCCTCGGTGCCGTGGTTCTCGTTGCCGTGGATCTGGGACTGGATGAGGATCACCGTGTCGCCGGTGCCGACGCGGGCCTCGTAGATCTCACGGCCCTGGTTGCTGTATCCCGCGACGTCCACGTCGACGGTGCCCTTGGTCGTCCTCTCGATCTGCTCCAGCTTCTTCGTCAGCTGGGCGTGGTCGACGAAGCTGGCGCGGTTGCCGCCGGGCTCGAGTCCGCAGTGGGAGTTGACCGGCTTGGCCTGGGCCGCTCCGGGAAGGATGCCCGCCATCGCGACCGCGAGCAGGGCGGCGCTGGCCAGTCCGGCGGTGGTTCGTGTCATACGTCGCATGTGGAGTCTCCTTGGGGTCGGATTCGGTGATGGTCAGACCATCCGCTACCCCGTGGTAACGCAAGGATCTTGACTGAACCGTGACCAAACTCCTGCGCGTGGGCCGGCACTACGCTGGCGGGCATGGGACTGTTCGACCGGCTCAAGAACGCGATGGGCGAGCGCGCGGGGACCTCGGCCGACGCACGCGCGCAGGCACGGGCCGCCGAGCGGGTCAAGGTGCTGCCCGACCCGGGCGACGCCCCGTTGGAGGAGCTTCCGCTGAAGCCCGAGGGCCGTCGCCTCACCGAGGACGAGCGCGCCCACGTCGAGGCCGGTCTGGCGGCGCTGGAGGCCGAGGGGGTGGACGTCGACGACCTCGGCTCCATCTCCGACGGGCTGGACCGTGCGCTGGCCGCGTGGACCAGCAGCCAGGGGCAGGACCACGACGAGATCGTCGCCCGCTACGCCATCGGGATCGGGGAGCACCTTCACCGCCACACCGACCTCGCCTGGGAGATGGTGACCGACGTCTTCGGCACCGACCTGGCGGTCGCGGCCGGCGACTTCGTTGTCGTGCCCGGCAACCTCGTCGCGGTCCGGTGGATGCGCCGCGAGACCGGCTGGGTCCCGCGGGTGGTCGGCCACCTCGTCAAGCTCCGCACCGAGTAGCCGCAGCCCACCTGGCGGCAGCCGATCCCGCATCTGCGCAGGTGAGAGGGCTGCCGCGGCCCCCTACGGGTTTGCTCGCTGTGGGCGAGCAAACCCGTAGGGGCCTGCGATGGCCCTGCCCCGAAGGCCTCCTGCGTCCCGACCCGGGGCGAGGGGCAGAGAAGGACCCCCTGCCCGTGGGCAGAGGGTCCTTGCTCGGTATGCGGTGCTCGTGCCGGTCGGTCAGCCGATGAGCATCGTGTCGCCGGCGAAGATCAGGTCCGGGTTCTCGATGGAGTTCAGCTCCACGAGCCGGTCGATCGTGGTGCCGTGCTCGAGGGCCAGCTCGCCCAGGGTGTCGCCGGGCACGATGACGTACTCCCAGGCGTCGGCCGGGGCGGAGATGCGCTCCTGTGCCGGGGCCGGCTGCTCGGCCGGGGCGGCCTGCTGCGCCTGGGGCGCGGCCTGCTGGGCGGGTGCCTGACGCTGGGTGTCGCGGCTGGCCTGCTCCTGCACCGGAGCCTGCTGCGGCTGCTCGACCGGGGCCGGGGCCGAGCCCCCGCCACCGTTGCTGGCGGTCAGACCGGCCTGGACCGAGCACACCGGCCAGGCGCCGGGGCCCTGGGAGGCCAGCACGTTCTGGGCGATCGCGATCTGCTGCTCACGGGAGGCGAGGTCGGCGCGCGGGGCGTACTCCAGGCCGCCGTAACCCTCCCAGGTGGGCTGGTAGAACTGCAGACCGCCGTAGTAGCCGTTGCCGGTGTTGATGCTCCAGTTGCCGCCCGACTCGCACTGCGCGACGCGGTCCCACACGTCGGAGGCGGAGGCCGACGGGGCCATGGCCAGACCGGTGCCGACGGCGAGCGCGCTCGCGGCGGACCAAGTGGTCAGGCGACGGGTGAACGAAGGGGTGCGGTGCTTCACGTGGATTACCTCGTAGGGGTAGGGGACAGGACGCCGTCCGTGACGCAGGGACGTCGACGGGCGCCTGCAGGGGAGCCGGCCTGGCGGGCAGACCGGTCGACCTCCACCGTGAGCACCGATCCTGGGAGAAAGGCCCCGATCCGGTCAGGGCCCGCCCAGACTCCGCCCAGACTTCCCGCTGACCTGCGAGGACGCGTGACCGAGAAAATGTCGGAAAAACCGTTGAGAGGTGTCGCGACGGTGCGGATGGCGACCCCAGGCGGTCGCCGAGCGGCTCACGCGGCCGGGTAGCGCCCCTGCCTCCGCCAGCGCCACTTCTGCACCTGCCGGAAGAACCAGGCGGTGGCGACCTCGCGGCCGGTGACGACATACTCCACGGCCGAGTCGTAGAAGACCGTCGACTGGACCATGTGGAGGTCGCGCTCCTTGCCCAGCAGGAGGAGCTGGTCGCCCTCGCTGATCTTCTGGTCCAGCCTGGGCGTGAAGAGCCGCCGCCCGTCGTGGACGAGCACGGCGGGGAAAGCCGCGAGCCGTCCTTCCCGGCCGTCGGGGTCGCGCAGCAGGTCCCCGATGGTCAGGGTCGAGGTCCGCATCCAGCGCACCGCGGCCGGGGCGGTCTGCATCTCGAAGCGGATCATCATGCTCGTCGGGGTCTCGTCGCCGACGACGGAGACGATCTCCTCCATGACCTGCGCGTCCCACTCGTCGTCCTCGTGCAGCACGTGGTCGATGAAGGACCAGTAGTTGGGCGAGGTGATCCGCGCGACCGCCTCACGGGCGAGCAGCTCGGTGGGGACGAAGACGGAGTCGGCGTCGAAGGCCCGCAGCGGCGCCTCGTTGACCGCGGAGTTCTGCCGGACGGCGATGAAGAGGTCGTCATTCTCGATCCGGGCGTGGGCGGCCATCGCCAGGTTGACGATGTCGGACTCGGCGCCGGCGATGAAGCCGACCGCGTCGGAGACGTCCGGGCGCCCGTAGGCCGGGTCGACGAGCAGGACCTCCATCCCGGCGCTCTCCAGGTCCCGCGTGACCTCCACCCCGAAGCTGCCGTCGGCGCACACCACCCACTGGCCGTCGCTGAGGTGCTCCAGCTTGGTCGGCAGCTCGGTGCCGCGCGGGCTCATCAGCCAGGACGCGAGCCGGAACCCGCTCGGGCGACGCAGAGCCATGACCAGGAACGCCCCATACCGGTCGAAGGGGTTGATGATCACGTCCGCCGCGAAGTCGTGCATCTGCTGGGCCATCTCCCGGTCGCTGCAGCGGGCGATGACCATCAGCTCGGGGCGCAGCAGGTTGACCGACATCACGACCGAGAGGTTGGTCTCGTCGTTGTCGGTGAGGGCCAGGACCGCCTCGCAGTGGTCGTGCCCGAGCCCCGCGACGCCCAGCAGCCGGGGGTCGCGGCCGGAGGCGGCATAGGCGGCGATGTCGTTGCTGTAGCCGTCGAAGGCCACCCGCTGCACCCGCTCCTCGTCGTTGTCCAGCACCACGAACGTGCGGCCCTGGTCGTCCAGCGCGCGGCACACGGCCTGCCCGGCCTGGCCGTAGCCGACGACCAGCACGAAGGGCGTCTGGATGTTGCTGACCTTGCGGCGGAAGCGCTGCAGGTTGATCGCCTGGCGGAAGGTGCGCTCCTGCGCCAGCGCGATGAGGGCACCGGCGGCGTAGGTCCACGTCATCACGCACGCGTAGATCGTGATCGTGACCCAGATCCGCTGCGGGTAGGAGAACTCGTGCGGCACCTCGCCGAAGCCGATCGTCAGACCGGTGTAGCTGACGATGTAGAAGCTGTCGAAGAGCCCCAGGCGCTCCGGGTGCTCCTCGGACCCCGGCATCACCGAGAGCCCGAAGCTCATGATCGAGAAGACGGCGACGAAGAGGATCAGGGGGCCGCGCATGCGGCGCAGGACCAGGAAGACCGCGTCGGTGGTCTGCGGCTCGTCGGGGACGTCGACCCGCACCCGCCGCAGGCTGTCGGGGCGGAAGCGCGCGGGCTTGCCCCTGTGCAGCAGCTGGAGGAGGTTGACCATGGGGTATGCGGTTCAGGTGCCGGTTCTCGCGCGGGCCGTCGGCCGGCTCAGCGGTGCCGGTAGGAGACGGTCTCGATCACCAGCAGGATCACCGAGACGACGTTGGCCAGCAGGGCTCCGGCGGCGATCGAGACGACGCTGGCCAGGGCGGCCTCCGTGATGCCGCCGGGGTCGACGTTGGAGGTCCAGATCCAGACGCCGGCCGCGATGATCAGCTGGATGCTGGCGACCAGGCTGGTCGCGAGGTGGACCGCGCCGATCTGGGTGCGGTCGCCGAACTTGAGGATGGTGGCGATGATGTTGACCGCCACGGCCGCGTAGAGCTCGTAGACGTTGTGCAGGTCCTTGTCGCTCATGTCGCCGATCACGTAGCCGAAGTTGAGCGTGGCGGCCAGGAGGACGAAGAAGCCGAAGACGACCTTCTCTAGGTTCACACGACCGACCATAACGCCGACGGCCTGTCGGTGCCCGATCCTAGGATTCGAGGCGTGGATCTCACCGCGGCCGCGCAGCTGGCGCGCACCCTCATGGACCGGCACGGGCTGACGTCCTGGACGTTCGCCTACGACCGGGCGCGCGTGCGGGCCGGGGCGTGCCACTTCACCGACCGCCGGATCACCCTGAGCCGGGCCCTGACGGCCGCCCACGACGAGGAGCAGGTCCGCGAGACGGTGCTGCACGAGATCGCCCACGCCCTCGTCGGGCCGCGGCACGGGCACGACGCCGTGTGGCGCCGGCAGGCCGTGGCGATCGGCGCGACCGGGCAGCGGGGCTACGCCGGCGGGGAGGAGCCGGTGGTCCCGGGGCGCTGGCAGGGCCGGTGCGTGGCCGGGCACGTCGTCCACCGCCACCGCCGCCCCAGCCGGATCCTGCTGTGCGCCCGCTGCCGGGGCGCGACGACCGGCGACCGGGTGCTGCGCTGGCGCCTGGACGGGCAGCCCGTGCCCTTCGAGCAGCTCGGCCCCGCCGTGCGCCGCGATCTCGCCCTGCTCCGGGCGCGGGGCACCACTGTGGTGGGATGGGGGACGTGACGAGCCCCTGGCCGACCGCGCTCCCACAGGATGTCCGTGCCCGCCTCGAGGAGGCGCTGGCCGGCCTGCCCGCGCACCGGCGCACCACCTTCGGGCTGCGTGTGGCCCGGTGGTGGCCGGACCTGGTGGACGGCCTGGCCCCCTATCCCGACCCGACCACGCTCGCGGGGCACGTGCTGGAGAAGGCTGCTGCCGCATACCGGGAGAGGGAGGACGAGCTGCACCTGCTGGACGAGCGGCGCTCCCTGGAGCCGGACTGGTTCCAACGGCCCGGGATGGTCGGCTACGCCGCCTACGCCGACCGGTTCGCGCCCGGGGCGAGCGGGCTGGCGGGGGTGGCGCAGCGGGTCGGGCACCTCAAGGACCTCGGCGTGGGCTATCTGCACCTCATGCCGCTGCTGGCCACGCGGGAGGCGCCCAACGACGGTGGCTACGCGGTCGCCGACTACCGCTCCGTGCGGCCCGACCTGGGCACGATGGAGGACCTGCGCGAGCTGGCCCGCACCCTGCGCGGCGAGGGGATCAGCCTGTGCCTGGACCTCGTCCTCAACCACGTCGCGCGCGAGCACCCGTGGGCGGTCGCGGCGCGCGCGGGGGACGAGCACTACCGCGCCTACTTCCACGTCTTCCCCGACCGCACCGTCCCCGACGAGCTCGAGCGGACCCTGCCGGAGGTCTTCCCCGCCTTCGCGCCCGGCAACTTCACCTGGGACGACGAGCTGGGCGGCTGGGTGTGGACGACCTTCAACGACTACCAGTGGGACCTGGCCTGGTCCAACCCTGACGTCTTCTGCGAGCTGGCCGACGTCGTGCTCCACCTGGCCAACCAGGGCGTGGAGATCCTGCGGCTGGACGCCATCGCCTTCCTGTGGAAGCGGATGGGCACCGCCTGCCAGAACGAGCCCGAGGTCCACCAGCTGACCCAGGCGCTGCGGGCCGTGGCCAAGATCGCCGCCCCGTCGCTGATCTTCAAGGCCGAGGCGATCGTGGGCCCCAACGACGTCGTGCACTACCTGGGGCAGGGCCAGCACCACGGCAAGGTCTCCGACCTCGCCTACCACAACAGCCTCATGGTCCAGGTCTGGTCGATGCTGGCCTCGCGCGACTCCCGGCTGGCCACGCACGCCCTCGGGCGCTTCCCGGCGGTGCCGGCGAGCACGAGCTGGCTGACCTACCTGCGCTGCCACGACGACATCGGCTGGGCGATCGACGACGACGACGCCCGCGCGGTGATGGCCCAGGGCTGGCAGCACCGGCTCTTCCTGTCCGAGTTCTACTCCGGGCAGTTCGAGGGCAGCACCGCCGAGGGCCTGGTCTTCCAGCACAACCAGGCCACCGGCGACATGCGGATCTCGGGCACCGCCGCGAGCCTGGCCGGGCTCGGCCACGCCCTGGCGGCGCTCGACGCGGCCGTCGACATCGACGGTTTCGAGGACGCCTCGCACGCGGTCGACGACGCGGTGGCGCGGATCCTGCTGGGTTACGCGATCGTCTACGGCTGGGGCGGGATCCCGGTGATCTGGTCCGGCGACGAGGTCGCCCAGCTCAACGACACCTCCTGGGCGCTGACCCCCGAGCACGCCGACGACAACCGGTGGGCGCACCGGCCTCGGCTGGACTGGGACCGGGTGCGCGACGCGGTCGAGCAGCCCTCGTCACCGACCGGTCGCGTGCTCTCGGGGCTGCGCCACCTGGCGCGGGTGCGTGCCCGGCTCCCGCACCTGCACGCCAGCGTCTCCGCCGAGCCGGTCGCGGCCCCCGACCCCGGCGTCTTCGCGGTGCTGCGTCGCCACCCGGTCGGCACCATGCTCGGGCTCTACAACGTCACCGAGCAGGCCCGGCAGGTCCCGGAGTGGTGGGTGCGCGAGCTGGGTCAGCTGAGCCTGAACGAGTGCGTGGACGCGCTGAACGGCTACCCGCCCAACCGGACCGCCGACGGCTCGCTCTACCTGTCGACCTATCAGCCGGTGTGGCTGGTCAAGGCGTCCGACGTCTGACCAGGTCCATCGCCCGGGCGGGGTCGAGCGCGGCCAGGTGGGGCAGCGGGTCCAGCCGCAGCTCCTCCACCACGTCAGTGAGGGTCGTGCGGACCACAGCCCGCAGCTCGTCGGGGTCCCACGGCTTGGCGATGTAGTAGTCCAGCCCCGCCAGGTTCAGCGCCCGGATCGTGTCGGCCTGGTCGGCCTGCCCCGTGACCAGCACCGCCGCGACGTGCCGCGTCGCCGGGTCCTGCGCGAGCTCGACGAGGAAGTCCACCCCCGTCGTCCCCGGCATCCGGTGGTCGGCCAGCACCACCGCGAGCACGTCTTTGTCGGCGGCGACCTCGGCCATCACCTCCCGGGCGTCCTCGACGTCCTGCGCCGGCTCCACGCGCACGTGGGCCGCCAGCGGCTCCAGGTCGCGCTCCAGCGCCTCGCGCACGTCGGGCTCGTCCTCGAGCACCAGCACGGTGAGCCTCATGCTTCCTCCTTCGGGGTATGCGGCGGCGCCCCACCCTCGGACGCCTCGCCTCTGGCGGTGGGCCGGGTCCCGTCCGGCCCCGGGCTGCTCTCCGGCGTCGGGCTCCCGTCCGACCTCGGGTCCCCACCCAGCGTCGGGGTCAGGTGTGGCGCGCCCGCGGCGGGCAGGTCGACGGTGAAGACCGTCCGGCCGGGCCGGGAGTCCAGCGTCATCCGGCCACCGTGCCGACCGACGATGCTCCGGGCGATGCCCAGCCCCAGGCCCAGGCCGTAACGCACCACGCCGTGCTTGGTCGTGAACCTCGGCGTGAACACCTGCTCCTGCAGCGGTGCGGGGACCCCCGGGCCGTCGTCCTCGACCTCGACGGTGACGACCTCCGGGGCAGCCATGTCCGACGTCCCCAGGTCGGCGGTGGGCACCACGAACTGGCCGGTCGAGGTCGCCGACAGATCCGTCGACCGGTCGGTGGGCGGGGTCTGGGCGGGCCTGGCGTACACCCTGACCGTGATCACCCCCGGCCCGGCACCGTCACCGGCATTGGCACTGGCAGCGGCACCGTCTCCGGCACTGGCACTGGCCCTGGCAGCGGCACCGGCGCCGTTCCCGGAGCCCTCGCCCTCTGCGGTCGTGCGGGCGCGCGTGATCGCCTCGGCCGCGTTGGACAGCAGGTTGGTCCACACCTGGGTCAGCAGGCCCGGCCCACTGACGACCGGCGACAGGCCCTGCTCGACCTCGACCTCGACGCGGACGTCCCGGAGCCGGTGCTCGAGCAGCCGCAGCGCATCCTGCACGGTGGCCGCGACGTCGGTCGGCTCGTGCAGCTCCTGGTCGCCGTCGGGGTCGGGCCGGGCGTGCGTGTGCAGCGCCGAGACGAGGGTGGCGATGTGGTGGCCGGCGACCCGGACCGACCTGAGGGCCGCCCCGATGCCCGCGGCCTTCTCCACCCGGGCGAGCAGGTCCGGCGAGCCCTCCACCAGCGCGCGGGCCTGTTCCGGGTCGTGCACCCCCGCAGCGACGAGGCGTCGGACCATCGCCGGGTCGTCGACCACCCCCGCGAGTGCCCGGCGCAGCGCCCGCTCCTGCCCGGCGGACACGTGGTCGCGCTCCTCGGCGCTGACCAGCGCGTCGAGCACCGGGTCGTGACCGGCATGCCGTCGGGGGAGTTCATGTGTCTCGCCCGCTCCGACCGCCCGGGCGTCCCTGACCGCCCCGGCCTCCCGGGTCACCACGGCATTCCGGACCCGGCCCGGCAGCAGCGCCCGGACCAGGCCGACCGCACCACGGACCGCGCTCGCCCTCTCACGGGCCTGCTCGCGGGCAGGCGCCGGTGGTGGTCCGCCCAGGAGCGCCCGCAGGTCGCTGGAGAGATGGTCCACGCCCCGGGTCACGGTGGCGGCCGGGTTGTTGAGCTCGTGGGCGATACCGGCGGCCAGCTCGCCCAGGGTCGCCATCCGCGCCTGCTCGACCAGCTCAACCCGGGCGGCCCGCAGCTCCTCCAAGGTCGCGCGCAGCTCGGCGGTGAGCGTGGCGTTCTTGATGTGCAGCTGCTCCGAACGACGCAGCCGCGTCGTCAGCGCCCGCATGGTCAGGGCGGTGAGGGCGGTGCCCACGTCCGGGTTGCGGGTCAGCGCGTAGTCCAGCTGCTCCAGCGTCAGCGACACCATCTCGCACCGGCTGGTGGTCCTCGCCGTCACCGTGCTGTGCTGCATCTCGGTCAGGGCTACGAGGCCGACGAGGGGACCGGTCGAGGCGTGATGCAGCACCACCTCGCCGGCGGGGGAGGTCACGGTCAGCACGACGCGGCCCTTGAGCACGAGGAAGACCTGGTTGAGGCGTTCCTCGGGCACCGTGATCCGCACGCCCTTGTCCAGGTGCACCCTGGGGCGCGGCCCCAGCACGGTCTCGATCGCCGCGAGCAGCTCCTCGGCCGCGGCGTCGGTGCCCATCACCAGCCGGCGCAGCAGCTCGCTGTCGCTGCGCTCCCAGGGAGCCGGGCGCCCCGCGAGGAGAGCGGCTCGGGAGACCTGAGCCTCTGCATACCGGGAGAGGTTGCCGGGGGTCCACGGGGCAGCGACCACGCCGTCCACGAAGCCCGCGTCGACGCTGCGCGACATGTCGGTCAGCGAGGTGCGCGTGGTGACGACGAGCAGCCGCGCGTCGCCGAGGGCCGGGAGTCCGAGCAGCGTCTTGACCACGCCGTCGATCCCGACGCCGTCGTCACGGTCGATGAGGACGAGGACGGCCACCCAGCGGTCGGTCGGGGGCGCCCAGCCGACGAGGTCCTCGGGGCGGTCGACGCGGTGCACGCCGGAGGTGACGCCGGTCAGCTCGTCGACCGCCAGCCCCGCGAGCTCCCCGGTGCCCACCACCACGGCGTAGGAGGACGCCGGCGCGGGGGTCGGGCTGCCGTCCGCCGCGGCACGTCCGTCGAGGGATCGCGCGCCGGCGAACGGCTCGACCTGGCTCACAGCCCGATCCAGGACCAGTAGGCCGGCAGCGCCAGGGCGGTCAGCAGCGCGCCGACGACGCCGATCATCACGCCGGCGGCGACCATCTGGGCGGTGGTGATCGTGCCGGTGGCGTAGGCGATCGCGTTGGGCGGGGTCGAGACCGGCAGGAACATCCCCAGCCCGCAGGCCACCGCGACCACCATCGCCACGGTGACCAGGTCGAGCCCGAGCGTGCCGGCCAGGGCGATGGCGATCGGGATCAGCAGGTTGGCCATCGCCGAGTTGGAGATGACGGCGCCCAGGCCGACCGCGACGCCGGCCAGGACCAGCAGGAGCACGGTGCCGGGCATCGCGGCCCAGTCCACGAGCCCGATGAGCCAGTCGTCCAGCCCGCTCGCGCCGACCCCGTGACCCAGGGCGATGCCGCCGGCGACCAGCCACAGCACCGGCCACTGGAGCATGCGCAGGTCGTCGCCGGTCATCACGGTCGTGGCCAGGAGGACGACGACCGGCAGGAAGCCGACGGTCGTGGAGGGTATGCCGTGCAGCGCCTCGGTCAGCCACAGCAGCACGGTCGCGGCGGCGGTGACGTAGAAGACGATCGCGGCCGGGGAGGTGACGAAGGAGGTCGTGAGGTTGAGCTCCAGCGGCGTCCTGGCCGGCACGTAGCGCCAGCTCAGGTAGACCCAGCCCAGCAGCAGGAGCAGCAGCATGAGGGGGACGGTCGCGATCATCCAGTCGACGAAGGAGACCGTGCGACCCTGGACGGCGAGGGCGCCGAGGGCGATCGCGTTGGGCGGCGACCCGACGGGGGTGCCGATGCCGCCGACGTTGGCCGCGACCGGGATGGCCAGGGCGAAGCCGGTGCGGGCCGCGGCGCTCGGCAGGCCGGAGAGGACCGGCAGGAGGACCGCGAACATCGTGGCCGTCGTGGCCGTGTTGGACATGAACATCGACAGCACGGCCGTCATGAGGATCAGCGCCAGCATCGCCAGCCGGGCGTCCTTGCGGAAGGGCGTGAGGATGAGGGCGGCCAGGTTGCGGTCGAGGGCGTACTTGGCGGCGCCGTCGGCCAGCAGGAAGCCGCCCAGGAAGAGGATGATCACCGGGTCGGCCAGGGTCGCCCAGAACTCCCGCGACGTCGCGGCCGGCTCGGCCAGGGGGACCAGCGCCTGCTCGGTGAGCATGAGCACCTGCAGGAAGATGATGAGCACCGCCGTGGCCACCAGCGGGATCGCCTCGGTGACGAAGAGGACGATCGCCATCAGGAAGATCGACAGCATCCGCTCCCCGGCCGGCTCGAGGCCGGGCACGTCGACGAGGAGCGGGAGGAGGAAGGCGAGGACGGCGGCGACCACGCCGATCTTCTGTGTGGTGGTCCCGCCAAGCATGCTTCCCAGCCTATCCACGACCGGAGGCGGGGTCGGCTGCCCACCTGCGACACGGAGGGGCTGTGCCGTCCACGGCGGTCGACTTCATGCGGGGTACTCCACTTGACGCCGGTTATAACCGGCACACAGGTTCAGAAGCCGCATGAAGTGGTCGACCCTGCCAGGCACCGCGGGCCGTGGGTGCGACCTCCCCCCCCGTGACGAACGATCCACCGCAGTTTTGACGACCCCGCCCCACCGACCGGCGCCACCTTCTGCTCCCTACGGGTTTGCTCGCTGACAGCGAGCAAACCCTTAGGGGGCAGAGCAGGCCTGAGACAGGAGGGGCTGCGACCTGCCCGGCGGGTGGCGAGTGACGCCCCCTGGCGAGGCGCGTCTGCGCTGGCGAGGCGTGTCTGCGCTGGCGAGCGCGCGCCCTGGCGAGGCGCGCTCCCGTCAGCCCTCGCCCCGCCTGATCGCGAGCGCCCGGCGGGCCTCCTCGATCTCGGCCCACGGGAAGAGCTCCTCGCCCCGCTCCATGGTCTCCTCGGGCCCCTTGCCGGCGAGGACGACGGTGTCGAGCGGTCCGGCCTCCCGCACGGCGTGACGGATGGCCTCGGTGCGGTCGCCGATGGACACGTAGTTGTCCCGACCGGCCTCCCGCGCGCCCCGCTCCATCTCGTCCAGGATCTCCTGCAGCGGCGTGGTCCGGTGGTCCTCCTCGGTGAAGACCACGTGGTCGGCCATCCGCGTCGAACACTCGCCCAGGGGTGCCCGCTTGGAGGGGTCACGGGGCCCGCCGGCCGACCCCAGCACGACCCAGAGCTCACCCTCGGTGGTCACGCGGACGGTCGAGAGCGCCTTCTCCAGGCTCGGCGCCGTGTGGGCGAAGTCGACGATCACGCGGGGCTCGCCCTCGCGACGCTCGACCATCTCCATCCGGCCGGCGACCCCGGGGAAGGTGGCCAGGGCGGCCACCAGGTCCTCCAGCCCCACCCCGGTGGCGGACACGCCCGCCATCGCGGCCAGGGCGTTGGCGACGTTGAAACGGCCCACCATCGGCAGCGTCGCCTCGGCGCTTCCGGAAGGGGAGTGCACCGTGAAGGTCAGCGCCTCCGGCCCCTCGACGATGTCGATGGCGCGCCAGTCCGCCTCGCCGCCCTCGGCCGAGTAGGTCGTGAACGCGTGCCCCTCCTCGCCCGCGATCTGCACCAGCTGGTCGAACCATGGCTGGTCGTCGACGTTGAGGATGCTGTGCGCGGCGCGACGGACCAGCTTGGCCTTGTCGGCGAAGTACTGCTCCATCGTGCCGTGGAAGTCCAGGTGCTCCCCGGTGAGGTTGGTCCAGATCCCGATGTCGTACTGCACGCCTCGCACGCGGTCCATCGCCAGCGCGTGGCTGGAGCTCTCGACGACGGCCGTGCTCGCCCCCGCCTCGACCATGTCCCGCAGGATCTGCTGCACCTGCGGCGCCTCCGGCGTGGTGAAGTGGGTCGGCGGCTGCCGCAGCACGCCGTCGGGCAGCTGGTAGCCGATCGTCGACAGCAGACCGGTCGGAGCGCCGGTCTCCCGCAGGAGGTGCAGCGCCAGGCAGGAGGTCGTGGTCTTGCCGTCGGTGCCGGTCACGCCGAGCACGGTCAACTTCGCCGACGGCGCCCCCATGATCGCCGCGGCCGCGTCGGCCAGCGCCGCCCGGGCGGAGGCCACGCGCAGGTAGGGGATGGAGCAGGACAGGCCGTCCGGCAGACCCTCCCCGATGATCGCCACCGCACCGCGCTCGATCGCGTCGTCGACGAAGGCGTGCCCGTCGAACCGCGCCCCACGGATCGCCACGAAGGCCTGTCCGGGTCGGATCCAGTCCGACTGGTGGCTCACCCCGGTGACCACGTCCCCACGCGGGTGGTCAGCGGTGTCGACGAGCTCGGCGTCGAGGGCGGAGGCGAGGGCGTGGAGCTGCATGACGACAGATTAGTCAGCCAGCCCTGCGGCGAGAGCAGACCGGGGCGCGCGTGCGCCGCATACCGTGTCGCCGGTGGGGAGCAGACCGTGTCGCCGGTCGCCCGCTCAGGGGGTGGGTTCGGCGATGAGGACGTAGTTGGCGGAGGTGTGCCCGTCCGCGCCGTAGCCCTGGGTCTCGTCGCAGGTGACGATCGCCAGCCGCGGGTGGTCGGGGTGGTCGCCCCAGACCGTCAGCGAGCGCGAGAGCGCGTCCTTGTCGATCGGCATGGCCTCCTGCACCGCGAAGCTGCGGGTCTCGCCGTCGGCGTAGCCCACCTCGACCACGTCGCCGACGCCGACCGAGGCCAGGTTGGCGAAGGCGTCCGGCGCGCCCTCCCAGGTCACGTGCGCGGCGATGACGGAGGTGCCCACCTGTCCCGGAGAGACGCGGTCGTTGCCGGTGAACCAGATGATCTCGTTGCGCCCCGGGTTGATCGTGCCGTCGGCGGCCAGGCCCTGCGGGACGATCCCGCCGTCGACCCCGCCGGCGGCGATGCGGATCCAGGCAGGGTCTGAGGAGGGTATGGCGTAGCCCGCCTCTCCCGTCTCCTCACCCGTCGCGGTGGTCGGGCTGGTGCTCGTCCCCGTGGTCCTGGCCGGTTCTTCGGTGCTCGGAGCGGCCCCTGTCGGGTCCACGGTGGGGCCGGTGTCGACGGGAGCGGCCGAGGTCGGGGCGGTCGGGGTGGGGCCGGGCCGTGTCTGGCTGGCGCCGTCGCTGCCGCCGAGCAGCTGCGTGGCCAGGATGATGCCGGCCACGAGGGCGACCAGCAGGCCGCCGATGATGAGGACGGCCGGGGGGACCGCACGAGTCGTGCGATCCCCCCGGCTCGGGTTCTGCTGCGTCATCCGCAGGCTCAGCCCTCCTGGGAGCGGCGGCGCAGACCGGTGGCAGCCAGACCCAGGCCGCCGGCCACGGCCAGCGCGCTCAGCGGCACGACCGGGTTGACGCCCTTGGCCGGGACGTCGGTCTGGACGATCGGGCCCACGGGCTTGCCGGCGTCGTCACCGGGCTCGCCGGGCTCCACGGGCTTGCCGGGCTCCACGGGCTTGCCGGGCTCCACGGGCTTGCCGGGCTCCTCGGGCTTGCCGGGGTCACCGGGGTCGCCGGGGTCGCCGGGGTCACCGGGGTCGCCAGGGTCACCGGGGTCGCCAGGGTCACCGGGGTCGCCAGGGTCGCCAGGGTCACCGGGGTCGCCAGGGTCGCCAGGGTCACCGGGGTCGCCAGGGTCACCGGGCTCGTCGTCACCGGGAACGCCGGTGCAGGCCGTGACGTGCGAGATGTCCTTGCCGGTCTGGTGCGCCAGCTCGGTGCCCGCAGCCACCTCCCAGTTCTCGTGGTAGGCCTTGCCGTCGGTGCTCTGGTCGGAGCCGGCCTTCAGGACGACGAGCAGGTAGTCCTGGGGCGAGGTCCACGTCTTGCCGATGCCGCCATCGGCGACCTTCTCGCAGTTGACGTCCTCATAACCCAGGGAGATCAGGTAGTTCTCCCAGTACTCCGGCTGGTTGCGCTCCTCGGCGAAGGCAGTGCCGGCGCTCGCCGACACGATGAACCCGGCGGCCACCAGGGCGGCGCCGCGGCGGAAAGTGGTCTTCATTCGTTCTCCCCTCATCACGTGCGCAGCCCTGTGTGGCTGCGTGCACTTACCCGACAAAAAAATGCACGGGTGGCGTGATGTCGCCACTTGAGCGGGTCGAGGCGGGCAGACCGTGTCGCCGGTCGACAGCAGAGTGTGTCGCCGGTCGAGGAGGAGGGGGAGGGCCGGGCGGGCGGCGGGTCAGGAGTCGAAGTTCGCCAGGACCTGCTCGCGCGAGATGTCGGCGACCGACCCGTCGGACCAGCGGGGGTTGCGGTCCTTGTCGATGAGCTGGGCGCGGATGCCCTCGGCGAAGTCGGGGTGCCGGGCGAAGGCGCGACCCAGGACCGTGTCCTGCTCCAGCACCTGGTGCACGTCCATCGACGCGGCCCGGCGCAGCGCCTCCAGCGTCACCGCCACCGAGTGGGGCGACTTGGTCTGGATGAGCGCCCCGGCCTCGCGGGCCTCGGCGACGTCGCTGGCCATCAGCCGGTCGATGATCGCCCCGGCGTCGTCCCCGGCATAGCACTCGTCGATCCATGCCTGGTTGTCCTTGAGCCAGGACTGCTCCGGCTCGGCCAGCAGGCCGGCGGGCAGCTCGGCGGCGGTCAGGCCCGGGTAGGCCCGCAGCGCCTCGAGCAGCTCCTCCTTGGCGTCCGAGCGCACGACCGCGTCGGCCATCCCCAGCACCACGGCGTCCGCACCACCGACCGGCGCCCCGGTCAGCGCCGCGTGCGTGCCCAGCTCACCCTCGGCCCGCGCCAGGAACCACAGGCCACCCACGTCGGGGAACAGCCCGATCGTGGTCTCCGGCATCGCGACCTTGGTGCGTTCGGTCGCCAGCCGCAGGGACCCGTGCGCGGACACGCCCACGCCACCGCCCATGACGAAGCCGTCCATCCACGCCACGAACGTCTTGGGATAGTCGGCGATGAGGGCGTTCACGGCATACTCCGCGGCCCAGTAGTCCTCGGCGACCTGGTAGTCGCCCTGCGTGATCGCCTCGTGCAGCGCCCGGACGTCACCGCCGGCGCACAGCCCGCGCTCGCCCTCCCCGTCGATGAAGACCGCCTCGATGGCAGGGTCCTCTGCCCACGCGCTCAGCTGCGTCTGCAGCGAGTCGACGCTCGCCCGGTCCAGGGCGTTGATCGCCCGCGGGCGGTTGAGGCGGACCCGCCCGAGGCGACCGTCCACCGCATACCTGACCTCCTCCCCGTGACCAGGTGCCGACTCCCAGGACAGCTCAGGTGCGCTCATGCCGAGCCACTGTAGTTCTCGCACGTAGACTCCACGGCATGGGTAAGGCATCACGTAAGAAGCGCGGCACCACCGACGGGGCCGCGGCGCCCAAGCGGGCACCGTTCGTCGCGCGACCGTTCCAGGGACTGGCCAACGAGACCGAGTGGGTCGCCATGCGGGAGATCCTCCCGGCCGCGACCGCCCCGGTGAAGGTCGTCGTCCCCGAGGGCACCGAGGTCGGCGGCCAGCCCGTCCCCGCCGGCGAGCACGAGGTGCAGCTGGTCACCGTGCTGCCCGGCGCGATCCCGGCCCTGCACCGCGACAACGGCGATGTCCTCGTCGCGTTGCAGTCCCGCACCTCCAGCGGCGACGCCTCCCGCGACCTGGTCCAGGCGATCTTCACCGCGCTCGCCGCCGACGCCGGCACCTCGGTCAACTCCGTGCGCCCCGCGACCGCCGACACCCCGCGCCTGGAGGACATCCTCGCGCCGGGCCAGGAGCTCGCCCCCACGGTGCACCAGGACTTCGGCTTCTGGCTGGCCGAGGATGCCAGCGACGAGCAGCGCGCCGCCCTGGAGCAGATGAACGACACCGCCATCCCGATGGAGAAGGTCGACGGCGCCCCGACGGCCTACTGGTGCCACATGACCGGCCGCTCCTACCTGCGCTGGATCCTCGGCGAGGACGAGGACGCCGCGCTCCAGGCGATGGCCCGCCTCCAGGCCGCCGGCGGCCACACCCTCGGCGAGGGCACCGAGCTGCTCGGCGCCTTCCGCGCCAACGGTCTGCTCGTCCCCGTCATCGAGGTCGACGCCCAGGCGGAGGCATCCACCTTCTCCGGTGCGCTGGCCGAGCTCCAGGCACGGTATGAGGCCGCGCTCGGCCAGTCCGAGCCCCTCACCCCCGCGGAGCGCAAGGCGCGCGACGGCCTGGTCTCGCGCCAGGTGACGCTGCGATAGGGCACGAGCCGTGAACGGGCAGGGCGTCACTGGGCCGGTCGCCGACGAGGTGGTCGGCGGGCAGGTCGTCGGCGGGCAGGTCGTTGCGGTCGTCCCGGCCAAGGACGAGGAGGAGCGGATCGGCTCCACCCTGGCCTCGCTGCTGCGCATCCCCGAGGTCGCGCACGTGGTCGTCGTCGACGACGGCTCCTCCGACCAGACCGCGGCCGTGGCCGAGTGGGTCGGCGGGGTCGAGGTCGTCTCCCACGGGCGCAACCGCGGCAAGGCGGCGGCGATGGAGACCGGCGCGGCCCGGGCGGCCGAGCTGGCCCCCGGCGCACCCGTGCTCTTCGTCGACGCCGACCTGCAGAGCTCGGCGGCCAACGTCGGCGTGCTCGTCGGGCCGGTGCTGGCCGGCGAGGCCGACCTGACGATCGCGGTGCTCCCGCCGCAGGACGGCCGCCGCAAGGGCGGCTTCGGGATCGTCGTGCGCACCGCCCGCGAGGGCATCACCCGGCTGACCGGCTGGACCCCGACCCAGCCCCTGTCCGGCCAGCGCTGCATCACCCGCGAGGCCCTCGACGCCGCGCTGCCCTTCGCTCCCGGCTGGGGCGTAGAGGTCGGCATGACCATCGACGTCCTGCGCGCCGGGCTGCGCGTCCACGAGGTCCCCTGCCACCTGCAGCACCGCGTCACCGGCCGCGACTTGGCCTCCCAGGCCCACCGGGCCCGTCAGCTGGCCGACGTCACCCGGGCCCTGGCCGACCGCTCCGGCGCGCCGAAGGCCGTGGTCGATGGGGTCGTCGGGGGAGCGGCGAGGGCGTCCGCCGTCGCGCGGGGCGTCACCCGGGGAGCCACTCGCGGGGCGGCCGAGGTGGCCCGTGGCCGTGGCGGCCGGTTGGTCGAGCAGGTCCGCCGCCGCGCGGGCGGCACCTGGCACCACCTTTGAGGGAGCCAGCCGCCGCGCGGGCGGCACCTGGCACCACCTCTGAGGGCCTCCGCCGTCCCAGCTCTGAGGGTCCGCCTCTCAGGCGTGCCTAGCGTCCTGCTGCGCGCTCTCACCCAGCCGCCGACGCGCCATCAGCGCGATCGCGGCGGTGACCAGCATCGTCAGGGTCAGGCCCACGGCCGCGATGCCGGAGTCGTTCATCGCCCAGGTGATCGCCATCGTGATGAGGCCCGCCAGCGCCGCGGCGTGCACCCCCGGCAGCTGCCACAGACGTGCCGACCAGCGCGGACGGGCGACGACCACCAGGCCGAACGCGGCCAGGGCCAGCACCGCGGCCCACGTCGCCGGGTAGTTCACCAGGATCCCCAGGCTCTGCCCCAGCTTGCGCCCGACGATCCCCAGCGCCTCGCCGTCGAGGATCGCCTGCACGAAGTCACCCAGGTGTGTCCGTGAACCCGGCCCCCGCAGCCAGTCGGCGACCATCACCGCGCCGGCGACGACGACGCCGGCCAGCCCCAGCAGCGCCATCGAGCGCCACGACCAACGGACCTGCAGCGCGGCCAGCACCATCAGGCCGGTGGCGATGACCAGCGCCGGCACCCCGCCGAAGTCGGCCCCAGCCTGCGGCGCCGCGTTGACGGCCACGGCGGACAGCCCCAGGACACCGACGGCCAGCGCCGCCTCCACCCCCCGGCCCTCTCGCTCGCGCGCGGTCAGGGCTGCGACCAGCGCGGCGGCGACCACCAGGAAGGCGCCCAGCATGATCCCGAAGCCGACATTGCCCTGCCCGTAGAACCTGCCCGCCGTCACCGGCTGCAGCCCCAGCACCGAGACCAGCCCCATCCTCGACGACGTGAGCACGTCCACGCCCAGGACCGCCATCGTCACCGCGGCCACCACCGCGGGCGGCCCGATCCGGTGCTTGCGCCAGGGCCCGGCCCAGGCGATCCCCGCGATCAGCATCGCCGCCAGGAGCACCACGAGCGTCAGCATCGGCCACGGCTGCCCGGTCCGCCACCACGGGACCAGCCCGGCCAGGAAGGTCGCGGCGGGCACGGCCATCGCGATCGTCGCCAGCCCGGCCACCCACGCCCACGCACGCGCCGCCAGCGTCCCGCCCAGGGCCGGCAGCAGCACCGCGAACAGTGCCCCCAGCACCCACGGCGCCAGCTTCTTGGCCCAGCTCACCGCGGCCGCCAGACTCTCCGCGTCGCCCACCGGGTCCTGCCCGGGCGCCAGCAGCCGCAGCTCGCCACCGGCCAGCACGTCCTCGTCCCAGTCCTGCCCGAGGATCTGGTGCAGCGCCACGGTCAGGTCGGTCAGCTGCACGAGCTCGGTCTGCTGCGTCGACGTCGAGGTCAGCGTGTGCGCCCCGGCGTCCGACGCGGTCGCGACCATGAGCGCCATCGCCTCGGCCCGCCCCGCCGTATGCCCCATCCCCGCCACCACGATCCGCGACCCGCGCGGCAGCTGGTCGCGCAGCTGCGCCAGCCCCGCATCGATCTGCGGCAGCTGGCCCGACCGATCACCCTCGAGCACCGGGGGTGTCGAAATCAGGTGCAGCCGGCAGCTCCCGTCGAGCGGGGGCACGTCCAGGTCCGGGTCGATCCGCCGCGGTTCTGCCTGCGGCACAAGACCTTCTGCCCGGTATGCGGCCACGCGCCCCTCCCCGTCCGCCGCCGCGATCGCGGCGTCAGGTCCGTATGCCGCCACACAGCCCGCCCCCTCGAGCGTCGCCGCCAGGCTGCCCAGCTGTGGCGCCATCGGACGTGCGGCCGCCCGCTCACGCCAGACCTCCCAGCGCCCGGGCTGGATCAGCCCGTCCTCGCTGACGAGATCGGGGGCCACGACACCCTCGGGTTCCTCGCCGCAGCCGATCAGGTCCGTGCCCGCCCGTTGCCCCGCCCCGAGCGTCAGCCAGGCGTCGGCCGCGCACGTCACCTCGTGCTGACCGCGCAGCACCAGGGCAGCGGTCGCCCCGTTGTGCGCGATCGCGTCCAGGGTCGGCGTGCTGCTCGGGTCGATCACGTCCCACGTCAGGCCGGGGACCCCCACCACCACGACGGGAGCGTCCGGGCCGGCGAGGAGCGCCTGCTGGGCCTGCTCGTCCACCGACGCCGGTGAGGCGGCCCGTCCGGGCGAGAGCACCAGTGCGACCAGCCACGAGACCAGGACGAGCGCCACCAGGGCCCACGCCTGCACCCGGGTGCGTGACCGCATACCCCGCCTCCTGCCCGTCGAGCCCGGCGAAGGTGACCGGGCGGTTGATGCAAGGCATCGTGTCACGACACCTCGGGCGGATTCGTCCGACGGGCGGGACACGGCCGGGGGAGACGGCGCACGAGGGACACGGGAAGACGCCCTTCGGCCCCTACGGGTTTGCTCGCCCACAGCGAGCAAACCCGTAGGGGGCTCGGAGGGGGCGTGATGGTGCTCGGAGGGGGCGTGATGGGGGCGGGGAGGGTGATGTGGTGGGGGAAGGTGTGCGAAGGCATACGCTCTGGGCGTGGACCCGAACCTCATCGCGTGGATCGCTGCCGGCGTCGCCGCGCTGGCGCTGCTGCTGGCCGTGATCGCCTGGCAGCGGCTGCGCGTCGTCGACCGGCGGCTGACGCGGATGGTCGAGGCCGGGACACCGACGAGCACCCCGCACGAGCGCCTCGACGGGCTGGAGTCCGAGCTCGCCCGGGTGAGGGGGGACCTGACGCAGGCGCTGCGGCACGTGGCGGTGGTGAGGTACGACGCGTTCGGCGACATGGGCGGGCGGATGTCGTTCAGCGCCGCGATCGTCGACGACGAGGGCGACGGGCTGGTGATCTCGTCGATCCATGCGCGCGGGGAGAGCCGGACCTACGCCAAGGGGATCGTCGGCGGTGACGGTGAGGTCGTGCTCACCCCCGAGGAGCGGCAGGCGCTGGACGCGGCCAGGACCGGCTCGGCCGACTGACCCACCTCCTCCACCGACTGAGCCTCCACCGACTGACCCACCTCCTCCACCGACTGAGCCACCTCCTGTGAGACCGCCCGCCGGGAGCTACTCCAGCGCGTCGATCTCCTCGGGGACCGGTCAAGCTCCGTCAGCGGTCCCCTGACGGCCGTAGGGCAGCCGGACGACGAGGTTGCCGGGCTGCACCATGACGCGCATCGCGATGGCCGAGCCCATGGTGTCGCCGTCCAGCTCGATCTCGACCGGCTTGTCGGAGACCACGCGGATCTCCTGGCCCTGGAAGTGATCGACGCGGGAGTGGCCGAAGTGCTGCCGGGTCGCCAGCTGGCCGACCATCGCCGCCCAGCCCACGATCCCCTCGGGGGAGAGCAGGACCGCGTCGGCGGTGCCGTCGTCGGCGAGGGCGTCGGGCAGCAGCTCCATCCCGCCCATCAGCTTGCCGACGTTGCCGACCATGACGCTGCGCACGCGCCGCCGCAGCGGCTCCTCGCCGTCGATCTTCAGCGCGATCGTGAACTGCGGGCCCTTGAGGTGGCGCAGCCCGGCGACCAGGTAGGCCGGCCAGCCGATCCGGGCCTTGAGCTTCTCCGGCGCGCCGGCCATGACCTCTGCGTCGAAGCCGAGCCCGGCCATGACCAGGAAGGTGTGCCGCTCGCGCACGTCCTCGGAGGACCGGTCGTCCACCGCGTCGTCGAAGTCGACATTCTCCGCGGGGTCGGTCTCGTCCTCGAAGCGGGCGGCCAGCTGCGCGCTGGTGGGCCGCACCAGGTCCAGGCTGCATGTGTCGATCGGCACGTCCTGGCCGGTCAGCGCGATCTCCAGGCACCGCTCGAGCGAGTCGACGGGCAGCTCGAGGTTGCGGGCCAGCAGGTTGCCGGTCCCACCGGGCAGCAGGCCCATCGGGACCTCGCCCCCGGCCAGCTCGCTGGCCACCGTGCGCACCGTCCCGTCCCCGCCCAGCGGGCAGACCAGGTCCACCCCGGCCTCGATCGCCTCCCGGGTCTGGCCGGTGCCGGTGTCCTCGGCCGTGGTCTCCAGCCACATCAGCTCCCAGCCGTGACGGCCGCAGATCTCCTGCGCCCGCCCCTTCACCCGGTCGGGTTGCTCGAACTTGGTGGGGTTCACCACGATGGCCACCGTGCGGCGGCCACCATCCCCCTGGTGGTCCCGGTCCGTGCCCCCGACAGCACCCGAGGTGCGCGCGTTCTCCATACCCCCCACCGTAGTCGCCGGAAACCGGTAGTTCCGCGCCAGTAGGCTTGGACCCATGATCGACATCCGCGAGCTCCGAGCCGATCCCGACCGCGTCCGCGCCAGCCAGCAGGCGCGCGGCGAGGACCCCGGGCTGGTGGATGCCGTCCTGTCCGCCGACGAGCGTCACCGCGCCTCGCTGTCCGGCTTCGAGAGCGCGCGCGCCGAGCAGAAGGCCTTCGGCAAGCAGGTCGCCCAGGCCCAGGGTGAGGAGAAGCAGGCGCTGCTCGCGCAGGTCAAGGACCTCGCCGCCCGCGTCAAGACCCTCGAGGCCGACGCCAACGCCGCCGAGCAGGAGCGCGACGCGGCCATGCGTCGGATCGGCAACGTCATCATCGACGGCGTCCCGGTCGGGGGCGAGGACGACTACGTCGTGCTCGAGCACGTCGGCACGCCGCGCGACTTCGAGGCGGAGGGCTTCACCCCGCGCGACCACCTCGAGCTCGGCGAGCTGCACGGCGCGATCGACACCGTGCGCGGCGCGAAGGTCTCCGGCGCCCGCTTCTACTACCTCATGGGCGTCGGCGCCCAGCTCGACCAGGCGCTGATGGGCCTGGCGCAGCAGATCACCCAGGACGAGGGCTTCGTCCCGGTCACGGTCCCCACCCTCGTGCGCCCCGAGACGATGGCCGGCGCCGGCTTCCTCGACGCGCACGCCGACGAGGTCTACCGCCTGGAGGCCGACGACCTCTTCCTCACCGGCACCTCCGAGGTGGCGCTCGCCGGCCTGCACGCCGACGAGATCCTCGACCTGTCGGCCGGTCCTCTCCGGTATGCGGCTACCTCCACCTGCTACCGGCGCGAGGCCGGCTCCTACGGCAAGGACACCCGGGGGATCTTCCGGGTGCACCAGTTCACCAAGACGGAGATGTTCGTCTACTGCCGCGTCGAGGACGCCGTGGAGGAGCACGCCAACCTGCTGCGCGTCGAGCGCCGCATCCTGGACGCCCTCGAGCTGCCCTACCGCGTCATCGACGTCGCCGCCGGCGACCTGGGCGGCCCGGCCGCGCGCAAGTTCGACTGCGAGGCGTGGATCCCGACCCAGGGCAAGTACCGCGAGCTCACCTCGACCTCCAACTGCACCACCTTCCAGGCCCGCCGCCTGTCCATCCGCGAGCGGGACCCGCAGGGTGGCGGCACCAGGATCGTGGCGACCCTCAACGGGACCGCGCTGACCAACACCCGCCCGATGATCGCGCTGCTGGAGAACCACCAGCAGGCCGACGGCTCGATCCACGTGCCCGAGGCGCTGCGGCCGTTCCTGGGCGGTCGCGACGTGCTCCACCCCGTGGGCGGCCCCGGCCAGACGGCGCGCCTGACCGAGCTGCAGTAGTCCGCCAGGTCGGTTCTCGGGTCGGTCCTAGACGCCGCCGATGACGGCGGTGGCCCCGCCCTGCCCGGTCAGGTGGGCGCGCAGCGGCTCGGCCAGCCAGGACGTGCCGCCCCGACCCGCCCCGGCACGCTCGACCTGGCCACGGTCCCAGCCGGCGGGCAGGGCCGGGCGCGTGACCGCATACACCCAGGACATGGCGTGGAGCATCGGCAGCAGGGGTCCGGTGTCGGGGTCGGCCCCCTTCTCTCCCGTGAGCACGTCCACCAGGCGCTGACGAAGGGTCTCGACGCGGCGGTCGTCGAGGGCGGCGCGGCTCGCCCGGCCCCATCCGCTCGAGGCGCTCGAGCACGTCGTCGAGGATCGGCTCCCCGGTGCCCTCCCGCCGGAGCAGGCGCACGACGCCGCCCGGCGTGACCTGCACCAGCTCGCGCCGGGACAGCTCGGAGAGCGCGGCGACGGCCACGCCGGTGCCCAGCAGGGCCTGGTCCGGGCGGGTCAGGGTGGCGCCGAGGAGCACGAGGTCGTGGACGAGCATCCCTCGACACCAACGGCGCCTACGTCGCAAGGATGAGGTCTTGCGGGGGAGGCGCCGGCGCCCTGGCCGCTCCTACCCTGGAGGGATGAGCAGGATCGACAGCTGGTTCGGGGTCGACGCAGACTGGGAGCGCCCCGCACCCACGCCCCGCGAGCGCCGGGTCGACGTGCGGCTCGCGCTCGGCGCGATGCTCCTCGTCGCGCTGGGCCAGGAGAGCATGCGCAGCCTCGGCGCCTTCGTCGACGAGTCGCACGGCAGCGGGTGGCAGTATGCCGCGCTCGTGTCCGCCGTCGCCCTCGTCGCCTTCCGGCGCACCCACCCCGTGCTGGTCACCGCCGCCAGCGGGCTGCACATGACCGTGACCGGGCTGCTCCTGCCGATGACGATGAGCACCCTGCCGATGCAGGTCCTCTACTTCTTCCTCATCTTCTCCGGGATGGCCTGGGCCCGCGACCGCCGCGCGATCCAGGCCGCCATCGCCGTCGTGCTGGCGCTGATGGTCGGCTGGGTCGCCTGGGGCTATGCCGCCAGCAGCGGGACCGAGGAGCTGCTGCGCCGCTTCGCCGAGGACGTGCCCGAGCAGATCGGCCTGTTCTCCGTGCCGGTGGCCTGGTTCGTCTTCATGCTGCTCAACAACAGCCTGTTCTTCGGCGGGGCGATCATCCTCGGTCAGCTCGCCTGGCGCGGGGCCCGTCACACGGCGCAGGTCGAGGACCAGGCCCGCACGATCACCTCCCAGTCCGCCCGCCTGCGGGACCAGGCGGTCGTCGCCGAGCGCCTGCGGATCGCCCGCGAGCTGCACGACGTCGTCGCCCACCACGTCTCGGTCATGGGCGTCCAGGCCGCGGCGGGGCGGCGCGTGCTCGAGCGCGACCCGGAGGCGGCGGCCTCGGCGCTCGCGGCCGTCGAGCGCTCCTCCCGCGAGGCCGTCGGCCAGATGCGCGACCTCCTCGGGACCCTCCGCAGCGACGACGTGGACCCTCAGGACGACGGAGGGCAGGGTATGCAGCCTCCCTCCACCTCGGTCTCCGCCCACCGCGCACCTCAACCGACCCTGGCAGACCTGGCCGCGCTCGCCGACAGCTCGAGCACGCCGACCTGCGAGGTGTCGGTACGGCTGGTCGAGTCGTCTGCCGGAGCGGCGGGGCGGGTGCCGCCGCCGGTCCAGCTCTCGGCCTACCGGATCGTCCAGGAGGCGATCGCCAACGTCCACAAGCACTCGACCGCCCGGCTGGTCCAGGCCGTGGTGCGGGTCGACGAGGAGGCCGACCAGCTCGAGGTGGAGGTCGTCGACGACGGCACCCAGCGGGCCGGGACGTCCGGGACCGGCCTGGGCCTGCGCGGGATGCGGGAGCGGGCCCAGCACCTCGGCGGCGGGGTCGAGGCCGGCCCTCGCGTAGGCGCGCGGGGCTGGCGGGTGCGGGTGTGGTTCCCGCTCGAGGGTCGCGGCGACGCCGACCGTCGTGCGGCACTGGCCCAGGGTGAGAGGATCTCCGGGTGAGGGGAGACGTCATCAAGGTCCTGCTCGTCGACGACCAGCCGCTGCTGCTGCAGGGCTTCGCGATGATCCTGTCGGTCGAGCCGGACATCGAGGTCGTGGGGCAGGTGACCGACGGCGCGGCCGCGCTCGACGCGGTGGCGGAGCTGGGGCCCGACCTGGTGCTCATGGACGTCCAGATGCCGGTGCTCGACGGGGTGGAGGCCACGCGCCGCGTCGTCGCCTCGCACCCCGGCACGAAGGTCGTCATCTTGACCACCTTCGACCGCGACGACTATCTCTTCGACGCCCTCGAGGCCGGGGCCAGCGGCTTCCTGCTCAAGAACACCGACCCCGACGACCTCGTCGATGCCATCCGCAAGGTCGCCCACGGCCACGCCCTGCTGGCGCCGGAGGTGACGATGCGGGTCATCGCGCGGATGACCGCACCCACCCAGGGCGCACCCGGGGCGGGGGAGGAGGGGGAGGGGAGTGGCCCCATACCCCTGCCGCAGCTGACCGAGCGCGAGCGTGAGGTGCTGGCCCTGCTCGCGCGCGGCCTGTCCAACGCCGAGATCGCCGCCGAGGCGTTCGTCAGCGAGGCGACCGTGAAGACGCACGTCAGCAACGTGCTGGCCAAGCTCGGGGTGCGCGACCGGGTGCAGGCGGTCATCGCCGCCTACGAGGCCGGGCTGGTGCGGCCGCAGGCCTGATCCGTCTCAGGGGGGAGGGCGGATCTCGCCCGTGCGCCCGATGTGGCGTCGGGCCCTCCCGCATAGCGTGGATCACGAGATCGACGAAAGGGAAACGCACATGCTCGAGGTCAAGAACCTCACCCGCCGGTTCGGCGACGTGCTCGCCACCGACGGGGTCACCTTCGAGGTGCCCGAAGGTCGGATGGTGGGCTTCGTCGGCGGCAACGGCGCCGGCAAGACCACCACGATGCGGATGATCATGGGGGTGCTCGCGCCCAGCGAGGGGGAGGTGCTCTGGGACGGCCGACCCGCGGGCCGCGACGTGCGCACCCGGTTCGGCTACATGCCCGAGGAGCGGGGCCTCTACCCCAAGCAGCCCGTGCTGGGCCAGCTGACCTACCTCGGCCAGCTGCACGGGATGAGCGCCGCGGACGCCCGCGCCCGCTCGACCGACCTGCTCGAGCGGTTCGGCCTGGGCGAGCGGCTCAAGAGCAAGGTCGAGGAGCTGTCGCTGGGCAACCAGCAGCGGGCACAGATCATCGCCTCGGTGCTGGGTGACCCGCTGATGCTCGTGCTGGACGAGCCCTTCTCGGGCCTGGACCCGGCCGCGGTGGACCAGATGAGCGAGCTGCTGCGCGAGCACACCTCCCGCGGCGTGCCGGTGCTCTTCAGCTCCCACCAGCTCGACCTGGTCGACCGGCTCTGCGACTCGATCGTGGTGCTGCACCACGGCAAGGTCGTCGCTCGCGGCACCTCCGAGGAGCTCCGGGCCAACGCGCCGCTGCGCTACCGCCTGACCACCACCAACGACACCGGGTGGGTGCGCGGGACGCCCGGCATCGAGGTCATCGACCTCGACGGCCCCAGCGTCCTGATCCAGCCCGAGAGCGAGGCGGTGGCGGAGCGTCTGCTCGCCGACGCCGTCGCCCGCGGCGGGGTGCGGGAGTTCAGCCGCATCCGCCCGACCCTGTCCGAGATCTACCGAGAGGTGGCCGTCTGATGAAGCAGAACGCCGCCTGGCCGCTCGTCGCGGCCCGCGAGATCCAGGTCCGACTGCGCGACAAGAACTTCCTGATGTCGACCGGCCTGACCATCTTCCTGCTGCTGGCCGTGCTGCTCGCGCAGAGCTTCATCGGGGGCGGCTCGATGTCCTACAAGCTCGGCGTCGAGGGCGCCGAGGGGACCGCCATCGTGCAGCAGGCCGAGCAGTCCGCCAAGGCCTCGGACGAGGGGGCCTCCCTCAGCGCCACCGAGCTCGGCGACGCGGCCGCGGTCGAGGCGGCCGCCCGCTCCGGCGAGGTCGACTACGGCCTGATCAAGACGGCCGAGGGCTGGGAGCTGGTCGACGAGGGCCCCACCAACGCCCAGCTGTCCGCGCTCGTCGGGGACGTCGTCCGCACGCAGGCCCTGACCGCCAACGCCGAGGCCGCCGGCACCGACGTCGGCTCGCTGATGGAGGGGACCGCGCTGACGACCCGTGACCTGACCGAGACGGAGGACGGCGGCAACGGCTTCATGGCCTTCATCCTCGGCATGGTCTTCGCCGCGCTCTTCTACATGTCCTCGCTGATGTTCGGCATGCAGATCGCCACCAGCGTGGTGGAGGAGAAGCAGTCGCGCCTGGTGGAGATCCTGGCCGCCGCCGTGCCGATCCGCTCGCTGCTCTTCGGCAAGGTCGTCGGCAACACTGTGCTCGCGCTGGGCCAGCTGGTGCTCATCGTGGCCGCCGGTCTGATCGGGCTGACCTTCACCGACTTCGACATCGCCCTGCCGGGGCTGGTGGAGGGGATCGCCTGGTACATCCCCTTCTTCGTCCTGGGCTTCCTGGCCCTGGCCTGCATCTGGGCGGCGGCCGGGTCGCTGGCCTCCCGCAACGAGGACCTGCAGTCCACGACGATGCCGCTGACGATGGTGCTGGTCCTGGTCTTCGTGGTCGGGATCAACCTGCAGGGCACCTGGCGCGAGATCGGCTCCTTCGTCCCGGTGCTGTCCACCATCCTGATGCCGATGCGGATCCTGGAGGGCAAGACCGAGTGGTGGGAGCCGGTCGTGGCGCTGCTGCTGGTCATCGCGTTCTGCTACCTGACGATCCGCGTGGGTGCCCGTCTCTACCAGCGGTCGGTGATGCACACCTCCGGGACGCTGACCTGGCGCAAGGCGCTGATGGCCAAGGAGTCGTGAGGGAGGTTCCCGGCCGCGGGCCGGGGTGCCTCTGATCCCCCTACGGGTTTGCTCGCTGTGGGCGAGCAAACCCGTAGGGGCCTTCAGGTGCCACTGCCGGACGGCGCCCGCACCGGTCGCTAGGGTGCCGGTGTGACCACCCACGAGAATCTCGCCGGTGCGCACCGGCATCCTGTGCGTGACCTGCCGCTCCTCATCGCCCTCGATGTCGACGGCACGATCCTGCACCACGACGGGCATCTCTCGGAGCGGGTGGCGCGGACGATCCGGGCGATGGACGACCACCCCCAGGTCGAGGTGGTCATCGCCACCGGGCGCTCGGTCATCGCGACCCTGCCGGTCATGGAGCAGCTGGGTCTGATGACCCCGGGTCGCTATGCGGTGTGCTCCAACGGTGCCGTCACCGTGGTCGTGGACCCGGAGACCGAGGAGGGCTACCGGCTGGAGGAGGTCGTCACATTCGACCCCGCGCCGGCCGTCTCCCTCATCCGGCAGGAGATGCCCGAGGTGCTCATCGCCGTCGAGGAGATCGGGGTCGGGTTCAAGGTGGCCAGGCCCTTCCCCCAAGGAGAGCTCTGGGGGGAGGAGATCCTCGTGCCGATGGAGGAGCTGGTGGCCCACCCCGCGACCCGCGTGACCTTCCGCGACCCCAGCTCGACCTCGGAGGCCTTCGCGGAGATGGTCGACCGGATCGGCCTGCACGGGGTGTCCTACGCCGTGGGCTACAGCGCCTGGCTCGACCTCGCGCCCGAGGGCGTCTCCAAGGCCTCGGCCCTGGAGCAGGTGCGACGTCGGCTGGGGGTCGAGCCCTACCGCACCGTCGCCGCCGGTGACCAGCGCAACGACCTGGAGATGCTCACCTGGGCCGCCCGTGGCTACGCCATGGGTCAGGCGCCGCCCGAGGTCGTCGAGGCGGCCGACCTGATGACCGGCACGGTCGAGGAGGACGGCCTGGCCGAGGCGCTCGACGAGGTCGCCGCCGCCCTGCTCTGAGCGGGGCAGCTGGCGCCCCTTCTGAGCGCCCGGCGACACGGTCTGCCGGCCCTTCTGAGCGCCCGGCGACACGGTCTGCTGCGGCAGCGGATCAGGCGGGCGCGGTCCCGTCGGCCGCGGCGTCGGAGAGCTCCGACTCCGCACGGATCTCCTGCGCCGGCCGGGCCAGGAAGCGGTCCACCGCGGCGGCGATGAGGACGACCATGATGAGGGTGTTGCTCGTCATCAGCACGACGTCGATCATCGGCGAGATCGCTACGCCCCACGCGGGGTCGAGCGGACCGATGACCGCGCGGGCGAGGTCGGCGACCAGGCTGCCGACGCGGCGGCCGGCGAGCAGCACCAGGCACAGCGTCACCATCGGGATGAGCCCGGCCCGGACGAGCGTCAGCAGACCCTTGCCCAGGGAGGAGAACCGGCCGGTCACGCTGGTCACCGGCTGGGCCAGCCACTCCCGGAGCCAGGCCGGCACGATCGAGGTCCGCGCCCTGACCGCCTCGGCGCGCTGCCGCGCCAGCTCCGCACGCCGCCGCAGCCGCTCGAGCCGACGCCGGACCCGCTCGTCCTCGATCGACCCCACGACCCGCTCGCGCACGTCCCCCAGGTCGGGCGCCGCGGCCGGTTTGCCCAGCTCCCGCCCGTAGACGATCGCGCCGACGGTCAGCCACGCCAGCGGCACGACCACGAGGGTGTCCAGCCGTCCCGCGATGCCGAGCAGCCACCCGACCACCCCGTCGACGGCGGCACCGACCGGGCCGAGCACCCGCACGACCGTCTCGTAGCCCTCGACCAGCCAGTGCACCCCGCGCCGGTCCAGGATCCACTCCCAGACCTTGCCCCACTCGGCGCTGAACGCCTTGGCGATGGTCAGCAGCCACAGCGCCTCCAGCCAGCCGGCGAGGAAGCCGAAGCCCCAGTGCCGCTGCGCCAGCCCCCACCTGTCCAGGCCCCAGCGCAGCACGAGCGCGATGACGATGATGGCGACCGTGACCACCCACGACGCCCCCGCCCAGGTGCGCTCGTCCATCGTCTCGCCGGCGAAGAAGTCGGTGCTGTTGAACTCGTCGACGGTGACCTCGTTGACGAAGCGCCGCGAGTCCTTGCGCAGGTAGCCCTGTGCCGCATACACGGCCAGGAACGGGACGAGTGCGCTGCCGACCACGACCAGCTGACGGGGCAGCGGCATCCGGGCCTCGTCCCCGGCGACGCTGCCCAACGAGGGCATCAGCACGCGCAGGGCCACGATCAGGGCGATCACGCTGGCCAGCGGCGCCAGGGCGACGGTGATCGTCGCGGCGACGGGGCTGACCTTGCTCAGCTCGAAGGAGCCCCACAGCGCCAGCTCACGCGCGGCCGCTCCCAGCAGCAGCACCACGACCAGCACCGGCCAGTGGGCCAGGAGCAGGCGCACCGCCTGCCAGACGATGGCCAGCGCACCGGCCAGGGTGCGTCCGATCTCACGCAGCACGCCCACGGCTCAGTCCCCTTCCACGCTGAGCTCGAGTGCCGCATACACGGGCGTCTGCCAGGACACGTCAAGCCGGACGGGCACGAAATCCTCGGACGTGCGGAAGTAGATCGGCACCGTGTAGGTCTCCGGCCGCGGCGGAGTCGGGTCCGACCGGATGTCCAGACCGCTCTCGGCGGCCGGTCCGGGGGTCTCCGGGGGCACGCAGGGCGAGAAGGGCAGGCCGACCACGCCAGGGCGGATGGAGGAGTATGTGGTTTCCCTCCCCTTCTCGTCGACCAGCCGCAGCCCGCAGCCCTGCAGGATCGTCTGGGGATCCGCGCTGACCTCCAGCGGGATGAGCCAGACCACGGTGCCGGGGGCCTCCGGGATCGGCAGCTCCTCGGCGTCGTAGCCCGGGGCGGTCGTGGGCTGCGTCACCGGCCCGGCACCGAGCACGACGTCGATGGTGTAGCCCTCGCCGGCGTCCTCCATCTCCTGCACCAGGTGGGCCGTGCCGCCGGGCGCGGCGGTCACCGGCTCGGTCGCGTGGGTGGGATTCCAGCTGGTCAGGATGCGATAGCTGGCGGCCGCCATGGCCAGGGCCAAGACGACGGGCAGGGCCAGCAGGGCCCAGCGGTTGCGGCGCCACCAGGTGCTCATCGGTCGCCACCACCCAGGGAGGGGATCGGCGGCAGGGGCAGGTCGGGCATCCGGAGCTCGACCGTCTCGGCGGCGGCGACGGCGGCCTCGCCGTCGGCGGCGGACAGACCCAGGTCGACGTCGAGCAGGTCGTCGTAGCGGGGGTCCTCGTTGGCCCCCAGCCGGAGCCGGGCCCCCTCGAGCGCCTCGACCGGCACCTCCAGGGCGACCGAGCAGGACAGCGGCACGTCGGGCATGGAGCTGCCGCAGCTGGAGGAGCCGAGCCGGGTCTGGCGGTAGGTGCGTCCCGCGTCGTCAACGATCTGAGCCATCGGGAGCCCGGCGTCCTTGACGGTCGGGGTGTAGGTCACGTCGGTGACCACCCAGAGGCCCCCGGTGGGCAGGGTGGTGTCGTCGTCCACGAGCGCGGTGCCCAGCCGGACGTCCTCCACCTGGATGGCCAGCGCGCGCATGTGCGCCCCCTCACCGACGGCCACCGTGTGCAGGCGCGGCTCGGCGACCTCCTCGATCGGGTTCTGGAACTGGTCGCCGATCACCTGAGCCAGGGCCAGCGCGGCGACCACGAAGCCGATCTTGCCCGCCGGCCCGAGCCACCGCCCCGCGATCCGGCTCCCGGCGGTCGGGGCGCTCACGGCTCCTCCGCCAACGGGTCGACGACCGGTCCGGAGCGCTCGGTCGGGACCATCACCGTCGCGCTGGGCACCTCGTCGGTCCACAGCATCGTGTCCTCGATGGAGCTCTGCCGGTGGGTCTTGGTCCACAGGTCCACCCGGAGCTGCTCCGGCACGGGGTCCGTGGTGGTCAGGTGGATGCCGATGTCGTAGCCCAGGCCTGGCGGCACGGACAACAACGTCTCGACGGTGGGATCCAGCGTGTGGACGGTCCCCGTCGTCGGCAGCGTGCCCCCCGAGGTCGGCGTGCCCTCCGGGGGCGGCGTGCCCCCCGGGCTCAGCGGGTTGCCGGCGAAGTCGGCCAGCTCGACATCCTCGGCGCTGACGTAGAACGAGTTCCGCAGCTCTCCCACGGACATGGTCTCGGTGACGTCGGCCGTGGTGGTGAGGTGCCCCAGGATGAGGATGTGCTGGCGCCCCTCGATCGTGAGGAAGCCCTCGCCGAGGTCGGGCCCGACGATCGCCTTCTCCAGCGTGATCGTCCAGGGCGCGAACTCCACCGCCTCCCCGACCGGCCTCTGCGGCAGATCTTCCTCCTCGACCGCCGCGAGCCCGCCGAACGGCACGGTCACCAGCAGCGCCGCGACGACCGCGGTGGTGCCGGCGTTGCGCGGGCTGGCGAAGACCCAGTCCTTGGCAGCCTGAAGCATCTTCTGCACGCCGCTCCGACGCTCCGTCTCCGGCTCGAGGTTCCCCTCCACAGCGGGTCAATCTAGTGCAGCGGCGCCGATGGGCGACACTGGCACCGTGCCCAGCCTCATCACCTCACCGGCCAACCCGCGCGTCAAGGCGCTGCCCGCGCTCCGCCGACGGCGCACCCGGGAGGAGCAGGGCCGCACGCTGATCGAAGGGTATGAGGAGCTGCGGCTCGCCCTCGACGCGGGCATCGTGCCGCTCACCCTGTTCTACTGCCCGGCGCTCATGGGGCAGCAGGCCCTGGCCGACGACCTGCCCGGTCGGGTCGGGGCGCTCGGCACCGAGCTGGTCGAGCTGTCCAGGCCGGCCTTCGAGAAAGCTGCCTACCGGGAGGGGCCGGACGGTTTCCTGGCGGTCGTCGACAGCAGCCCCCTTGGCCGCCGCTGCGCCGACCTGACGCCTCTGCTCGGGGACGCCCCGCTGCTGCTCGTCTGCCAGGGCGTGGAGAAGCCGGGCAACCTCGGTGCGATCCTGCGCACCGCGGACGCCGCCGGGGTCACCGCCGTCGTCGCCGCCGATCCGGTCACCGACTGGGGCAATCCCAACACGGTGCGGGCCAGCAAGGGCACGGTCTTCTCGGTCCCGGTGGCCAGCGACCCGACCGAGGTGACCCTCGCGTGGCTGGAGGAGCACCGCATACCCCTGCTGGCCGCGACCCCCTCCACGGACCAGCTGCACACCGACGTGGACCTGACCGGTCCGGTGGCGATCGCGGTCGGGACGGAGAAGCAGGGGCTGACCGAGGAGCTGATGGCGGCCGCGACGCACCGGGTGCGGATCCCGATGGTCGGTCGGGCGGACTCGCTCAACGTGGCGACGTCGGCGGCGATCCTGCTCTACGAGGCGGTGCGCCAGCGGGGTTGAGCCCGCCCAGGGGCCTCGAGGGTGGGACCGGATGAGGCCGATGTCGGGATCGAAAGGGCCATATGCCACGATGACGGCATGCGGATCGACCACGTGAGCTACGCCGCCGGCCCCGAGGGCCTGAAGGCGACGGCCGAGCGCCTCGCGGAGCAGCTGGGAGTCACCCCCAGGGATGGGGGCGTGCACCCCAGATTCGGCACGCGCAACGTCATCCTTCCGCTGGCCGAGGACCGCTACGTCGAGGTCGTCGAGGTGCTCGACCACCCCGCCTCCGACAAGGCGCCGTTCGGTCAGGCCGTGCGCGCCCGCTCCGAGAAGGGCGGCGGCTGGATGGCCTGGGTCGTCGCGGTCGACGACCTCGCCGCGGTCGAGGAGCGCCTGGGGCGGCAGGCCGCCGACGGCAACCGGACCACCCCCGAGGGCGTCGAGCTCACGTGGCGCCAGATCGGCGTCAAGAACGTCATCGACCACTCCAACCTGCCCTTCTTCGTCAAGTGGCTCTCGCCCGTCGAGGACCGTCCCTCCCGCCTGGACGACAACGCGACGAAGCTGACCGGCCTGACCCTGGGCGGCGACTTCCCGGTCGTGCGCGAGTGGCTGGGCATCAGCGACGCTCCCAAGGGCAGCTTCGAGTCGGCCGTGGAGTTCGGCTTCGTCGAGGACGACGACTGCCCGTGCCTCTACGACGTGACCTTCGAGACCCCGAACGGCACCGTCACCATCTGAGCGTCTCCCGCGACCGGGGACACACTCTGCTCCCCACCGGGAACACGCCCTCCACCGGGCCGGCGACGTGGTCTGGTCACCACGTGCCTCCCTCGAGATCCATCAGCCGGAAAGTGATCCGTCGTCCGGTTCTTTCCGGACGACGGATCACTTTCCGGCTGTCGGATCTGGCCAGGGTCACCGGGAACACGTCCTGCCGCCCCTTGAGCAACGAGAAGTCCGCAGAGGCGGGATAGTTTCCCGTCCTCTGCGGACTTCTCACCGCTTCTCGTGACAGACCGTGTCGACGGTCAGCAGCAGACCGTGTCGCCGGTCGGTCAGGTGGTGCTGTCGCCCCGCCCGTAGCCCTTCAGCCGCAGGCTGTTGAGCACCACGAGCACGCTGGAGAAAGCCATCGCGGCGCCGGCGATCATCGGGGTCAGCATCCCGAAGGCGGCCAGCGGGATCGCCAGGGTGTTGTAGCCGAACGCCCAGGCGAGGTTCTCCTTGATGATCCTCAGCGTCTTGCGGGACAGTCCGATCGCGTCGGCCACGGCCTCGACGTCGGAGCGCATGAGCACGATGTCGGCCGACTCGGCGGCCACGTCGGTGCCCGAGCCCATCGCCATGCCCAGGTCGGCCTGGGCGAGCGCGGCCGCGTCGTTGACCCCGTCACCGACCATCGCCACGACCCGGCCCCGGTCCTGCAGCGCCTTGACGTGGGCGAACTTGTCCTCCGGCATGACGCCCGCGTCGACGTTGTCGGGGTCGATCCCGACCTCCTCGGCGACGCGGCGGGCGGTGTGCTCGTTGTCACCGGTCAGCAGGTATGGGGTGAGCCCCAGCTCGCGCAGTCGCGCCACCGCCGCCGTGCTGGTCTCACGCGGGGTGTCCGCGACCGTGATGGCCGCACGGGCCGTGCCGCCCCAGCCGACCAGGACGGTCGTGCCGGTGCCGGCGTCGACCGCGGCCTGCAGCTCCTCGGCGACCTCGTCAAAGAGCGCCGGTCGCCCGACGGTGACCTCGGTGCCCTTGATGGAGGCGCGGGCGCCCTGGCCCGGCAGGTTGGTGAAGCCGGTGATCGGCGACAGGTCGACCCCACGCTCGCGGGCGCCGTCGACGATCGCACGGGCCACGGGGTGCTCGCTGCCGGTCTCGACGCTGGCCGCGGCCTTGAGCGCGGCGTCCTGCGGGAGGGAGCCTGCGGTGGCCACCTCGGTCAGCACCGGCTCGCCCGTCGTCAGGGTGCCGGTCTTGTCCAGCACCACGGTGTCGACTCTGCGGGTCGACTCCAGGATCTGCGGGCCCTTGATGAGGATGCCCAGCTCGGCACCGCGGCCGGTGCCGGTGAGCAGGGCGGTCGGGGTGGCCAGGCCGAGGGCGCAGGGGCAGGCGATGATCAGCACCGCGACGGCCGGTGCCAACGACTCGGCGACCGAATGCCCGGTGAGCAGCCACAGCACGAAGGTCACCAGCGCGATGACCAGCACCGCCGGCACGAAGACGGCAGAGATCCGGTCGGCCAGCCGCTGCACGGGCGCCTTGCCGGTCTGCGCCTGCTCGACCAGGTCGGTGATCCGGGCCAGGGTGGTCTCGCGGCCGACGCGCGAGGCCTCCACGACCAGCCGGCCGTGACCGTTGACCGTCGCGCCCACGACCTCGTCGCCGGCGCCGACCTCGACCGGCATCGACTCACCGGTCACCATGCTGGCGTCGATGGTGGACGAGCCGTCCACGACCCGCCCGTCCGTGGCGACCTTCTCGCCGGGACGGACCACGAAGCGGTCCCCGACCGACAGCTCCTCGACCGGGATCCGGTGCTCGGACCACGCGCCGCTGCCGGCCTCGTGCCGCAGGACGGCCACGTCCTTGGCGCCCAGCTCCATGAGCGAGCGCAGCGCGGAGCGGCCCTGGTCCTTGGCGCGCGCCTCGATGTAGCGCCCGATCAGGAGGAAGGCGGTGACCACGGCCACCGTCTCGAAGTACATGTCGTGGCTGAAGCCGGTCAGCAGCGCCACCACCGACCACGCGAAGGCCGCGGTCGTGCCGACCGAGACCAGGGTGTCCATCGTGGACGCGCCGTGCCGGGCGTTGATCGCCGCGGCGCGGTGGAAGGGCCAGGCGGCCCAGAAATAGATCGGGGCGGTCAGCGCCAGCTGCAGCCAGTGCCCGGTCATCCCGAGTGCGTCGGCCACCGGCGGCACCATGTGCAGCACGACGATGATCGCCGCCAGCACCGTGGACACGACCATCCGAAGCCGCAGCGAGCCCTGCCCCACCACGTCGTGCGTCATCGCGGGAGCACGGGGACCTTCCTTCTCCAGGGGCGTGGCCCCATACCCCGTCTTCTCGACCGTCGCCACGATGTCGGCGACGGACAGGGCCGAGGGGAAGGAGACCGACGCCTTCTCGGTGGCCAGGTTGACGCTGGCCTCGACCCCGTCGAGCTTGTTGAGCTTGCGCTCGATCCGGGCCGAGCAGGACGCGCAGGTCATCCCGCTGATGGCCAGGTCGACGTGCTGGGTGTCGCCGGCCTCCGGGGCGGTGCTGCGCGCAGGGCTGCTGGTGGTGCTCATCGTTGGTTCCTCATCCGGCGCCCGACGGGGCGTCTCGTGTCACTGGGTCCGGCCGGGCGGGGTCCGTGCCGCCCGGCCGGTGTCAGATGCGGTGTCTTCAGATGCGGTGTCTCAGACGCGGCCGGTGTAGCCGGCCTCGGTGACGGCCGCCTCGGCCGCCGGGATGTCGAGGACACCCTCGGTGTCGATGAAGACCTCGGTGTCGCCACCCTTGACCAGGTTGTCGACGCGCACGTCCAGGACGCCGTCGACCTCCTTCAGCTCCTCGGTGACCGACGCGACGCAGTGGCCGCAGGTCATCCCGGAGACGATCATCTTGGTGGTCTGGACCTGGCTGTGGCTCTCCGCCTCCTGGACGTGGTCGGCGCGGGGGGTCTCGGGCTGGTTCATGATTTCTCCTCTGGTGGGGATGGGGTGGGTCAGCTGCGCACGAGGCGGGCGATGGCCGCCGAGGCCTCGCGGACCTTGGCGGCCTTGGCCTCTTCCGACTCCGCCGCGGCCTCGACGACGCAGTGCCCGATGTGGTCCTCCAGCAGCCCCAGGCTCACGGCCTGCAGCGCCTTGGTGGCCGCGCTCACCTGGGTGAGCACATCGATGCAGTAGACGTCGTCCTCGACCATGCGGGCGATGCCGCGGATCTGCCCCTCGACGCGGCGCAGCCGCTTGAGGTAGTCGTCCTTGGACCCGGTGTAGCCGTTCACAGCCATGCCAACAGCATACCCCCATGGGGTATTCCGTGCGGTCCGGAAATCTGCTCGCACACCTGGGTGCGCAGGACCTACGCTCCACGGTATGCCGATCTCCTCACCTCGTCCTGCCGACGTCCCGGCCGCCCTGGACCTGATCACCGCGGCCCAGCAGGCGCCGGCGTGGGCGTGCGCCTATCTCGGCACGGAGCGGGAGGGGATCCGCGCCGAGCTGGAGGACCTGACGCCGCCGTGGACCGAGACCCTGCGGGTGCTGGTGAGCGGTGACCAGGTCGTCGGGGCGGTCGCGGTGGACTGGGACGAGGAGACCGGGCGCAGCTGGGTGCAGGGCCCGTGGACGAGCGATAAGACCACGTGGGTCGAGCACGGCAGGGCGCTGCTGGAGGCCGCGATCGCGCAGACGCCCGAGGGCGTCGACGACCACGAGATGAGCGCCGACCCCGCCCACGTCGGGATGGCGGCGCTGGCCGAGGGGCTGGGCTGGCACCGCAGCGCGGTCAACATCGCCTACGAAGCGGAGAGCGACGAGGGCTGGCCCGACGCCGGCTCGGCCGGCCCGCAGCCGCGCCGCGCCACGCCGGACGACACCGGGGCCCTGGCGGCACTGCATACCGAAGCCTTCCCCAGCACCTATGCCACAGGCCGACAGCTCGTCGAGGACGACGGGCGGATCACCCTCGTGCTGGACGGCGGTGCGGGGGAGCTGCTCGGCTATGCCTCGGCCGAGGTGCAGGCGGACGGCGGCGGTTATCTCGACTTCATCGCGATCGCGCCCGGCGCTCGCGGACGAGGGCTGTCCAAGGTGCTGCTCGCCTCGGTCGGCCGGACGATCTTGGCCGCCTCGTCCGACGGCAAGGTCAGCCTGACGGTCAAGGAGGACAACGCCGCGGCGGTCGCCCTCTACGAGTCCTTCGGCTTCACCCGTGCCGGCGCTCTCGTCGGCTACCGGAGCCGGCCCTACCAGGGCTGAAGAGGCGAGCTCGCAGCAGCGGGGGCGGCACCGGCGACGGCCCGCGGGTCCTCCTCGAGATCGCAGTGTCCCGCTGGCTCATCCGGCACTGAGCGGACCACCTCGGAGCGCCCTACGGGTTTGCTCGCTGTCAACGAGCAAACCCGTAGGGGGGCATGGGGTTATCGCCAGGTCGGCGAGACGCTCGGCCAGGCGGGCGGGACGCTTTGCCGGCCGGGCGGGAGCCTTTGCCAGGAGGGCGCGACGATTTGCCGGCCGGGCGGCACGCTTTGCCGGCCGGGTGCGGAGCTCGTGACCGAGCACGGGGAGATCCGGCCTACGCCCGAATCGACGACTTCATGCGGCTTTTCTATCTAGACGCCGGTTATAACCGGCACCTAGGTCGGTTTCCCGCATGAAGTGGGGCCGTGATGGTCGTGGCCACTGGCGAGAGGGCCACTCCAACCCTCAGGGGGCGAACTCGCAGAAGCTGCGGTAGTGGTCGTCGGTGTAGTACCAGACCTCCGGGTCGGTCTCCCCGCCACCGGTGATGATCCGGCGTGCGCCGCGATCGCTGGAGCCGGGGGTCTCGACGGTGTACTCGCGGTAGTAGCCCCGTTCCTCGTCGGGCAGGAGCGCCTCGCGGTTCTGGAAGGTCGAGCCGTCCTTGTGCGGGTAGTCGAACGGGCCGCCCGCCTCGACGTCGTCGGCCACCTCGTCCAGCTCGCCGGGCAGGTCGCCGTCACGGCAGGCGTCGATGTCGTCCCAGTCGCGGGTGTCGATGCCCACGGGTCCGTCGGCGGATCCGGCCTGGTCCTGCCCCGTGCCCGCCGGACTGGAGCCCCCGCCCGTCGCGTCGTCCTGGCTCGTCTCCTCGTCGCCCGAGTCCTCGGGAGTGTCCGGGTCGAAGGTCTGGAAGTCCTCGGTCGGGTCGATCGTGGGCTGCGACGGGCCCTCCTGGGTGACCGTCGGGGACGTCGGGCTCTCGGCGGAGCCCCCGCCGTCGGACTGGTTGAGCATCAGCCACAGCAGCAGGATCGCGATCAGGGCCAGGATGCCCAGCGCGACGGGACGGGAGAGCTTCACGCCTCACCCTCCGGCTCGGCCTCCGTGCGGCGCCGCTGGCCGCCGGCGATGACCGGCATGTCGGCGCCGTCCAGGATCTCGCACAGGATCCAGAAGCGCGGACCGTCGTGGCGGGCCAGAGTCTCGGCGTCCTGCCAGTGCAGCGCGACCGGACCGCCCCAGATCTCGGGCAGGTCCCGCAACGAGTCCTCCAACGCGTCCAGGTTGGTCCCGGCGCTCTCGGGCAGGCGCAGCGCCCGCGCGATCTCCGCCTGCGTCGCCCGGAAGTCTCCGGTGACGGGCGTGGTGGCGGTGGCGACCGCATACCCACGCCCGCGGAGGTTCGCCTCGAGCGAGGCGACGTTCTCCGGCTGGGTGATGATCACGCGTCGGACTTCAGGTGCGTGAGGAGGTCCACCGCGATGCCCGTGTAGGTGGCGGGGGTGAGCTCGACCAGGCGCGCCTGCTCCTCGTCCGGCAGACCCAGGCCGCGGACGAACTCGACCAGCTCCGGCTGACCGATCCGGCGGCCGCGGGTGAGCTCCTTGAGCCGCTCGTAGGGATTGGTCATGCCCTCGACCCCGCGCGCGGCCAGCGCCCGCATGACCGACTGGATCGGCTCGGCGAGCACCTCCCAGTTGGCGTCGAGGTCCTTGGCCATCGCCTCGGGCACGGCGTCCAGACCCGCGAGGCCCCGGGAGACGTTGTCGAGGGCGAGCATGCTGTGGCCGAGCGCGGTGCCGATGTTGCGCTGCATCGAGGAGTCGGTGAGGTCGCGCTGCAGGCGGCTGGTGACGAGGGTCGAGGCGAGCACGTCCAGGAGAGCGTTGGAGACCTCGAGGTTGGCCTCGGCGTTCTCGAAGCGGATCGGGTTGACCTTGTGCGGCATGGTGCTCGAGCCGACGGTGCCCTGGCCGCGGACCTGGGCGAAGTAGCCCATCGAGATGTAGGTCCACACGTCGGTGCACAGGTTGTGCAGGATCCGGTTGAAGCGCGCGACGTCGGCGTAGAGCTCGGCCTGCCAGTCGTGGCTCTCGATCTGGGTGGTCAGCGGGTTCCAGGTCAGGCCCAGGCCCTCGACGAAGGTGCGGCTGACCGCCTGCCAGTCGGCGCCGGGGACGGCCACGACGTGCGCGCCGTAGGTGCCGGTCGCGCCGTTGAGCTTGCCGAGGTATGCGGTGCCGCTCACCCTCTCGAGCTGCCGGGTGAGGCGCCAGGCCAGCACCGCCAGCTCCTTGCCCATCGTGGTCGGCGTCGCGGGCTGGCCGTGGGTGTGCGCCAGGAGCGGCACGTCGGCGAGCTCGCGCGCCATGCCGGAGAGCTGCTCGACGAGGGCGCGGGCCTTCGGGAGCCAGGCCTCCTCGATCGCGCCCTGGACCATGAGGGCGTAGGAGGTGTTGTTGATGTCCTCGCTGGTGCAGGCGAAGTGGACCAGCTCACCGAGGGACTCCGCCCGCTGGTCGCCGACGATGTCGGTGAGGCGGCGGCGCAGGTAGTACTCGATCGCCTTGACGTCGTGGACGGTCTCGGCCTCGATCTCCTTGAGCTCGGCGATCGCGGCGGCGTCGAAGTCGGTGACGAGGGCGCGCAGGGCGGCCTGCTCGTCGGCGGAGAGGGTGTCGGCGCCGGGGACCACGCTCTTGTCGGTGAGGTGGATCAGCCACTCGACCTCGACGTGCAGGCGGGCCCGGTTGAGCGCGGCCTCGGAGAGGTGGTCGACCAGCGGGGCGACGGCTCCCCGGTAGCGCCCGTCGAGCGCCCCCAGGGCGATCACGGGGTCGAGGTCGGACAGGGGCGTGCGGGCGACGGGCAGCGGCATGCCCCCATCTTCCCACCACGCCCATCCCCACCGGGCGCGGCGTGTGGTTGCCCCGGCCGCCCGGCGGGGAGGGGAGCGGTGGGTCAGTCGCGGTGGCGCGGGGTGTCGACGTCCGGGTCGATCTCGTCGGCGCGGACGTAGTCGTCCGTCAACCGGTCGCGCTCGTCGCGGGCGGCCTGCACCGCGTCGTGGGCCTCACCCTCGAGACGGTCGGCCTCCTGCTGGAGACGGTCGGCCTCGGCGCGGGCGTCACGCGCCTGGCCCTGCAGTTCGCTGGCCTGGTTCTCGGCGCTCGCCACGGAGGTCTCACCACCGCGGGCACGCTCGCGGATGTGGCCAGCCTCCTCACGGGCGAGATCGCGCTTCTTGCTCCGCTGCGCGAGCATCACCGCCGCGATGATCGCGATCAGGACGACGGCCGCGATGGCCAGCCAGAGCCAGGTCATGCCTTCCATGTCACTCCTCAGGTCGGGTCCCGGCCTCACGGCCCGGGTCCGTCCAACCTACGGGCGGGAGGCTGCGGCTTCCACCGCAGAGGTCCCGGACCGACCGTGGGCGTCGGCCCCGACCGTGCCCTCGGCAGCGCCCTCGCCACCCACCTCGACGACCTGCCACCCGTCGGGGTCGCCGGCGCGGTGGCTGACCATCACGAACGTGCGCTCCGCCCCGCCGCCCGCAGACATCAGACCGGCCAGCGCCCGCTCTGCGGTCGCGTCGTCCAGGTGCGCGGTCGGCTCGTCGAGCAGCACGACCGGCCGGCCCGACACCAGGGCCCGGGCGATCGAGAGCCGGGCCCGCTCACCGCCGGACAGCCCGGTCAGCATGGTGTCCAGCCCCTCGGGCAAGGTGTCGAACCAGTGGCCCAGGTCGACCGCGTCGAGGGCCGCCACGAGCTGGTCGTCGTCGGCATCCGGGGCGGCCAGGACCAGGTTGGCCCGCACCGATCCCGCGAAGGCGTGCGGCTCGTCGTCGACGACGGCCATGCGGGCCCGGGTCTGCTCCAGGTCGAGGTGGAGCACGTCGGTCCCGTCGTGGGCATAGGTGCCCGTCGCCGGGTCCAGGTGCCGGGCCAGCACGGCCAGCGCCGTCGACTTGCCCGCGCCGTTGGGCCCGGTCAGCGCCACCCGGTCGCCGGGGGAGAGCCGCAGGTCGAGGGGCGCCAGGTGCAGCCGCTCACCCTCGGTGCGGGTGGGCTCCGCGGGGTCGGGGTATGCGGTCGCGCCCGTCGGTGCAGGCGTCCAGCTGGCGCCCACCCGGCTGAGGGCCAGCTCCGGGACCGGGGTGGCGGGGGGAGCCTGGCCACCGGCGTCGGCGACGGCGGGGGTCTGGGCGAGGACCCGCTCGAGGCGGGCGGCGGCGGCGCGGGCCCGGGCGCGGGCCCCGGCGATGTCGGCCGAGCCGACCCAGGCGTCGGCCAGGGCCATCGGGACGAGCGCCACGAGGGCGGCGTAGGGCCCGGAGATCCCGCCGGCCGCGAAGGTGCGGGCGGTGAGGACGGCGACCACCGCCACGGTGACGGCGACGATGATCCAGGCGACGGCCAGGACGAGGGCCCGGGCGGTGATGAGGCGCTTCTCGGCGCGCTGCTGGGCGGTCTCGGCGTCGGCGACGGGCCGGAGCAGACGTGTGCGGTCGGCGGAGAGGCCGGTCACGGACTGCACGGGCAGGAGCCGGGAGGCCAGGGCCGTCGTGCGCTGCTGCACCTCGCCGCGGGCGGCGACGGCCTCGGCGTGCGCCGAGCGCTCGGCGACGTGCCCGGCCCAGGCGACCAGGAAGGTCAGCACGGCACCGGTCCCCACGGCCAGCCCGGCGGCGGGGATGTGCCAGGCGGCCAGGACCGTGCCGACGACCGAGGCGATGACGGCCGACCAGAGGGGGACGGTGACGCGCACCTGCTCGTCGATGACGTCGTCGAGGTCGCGCACGACCGTGGTCAGCACCTCGCCCCGGCTGCGCCGGCCGAGCCGGGCCGGGGTCAGCGGGATGAGCCGGGAGAAGACCTCGGCCCGCCGGCCCGCGAGGTCGGACAGCGCCACGTCGTGGCTGACCACGCGCTCGGCGTAGCGGAAGGCCGGCCGGAAGATGCCGAAGGCCCGCACCCCCACGATGGCGACCATGAGGGTGAGGATCACCGGCATCGTCGAGGCCTGGACGATGAGCCAGCCCGAGGTGGCGGTCAGTGCCACGCCGCAGCTGACCGAGGCCCCGCCCAGCAGGCAGGCCACCCACAGGCCGTGGCGTCCGGTCGGCAGGGGCAGCGGCTCCACCTGGCCGGGCACGGCCATCGGCTCCTCGACGGACGTGCTGATCGGCTCCTCGCCCTCCGTGTCCCGTGCCCCGGCGCCCACCGTCGCCGCGGTCGCGAGGGGGGTCCGGTGCGGACTGGCAGGGGTCGGGACGGGGTCGAGCCGCCAGACCTCGTCGGCGATGGCGGCCAGGGCGTGGTCGTGGGTGACGACGAGGACCCGACGCTGCCGAGCCATCTGCAGGATCACGTCGTGGAGCGCGGGGACGGAGGCGGCCGCGACGTTGGCGGTCGGCTCGTCGAGCAGCACGAGCTCGGCGTCGCTGAGCACGGCCCGGGCCAGGGCCAGCCTGGCCCGCTGGCCCGCGGACAGCCCGAAGCCGTCGTCGCCCAGGACCGTGTCCAGCCCCTCGCGGGCGGACAGCTGCTCCCAGAGCCCGACGGAGGTGAGCGCGGCCACCATCGCCTCGTCGGGGGCGACGCGGCCCCCTCCGGGGACCTCTCCGTCGGGCCCGTCCACCACCGCCAGGGCCAGGTTGTCGCGCACCGTCCCCGGCAGGATGACCGGCCGCTGACTGGCCAGGTGGGCGCGCGGTGCGACGACCTGCCCGGCGTCCGGCTCGCGCAGCCCGGCCAGGAGCTCCAGCAGCGTCGTCTTGCCGGCCCCGCTCGGCCCGACCAGCGCGGTCAGGCCCGGCCCCGACGGGGTCGTCAGGTCGATGTCGACGACCGTGCGCTCGCGTCCGGGATGCGCGTAGGAGACCCCCTCGAGCGCCACCCGGCCCGATGCCTGCGGAGCTCCTGTCCCCGCTCCGGGAGCACCTGACAACGCTCCGGGAGCACCTGCCAACGCGCCCGCCACTGCCGTGACGCCCGCTCCCGGCACCCGGCCCTCGCCCAGGACACCGTCCTGCCCCAGCTCCTCCAGCACGGTCGCCCCGTCGGCGGCGTTGTGGAACTCCTGGCCCACGCGGCGGACGGGCCAGTAGGCCTCCGGCGCGAGGAGGATCGCGATCAGCCCGACGGTCAGGTCCATGACGCCGTAGGCCAGCCGCAGACCGACCGCCACGGCCACCATCGCCACCGAGATCGTGGCCAGCAGCTCCAGCGCGGCGCTCGACATGAAGGCCGTCCGCAGCGTGCGCACCGTCGACTCGCGGTGCTTGTCGCCGACCTCGCGCACGACCTTGACCTGTGCGTCCGCCCGGCCGTAGGTGACCAGCGTCGGCAGCCCCCGCACGACGTCGAGGAAGTGCCCGGCCAGCAGCGCCATCGCCCCCCAGCGCCGCTCGGTCTCGTCGGCGGTGTGCATCCCGATGAGCGCGGCGAAGACCGGCAGCAGCGGCAGCGTCAGCACGACGATCAGCGCGCTCCACGGGTCGACGACCAGCAGCGTGACCAGCGCCAGTCCCGGCACGACCACGCCGGTGACCAGCGCGGGCAGGTAGCGCGCGACGTAGTCCTCCAGCGCCGAGACGCCCTCGGTCGCCCGCGTGACCGCGACCTCCGCGGCAGGGCGCCGGCCCTCGGGCAGTCCCAGGTAGTGCCGGACCGTGGCCAGCCGCACCACGGCGACGACCCGCTGCCCGGCCCAGCGCGCCACATACTCGATGACCGCGGCGAAGACGCCCCGGAGGGCGAGCAGGACGACGAGCCAGGTCAGCGCCGGCTGGAGGTCGGCGCCCGTGGCGACGCGCCCGACGACCAGGCCGAGCACGACGGCCTGGGCGATGGCGACGACCCCGGCGGCGACGCCCACGCCCGACAGCAGCGCGACGGGGCCGCGCGTGGCGGGCAGCGCGCGGAGGAGGGCGGGGTCGAAGGGGCGCATGGGCTCCAGTCTCGCAGGGGTCGGGTCGGGGGAGGACGGGACGTGACGGCGCCCGCCACCTGGGCAGGTGGCGGGCGCCGTCAGGGTCGTCCGCGGTCGGGGTCAGCCGAGACGGCCGACCACCTGGGACTCGTCGGTCTCCTCGGTGACCGCCGCGTGGTGCACGTCGGTCGGGATGTGGTGCCCGGAGACCCGCTTGCGGAAGGTCCAGTAGGTGAAGACCGTGTAGACCAGCATGATCGGCACGAAGATCACCGCGACCCAGGTCATGATCGTCAGCGTCAGCTCGGTGGAGGAGGCGTTGTCCTTGGTGAGCGAGACGCCGTCGGCCAGGGTCGTGGGCATCACGTCGGGGAAGAGCGCCGCGAAGAGCGATGCCGTCGCGATCCCGATGGCGGCGAAGGTGCCGGCGAAGCCCCAGCCCTCGCTGCCCTTCCAGGTCATGAACAGGCCGCCGACCAGGGCCAGCGCCGCCACGACGAAGAGGATCCAGGAGAAGGTGTTGCCGGTGCGCACGTGGAGGATGACCAGCCACAGCACGGCCAGGACCGCCGCGACCAGACCCGTCTTGAGGGCCAGCGCCCGCGCGTCGTGACGCAGCTGACCGTCGGTCTTGAGGGCGATGAAGATCGCGCCGTGGGTCAGGAAGAGCGCCAGCGTGGTCAGCCCGCCGAGCAGGGCGACCGGGTTGAGCAGGTTGAAGAACCCGCCGACGTACTCCATCTCGGCGTCGATCGGCACGCCGGAGACGATGTTGGAGAAGGCCACGCCCCACAGCAGCGCCGGGATGAACGACCCGATGACGATCATCAAGGTCATCCGGGCCCGCCAGGCGGCGGAGTCGACCTTGCCGCGGTACTCGAGGCCGACGCCGCGGATGATCAGGCCGACGAGGATGAGCAGCAGCGGCAGGTAGAAGCCGGAGAAGAGGGTGGCGTACCAGTGCGGGAAGGCGGCGAAGATGGCGCCACCGGCGGTCAGCAGCCAGACCTCGTTGCCGTCCCAGAACGGGCCGATCGCCGAGAGCATCTGCCGCTTGCGGGTCTCGCCGGAGTAGGGGCCGCCGTCGGGGGCGGTGCGGGCACCGCGCTCCCTGTCGCCGACGAAGCCCTCCTCGTCCTTGCCGAGCACCGGCAGCAGCATCCCGACGCCGTAGTCGAAGCCCTCGAGGGCGAAGTAGCCGATCCACAGCACGGCGATGAGGATGAACCAGATCGTGGTCAGTTCCATGTCACTTCGTTCTTTCTACGGGTGCCGTGTGCTCAGTAGGTGAAGACGAACTCGTCGTCGGCGTCCCGGCGGGCCGGGTCGTAGGAGGCGTCCTCGGGCACGTGCTCCGCGCCGGCGCGACCGTAGCGCAGCGACAGGCCGACCATGGCCACCGCGAGCACGCCGTAGAGCAGGGTGTAGACGATCATCGAGGTCGCGACCGTGGCCGCGCTCACGCCGGGGGAGACACCGGTCTGCGTCGTCATCAGACCCATGACCAGCCAGGGCTGACGGCCCATCTCGGTGAAGATCCAGCCGAAGCTGTTGGCGAACAGCGGCATGAACAGGACCAGCGCACCGGCCCAGGCCCACCACTTGTTGCCCTCCATCCGGGTCTCGGAGTCGGCCTCGCCCTTGCGCAGCACCCAGAGGGCGGCGGCGCCGATGGCCATGCCGACGAAGCCCAGGCCCATCATGATGCGGAAGCTCCAGTAGGTCACCGGGATGATCGGACGGTAGTCCTCCATCTCGGTCAGCTGCTCGCCGGCGTAGGTGAGCTCGTAGCGCTCCTGGATGTGGTTGATGCCCTCGACGGGGCCCTCGAGGGAGCCGGTGGCCAGGTAGGAGAGCAGCTTGGGCACCTCCAGCGCCCAGATCTCCTCCTTGCCGTCCAGGGTGCCGACCGTGATGATCGAGAAGGGCGCGCCCTCGCCCTCGGGGACGTCCTCGTAGAGCGCCTCGGCGGCGGCCATCTTCATCGGCTGCACCTCGGTCATGATCTTGCCCTGCACGTCGCCGGAGATGATCACGCCGAGGCCGGCGATGACGAGGAACCACGCGCCCAGCTTGGCGCCCTTGCGGTACATCGGCTTGTCCGTCCGGGGGGTGCCGTCGCGCCACAGGTGCCAGATCGCGAAGGCCAGCACGAACGCGCCACCGGTCATCAGGGCGGCGGTCATCACGTGCGGGAAGGCGACCAGCTGCACCTTGTTGGTGAGGACGGCCACGAAGTCGGTGAGCTCGGCGCGGCCGCTCTCGGGGTTGAGGGTGTAGCCGACCGGGTTCTGCATGAAGGAGTTGGCGGCCAGGATGAAGTAGGCCGACAGCGCGGTCCCGATGTGCACCAACCAGATCGCGGCCAGGTGCAGCTTCTCCGGGATCCGGCCCCAGCCGAAGATCCACAGGCCCAGGAAGGTCGACTCCAGGAAGAAGGCGAGCAGGGCCTCGATCGCCAGCGGCGCACCGAAGATGTCGCCGACGAAGCGGGAGTAGTCCGACCAGTTCATCCCGAACTGGAACTCCTGCACGATGCCGGTGACCAGGCCGAGGATGAAGTTGATGGTGAAGAGCTTGCCGAAGAACTTGGTCAGGCGCAGCCACTGCGGGTTGCGGGTGCGCATCCACTGGGTCTGCATGATCGCCACGAGGAGGCTGAGCCCGATGGTGATCGGCACGAAGAAGAAGTGGTAGACGGTGGTGATGCCGAACTGCCACCGTGCAAGGTCGACTGCGTCCATGACTCTCCTTGGACTCTGCCTGTGGGTTACTACGCTACGTCGTCAAACCTAGCCCATGCTCCCGCAAACCCCGAGCCGGTCAAGTCCTTTGTGACGGAACAGACATCGGCACCCGAGAAGGGCAGGTCAGAGCCCCTGGACGAAGAGCAGGGACACCAGCATCCACGGCGTCGCCAGCGCCCCGAGAGCGAGGAGCAGGAGCGTGGTGCGCAGCCCCATACCCGGCTCCGGGGCCGCGATCGCCTGGAGGCGTTCGGTCACCTGGTGCCCTGCGGACAGGCTCACGGGGTATGGGGTGGTGCCGGGGGCGGAGGTGGCCTCCGCCGGCGTCGCGGGCCGGGTGCCCTCGGCCATGGTCACCAGCGCGTGCGCCAGGTCCCGGGGGGCCGCGCCACCGGTGGTCGTGGCGGCACGGTCGGCGAGGATCTCCGCCAGGAGACCGACCTCGCGCAGGGCGCCGGGGGCGCGCAGGGGGCCGGGGACGGACTCGTGCAGGACGGTGAACAGCTCGAGCAGCAGGTCGTGGCGCTGGCGCAGGTGGGCGTGCTCGTGGGCCAGCACGGCGTCGAGCTGGGCGTCGTCGAGCTGGTCGACCGCGCCCTGGCTCAGGACGATCCGGTCGCGGCGGCCGGGCAGGCAGTAGGCCGCCGGGCTGGCGTGCGCCACGACGGCGATCCGCCCGCCCCGGCCGTCACTGCGGTCGCCCACCAGGTCGATGAGCTCGCGCTGGCGGGCGCGCATCCGGCGCAGGTCGGTGCCGATGCGGTGCCCGGACAGCAGCAGGCGCAGGAGCATGAGGCCGGAGACGACGAGGGCCGCCGCGAGCAGCCGGGGCCGGTCGGCGCCGAAGGTCAGGGCCGCGACCGGGGCGGCGAGCAGCGCGCAGACGACTCCGGTCAGGCTCACCGCCTGCCACAGCGCCAGCGCCTCGCCCGGCGCGCGCCGCAGCGCGGTCCACCGGGTCAGGAGGCGGGGGAGCAGGAGGGTGTGCACCAGCGCGCCGCCGATGAGGGCGGCGGTGACCAGTGCGGGGGTCACGGGGTCAGGCGTGGCGGCGCTCGACCTCGGCGAGGGCGGCCCGCAGGTCGTCGAGCTCGGCCGGGCTCGCGTCGTCGAGGAAGTGCAGCATCGCCAGCTTGCGGTCGGCGTTGACGCTGTCGAGGGTCGAGCGCAGCGCGGTCGCGGCCAGCTCGGCGCGGCTGGAGGCCGCGGTGTAGCGCCAGGCCCGCCCGTCCCGCGCGCGGGTGGCGATGCCCTTCTTGGCCAGACGGTCCAGGACCGTCATGACGGTCGTGTAGGCCAGCTCCTTGTGACCCCCCTGGGCCATCTCGTCCATGACGTCGCGGACGGAGAGCTGCGGACCGCGGGACCAGAGGGCGTCCATCACGGTCCGTTCGAGGTCGCCGAGGGCGGTGGAACGTACACGCATGGCGGGGAGTCTACGCCCGCCTGTCGTAGACGGCCCAATTTTCGTCACGGTCCATGCCCAAAATGAGCCTTGAGGACGAGACCCCCCAACCGGCGCCGTCTGCCCCATACCCCGCCCTCCGTCCCACGCCCACGTCCCACGCACCCTGCCCCACATAGGCTGGCCCCATGCGCGTCCTCGTCACCGGCGGTGCCGGCTACATCGGGTCCCACACCGTGCTGGCGCTCCTGGCTGCCGGGCACGACGTGGTGATCGTCGACGACTTCAGCAACTCGCGGCCCGCCGTCGTGGGGCGCCTCGAGGAGATCGCCGGTCGCGCGATCCCGGTCCACGCCTTCGACGTCGCGGACGAGGAGCGGCTCGAGGGGGTCTTCACCGACCCCGCCGCACCGATCGACGCCGTCATCCACTTCGCGGCGTTCAAGGCGGTGGGTGAGTCGGTGGCCAGGCCGCTGGACTACTACCGCAACAACCTCGGCGCGACGATCCAGCTGGTCACCACCATGCTGCGCCACGGCGTCCACCGCCTGGTCTTCTCCTCCTCGGCGACCGTGTACGGCGACGACGCCCCGGTGCCGATGACCGAGGACCTGCCCACCTCGGCGACCAATCCCTACGGCTGGACCAAGGTGATGAACGAGCAGATCCTCACCGATGCGGTCGTGGCCGAGCCCGCGCTGAGGGTCGCGCTGCTGCGCTACTTCAACCCGGTCGGCGCGCACCCCTCGGGCCGGATCGGGGAGGACCCCTCCGACGTCCCCAACAACCTCATGCCCTACATCGCCCAGGTCGCCGTCGGCCGCCGGGAGAAGCTGTCGGTCTTCGGCGACGACTACGACACCGTCGACGGCACGGGCGTGCGCGACTACATCCACGTGGAGGACCTCGCCGCCGGCCACCTCGCCGCGCTGGAGTGGATCTCCACCCACGACCGCGCGCTGTCGGTCTGGAACCTCGGGACGGGCCGCGGCACCTCGGTGCTGGAGCTGGTCCGCGCCTTCGAGCGGGCCAGCGGCCGCCCGATCCCCTACGAGATCGTCGCGCGTCGCCCCGGCGACATCGCCTCCTCCTACGCCGACCCCACCCGGGCCGAGCAGGAGCTGGGCTGGCGCGCCACCCGCACCGTCGAGGACATGTGCGCCGACTCCTGGCGGTGGCAGTCCGCCAACCCCGAGGGCTACCCCGCTTGATCCCGGCAGGCGCTGCGGCGCCATCCCGCCTGTCCCCGGCTCAAGCGCTCCTCTCGACCCGCTTCCCGTCGTGCAGCTCGATCACCTGGTCCGCCCGCCCCATGAGCACCGGGTCGTGGGTGGAGACGATCGAGGCGATCCCCTGGCTGTGCGTCAGGTCCACCAGCAGATCCATGATCGTCGCGGCCGTCTCCGAGTCCAGCTGACCGGTCGGCTCGTCGGCGATGAGGATGTCCGGCCGCGACACCAGCGCCCGCGCGATCCCGACCCGCTGCTGCTGCCCGCCGGAGAGCTCGTACGGCCGTTGCTTCGCGTGCCGCCCCAGCCCCACCAGCTCGAGCACCTCCTCGACCCGACGACCCCGGTCGGCGGCGGACGTCCGTTTCAGCCGCAGCGGCACCTCCACGTTCTCCGCGGCTGAGAGCACCGGCACCAGCCCGAAGCTCTGGAAGACGTAGCCGATCCGTTCCCGGCGCACCCGCAGCACGTCGCGCTCGGGCAGCTCGGACAGCACCCGCCCGTCGTCGAGCACGACCTGCCCGGACGTGGGCCGGTCGAGGCCGCCCAGGAGGTTCAGCAGGGTCGTCTTGCCGGACCCCGAAGGGCCACGCACGACGGTGAGCCGCCCGGCCGGCACCTCCAGGCTCACGCCGTCCAGCGCGTGCACCTCGGTGGCTCCGCTGCCGAAGGTCCGGCGCAGCTCGCGCGCGGTCAGCACGACCTCGCCCGTCGCCTTCTGCGCGCCGTCGACGACCTCCTGCGGGTATGCGGTCCGCTCGCTCATCGCTGCTCCTCACCCTGGTCCGTGGCCGGCCCGGTCTCGTCGAGTGCCCCGTGCTCCTCGTCGTCGGCCCACACCCCGACGTGGTCGGTCTCCTTCGACAGCCGCACGCGGTCACGCAGGCCGAAGTCGGCGACGTGGTCCTTGGGCAGCTGGATGCGGCCGGCGCGGTCGATGACGGTGTACTCCCGGGCCACGACGCGCTCCACGCCGTCGGGGCCGACGACCTTCTGGCGCAGCACCTCGGTGGAGGTCCGGCCGTCGCGGATCTGGACGGTGCGGCGGACGTGGTCGGAGACGGTGGGGTCGTGGGTGACGACCAGGACCGTGGTGCCCAGCTCCTCGGCGGCCTGCCGCATAGCCTCGAGGACCTGCTCGGAGTTCGCGTCGTCGAGCTCGCCGGTGGGCTCGTCGGCCAGGAGGACGGAGGGGGAGTTGGCCAGGGCGGTGGCGATCGCGACCCGCTGCTGCTGGCCGCCGGAGAGCTGGGCCGGCTTGCGGTCGGCGCAGTCGCCGACGCCCAGCAGGTCGAGCAGCTCGACGACGCGGGCGCCGCGCTCCTTGCGGTTGCTGATGACCATCGGCAGGGCGACGTTGTCGGCGGCGGTCAGGAAGGGCAGCAGGTTGCGGGAGGTCTGCTGCCAGACGAAGCCGACGACGTGCCGCTGGTAGTCCACGCGCTGGGCCCGGTTCATGGTCAGCAGGTCGACCCCGGCGACCCGGGCCCGCCCACCAGTGGGCCGGTCCAGGCCGGACAGGATCCCCAGGAGGGTGGACTTGCCGGACCCGGAGGCGCCGACGAGGGCGACGACGTCGCCGGGGTCGACGACGAGGTTGAGCCCCTGGAGGGCCTGCACCTCGACCCCCTCGGTGGAGTAAATCCGGACCAGGTCCTCGCACCAGATGTCCGGGCCGCCGTGCTCACGCTCGACGCCGAGGGATCCCGTGGCGCGGGTTCCCGCGCTCGGGGAGTCTCCCGCGCGCACCTCGGCGCGGCTGGATGGGGTGGTGGGTGTGGTGGTCATCGTTCCTCCCCGACGCGCAGCGCCTGCGCGAGGTTGGCGCGCCCGGCGGACCAGGCGCTGACGGTGATGGCGAGCAGGACAGTGAGGATGACGGCACCCAGGACGGCGCCGATGACGAGGGGGTCGAGGTGCAGGTCGGGCTGCACCTCGCCGCCGGTGAGGCCGCGCAGGTCGAGGGCCTTGACCAGCACCCAGGGGACGGCGGCCCCGAGCACCGCGCCGACGAGCATCGCGGTGGCCAGCATCGGGGCCAGCTCCCAGCCGGTCAGCGCCCGGGTCTGGCCGGGCGCGAGGCCGAGCGTGCGCAGCACCGAGAGCAGCTGCATCCGGGCCCGGCTGCCCATGAGCTGCACCACGACGATGGCGAGCACGGTCAGCAGGCCGGTCAGGACCGTCGCGGCCACGAAGGCCGTCGTCAGCCCCCGCGTCACCGCGGAGGTGCGGAAGTCGGACAGCTCCTGGTCCACGGTGGTCACCACCGACGAGCCCAGCAGCTCGGAGACCGCGTCGGCCACCTCGCCGCGGTCCGCACCGGGCGTCGTGGAGATGAGCGCCTGCCGGGCCAGGGGAACCTCGCGACCGGCGGCCTCCCACGCCGCCCGGTCGACCACCGCCCAGGCGATCGGCGTCCGGACGCCGGGCAGGTCCGTGAGGTACTCCACCACCTCCACCGGCGCGTTCACCCCCCGCAGCGTGGCCGGCCCCTTGGTGGGCGGGGTGTCGCCGCCGACGGAGAGGCGGATCGTGGTGGGGTCGGCGTACAGGCTGGGGGAGGGCGCCTCGACGCGCGGTCCGAGCACCTGGGCCAGCTCGCTGTCGGCGATGAGGATCCGCACCTGGGTCTGCTCCTCGCCCTGGACGAGCTGGACGGGGTTGCCCGCCTCCCGGACCCGGGCGACCGCCGCGACGCCGGGAAGCTCGGAGATCTGGGCCACCGTCTCGTCGTCGATCACGGGTCCGCCGGCGGAGATGTCGGCGCCGTTGGACGTCCAGGCGGCGTCCTCGGCGCCCTGCGTGATCGTGGTGAGCAAGATCGCGCTGATCAGCGCGACGGAGGTGCCCAGGATCACGGCCAGCGCCGGCACCAGCCCGCCCGCCGGGTCCCGCAGGGCCCGCGCCGCGCCCAGGAAGGGCGTCAGCCCCCGACCTCCGCGCAGCATTCGGGTCAGCGCCGCCAGCGGCAGCGGGTAGAGCCGCAGCGCGATCACGCACGCCGCCAGGGCCAGGAGCAGCGGGGTGGCCGCGGCGAGCAGGTCGATCCCGCTCTCGCCGGCGTCGTCCCCCCGGGCGTCCCGGTCGAGCAGCCGCCACGTGGCCAGCCCGGCCAGCGCGACGACGGCCAGCTCCCCGACCCAGCGCCAGCGACCGCCGGCGCGGGAGGACAGGTCGCTGCGCCGCTGGAGCAGCGAGGCATCGTCCAGGGAGAGCGCCAGGGCGACCGCCGGGGCCAGCGCGACCAGGAGCGTGATCAGCCACTCCCACCACCGGCTCGTGCCGGGCCAGACCAGGCGCGCGAGCGCGTGCCCGGCCAGGGCGGCCGGCACGCCGAGCGCCAGCCCTTCGAGCGCGACCAGCCCCCGCACCTGCTGCGGGCTGGCGCCGCGGGCCAGGGTCATCGCCAGCGCCGGGCGACGGCGGTGCACGACCAGCCGCGCGGCCAGGGCCATCACTGCGAGCGCCACCCCGAGCGGGCCGGCCCCGACGACCGCCAGGAGCGAGGCGGTGGCCCGCTGCTGCCGCACCGTGTTGTCGAGGGTGCTGGTCAGGTCGCTGCTGAAGGCGGGGACCTGGTCGCCCTCGATCGAGCCGAGCATCGGGTCGCCCTTGGCGACCACGATGTGCTGCTGGCCGATCATCCCGGTCAGCTGCGCCCGCACGACGGAGGGGTCGACGCGGTCCTCGACCAGGGGCCGGGGGTCGACGGGATACCAGAGCTCCATCCGCACCGAGGTCGGGCCGAGCATCACGCCGCGGCTCTGCGGGCTGAGGAAGAGCGCGATCTGCGCCGCCTCGCCCCGGTTGACGTCGACCAGGACACCCATCGAGACGCTGTTGTCGATGTGCGCCCACCGCGGGTCCTCGGGGTCCTTGGGCTCGTAGATCCCGGAGATGAACAGGTTCGGTCCCAGCTGCTCCCCGACCTCCCAGCGGGCCTCGTCCATCGACTCCCGCAGCACGAGCACGCCCAGCCCGGTCGGCGCGGCGTCCTCCTCCGACGTCCCGGGCTCGGGGCCGACGGGCACGCCGAACTCGTCGGTCGTCGGGTAGATCAGGTCCGGCGAGGGCCATTCGCCCTCGACGAGGTCGACGTGCTCGGCCAGGTCGGGGTCGGCGACCGGGGTGATGCGGGCCTCGAAGTAGGGCGACCCCTCACCCGGGGTGGCGGCCATCACCTGGGTCACCCGGGCGGTCATCTGCGGCTCCAGAAGCATTGAGCGCAGCGGCTCGGGCTGCGCCGCGCGGATGCGCTCGGCGCCCTCCCGGAAGGGGGCCCACGGGTCTGCGCTGTCGGCGCTGTCAGCGCCCTGGTCCTGGGTCTGGGCGGGGGCAGGCCCTTGCTCGCCGGCCGGATACTCGGCGGTCGTGCCCCACCCGCCGGTCACGTCCCGCGCCACAGGGGACAGTGCGGCCACGTCGGAGGTGAGCTGCCGCCCGTTCACGTCCTCCAGGGCGCGGGGGGCCGCGGTGAGGAGGAAGGAGACGGCGGCCACGAGCAGAGCCAGGGCAGTACTCACCCACGGGTCCGCGACGAACTGGCGCCACGCCATACCCGCTCGGGTATGTGGTCGCGCGCCTCGGGCGCGGGTGTCCCGCCCGCCTGCGCGGTGTCGTCCGCTCACCGGATCTCCTCCCGGTAGTCGCCGTCCAGTGCCTGGGCGCGGACCCGGGCCGCCTGGACGAGCACGACGGCGAGGATGCACAGGGCTCCGACGCCGAGCAGCAGCGCCCACGGGCCGGGCTCGAGGACCAGGTGCGCCGGCAGGGAGACCTGACCGCGCAGGGTCGTGGAGCTGGCCAGCTCGGGGACCACGCCGCGGCCGACCAGCCAGCCTGCCGCGAGCCCGAGCAGGACGCTGGCGAGCACGACGCCGGCCAGCTCGGTGGCGCGCGAGCGGGCCTGGGAGGACGGCGGCATGCCGAGGGCGCGCAGGACCGCGACCTCCGGGCGGCGCTGGCCCAGCAGGGTGGCGGCGACGGCGGCGATGCCGGTCACGGCCAGCAGCACGGCCCCGGCGGAGGCGACCCAGAAGACGAGACGGGCGGCGCTGGTCGCGTCGGTGATGCTCACCGAGCCCGGGCCCCGCACGGTCGCGATCCGGGGGTCGCCGGCGAGGGTCTCGACGACGTCCTGGGCTCGCCCGTCGTCCGTCGTCGCCCACAGCTCCTGGGGGTCGGGCAGGGCGCGGTCGCCCTCGGCCAGGATCCCGGCGACGGCGTCGCGGTCCACCAGGGCGGACAGCGGGGCCAGGGAGCCGGGCACGGCGGGCACGATGGCGGTCACGGTCACCGGGATCGTGGTCCCGAAGGCCCGCAGCTGGGCCGGGTCGCCCACGGAGAGGTTGGCGGCGGAGGCGGCCTGGGTGGTGAGCGCCGCAGGGATGGCTTCGGCGGCGGACCTGCCCACCTCCACCGGAGAGGAGGAAGGGTCACGGTCGAAGCGCTCCAGCCAGGAGACGCCGGGGGCCACGACGACCTTCGCGGGCAGGTTGCCGCCCGGGTCACCGGTGAGGTGCCAGGTCGCGGCGTCTGTGGTCAGCTCCGGAGGCACGAACGTGCCGGAGAAGGTGAGCACCGAGCCGTCCGGCTGCACGACCGAGTAGGGATCGTCGATGCCGTCGTTCTCCTCCTGCTTCTTCGCCACCTGCTCGGGGGTGCCGGCCTCCAGCGAGCCCCAGCCGGCGGAGGCCTCGCCGAAGAGGTCCTGCCCGGAGTCGGTGACCGCGCGCAGCCGGACGTCGAGGTGGGGGCTGACGGGCTCCCAGCGGTTGGTCGGCATCACAGGCAGGTCGAGGGTGACGCGGGTCAGGATCTGCTCGGTCTCCGGCTCGGGGAGGGTGAAGGTCAGGGTCGCGCTGCCACCACCGTCGGTGACCTCGGACTCGAGATAGCTCACGTCCGGGTCGGTCGGCGGGACCACCTGGTGACGGGGCAGGGAGATCGTGCCGCCGTCGACGCCCGAGCGCTGGGCGGTCTGCGGGTTGACGAAGGTCAGCTCGACGTCCCAGGAGAAGGGCTCGGGCGCCGGCGGAGGCGGGAGCTCCATCGTGTCCTCGGTGGTCGCGTCCCAGGAGTAGGTGTCGATGCCGAGCACGCTCAGGGACATGCTGTGCCGGGCGAGGCGACGGGCCTCGTCCTCGGGAAGGCCCTCCTCGGAGTCGCCCGGGCCGCCGTCCTGACCAGCGGTCATCTGCCGGGCCATCTCTTCGTACTGGTCCTGGATGTCCTGCAGGCTCGAGCGGGGCACCGTGACCTCGGCGTCCAGGGTCACCTCCAGGGAGGTGGTGCCGGGGGGTATGCGGATCCCCTCGCTCCCGGGTGCCTCGCCCGCGAGCTCTGCGGCCGGGATCAACGCCTGACCGTCCTCTCCGAGCTGGCGCAGCGTGGTGACGGCCTCCAGCTGGTCGAGGTCGGCCATCGTCACGGGCACGGTCAGGTCGGCGAGGGCGCCGTTGGGGTCGAGCCAGACCGGGGTGGCGCTCGCCAGGCCGTCGACCTCGGCGAAGGTCGGGGGCGGCGGGGGGACCACGCCAGGGTCCTTGACAGCGACGGGCGGGGTCAGGGTGGCCCGCACGGGGGCGCCCTCGGCGACCGAGGCCAGGTCGTCGCGCAACGTGGCCGAGGTGCCGGCGTAGAGGCCGGACAGGGTGGTCGCGCCGACGGCCAGGACGGTGAGCACGGCCGGCACGGCGTAGACGGTCAGCCGGCGCGAGACCTGCGCGGCCGCCAGGTGTCCCGGCGCGGTCCGGGTGGGGCGGGTGAGGGCTTCGACCAGGCGGGTGACCGGCCCGAGGAGCGCCATCGCCACGACCGCCGCGGCGGCGAGCAGGAGGGCCGGGGCGGCACCTGCGACGAGGTCGGTCCCCAGGGATCCGTCCTCGCGGGTGACCAGCGGCGAGCCGGAGCGGCGCAGCTGCCACCAGGCGACGCCGGCCGCACCGAGCACGAGGACGAGCGTGGCCAGGGCGGTGGCCGCCCGGGCCCGCCCGGACAGGTCGGCGGTCCCGCCCGCGGTGAGGCGGCGGACCTGCAGGACGGCGACGGCGGCGAGCACCAGGAGGATGACCACGCCGGTGACGACGGCGACGCGGACGATGGTGGGGCCCTGCGCGTCCCCGGCCGGCACGGCCTGGAGGACGCCCCACGCGACGAGGGCGCCGAGGACGCTGCCGACCAGGGTGACCAGCGCCGACTCGGCCAGGGTGGTGCCGAGCACCTGGGCGCGGGCGGCCCCGCGCGCCACGAGCAGCTGGGCCTGCGCCTCGCGGGTGGTGGCCAGGAGCCGGGCCAGCTGGACGATCGCCAGGATCGTCACCAGGGCCAGGACGGACAGCGGGATCACGCCAAGCGCGCTCGCGGTGGCCAGGTTGGTCGCGGCGGTGGCCGCGGTCGGGGCGAGGTCGCCGTCGACGGTGACGCCGCGGACGTCGACCTCGGGGGTCTTGAGGGAGTCGCGCAGGCTGGCGGCGGCGTCGGAGAGCGGGGCGAGGTCGCCGGGCTGGATGGCGGTGGCGTCCGGCTGCACGGTCCAGCGCACGAACGGGGAGTCCACGACCTGCCCGACGGCGCCTGGAGCCACCACGAGCGGCCCGCGCTCGGCGTCGTCCTTGCCCGCGGCGACCAACCGGTCGCCGAACCAGTAGGCGTCGTCCGCGTCCACCGGCCGCCACAGCCCGCTGACCACGACCGGCGTCGATCCGACCTCGATCGTGTCGCCGACCCCGACCTCCCACTCGGTCGCGGTCGCGGCGTGCAGGAGCCCCTGGACCGGGTCCGCCCCGTCGACCGGCCAGTCGCCCTCGAGGACGGTGACGCGCTCGCCGACGTCCGGGTCCTCGGGGCTCAGGGACTGGCTGCTGAGCACGACGACCCGCCCGGTGAGCGCCTCGCCGTCGAGCTTCACCGACCGGGGCTCGCTGGCCACCGTCCGCTGCACCGAGACCGGGGCCTGCCCGAAGGCCTCCTGGATCCGCTGCCGCGCCGCGGCGTCCTGGGCGGCCGGGTCCTCGGCCTGACGGGTCTGGACGCGGATGCCGGCCTCGGCCGGGGCCGCCCCCGTGATGGCCTGGCGCGCCGCGGTCGTCGCCGCAGCCCCCGAGTAGCCCACCGCCCCCGCCAGGATCGCCGTCGTGGCGGTGACCAGGGCCAACAAGGTCAGCAGGAGCCCGGTCGAGGCGCGGGCACGACGCAGCGCCCAGCCCCACCACGATGTCATGAGCGGCACCCTAAGCAGAGGACGGCGCGGTCGGCAGGGGTGCACGACAGACGTGACCAGATCGTGACCGTCCGCTCCCTCGCCATGCGGTCTAAACGCGACGGCTCCATGATCGGTTGGGTCGCTGGTCTGCGCATTCCTGAACTTCCCGACCACGACCACGACCACGAGACCTACTACTCTCCGGACGTCGGGCCGTCCGGCCCAACCGAAAACACCTCCCGCAGCGTTGAGGGACCAGACCGACCAAGGAGAGCGATGCCGCGAGGGGTGGGTGACGACTACGTCGCCTTCGTCCAGGCACGGCAGGGTGCCCTCCTGCGGTCGGCCTACCTGATCTGCGGCGACCATCACCTGGCGGAGGACCTCCTCCAGGAGGCGCTGGTCAAGCTGGCCAGCCGGTGGGAGCGGCTCCGCGACGAGGCCCCGGAGGCGTACGTGAGGAAGATCCTCTACCGCGACGCCGTCTCGCGCTGGCGCAAGGTGCGGCGCGAGACGCTGGTCGACCACGACGACCCGGTCGGGCCCCTGGGTGCGATGTCGGTGCCGGACCGCACCGCCGAGGTGCTGACCGCCGCCGACGTGGCGGCCGCGTTGGACCTGCTGCCGCCGCGGCAGCGCGCGGTGATCGTGCTGCGCTACTTCGAGGACCTGTCTGAGCGGCAGATCGCCGACGCCCTCGGCATCGCGCCGGGCACGGTCAAGAGCCAGGCCAGCGACGCCATGCGCACGTTGCGCCGCCTGATCCCGGCGGTCGACGAGCCGCCCACACACGAGGGAGGTGCGCGATGAGTCAGCAGGACCGTCACCCGGGTGCCGGGGGCGATGAGGGTATGCGGCGCGCGCTCGACCTGCTCGCGGCCCGGGTGGGGGAGCCCGACCTGGCCGCCACGACCTGGCGCCGAGGTCGACGGGTGAGACGCCAGCGGCACCTGGCCACGGCCGTCGGCGGGGTGGCCACGGTGGCCGTGGTCGCCGCGACGTGGTCGGCGCTCCTGGACCGGCCCGATGCGGCGCCAGCCGGGCGTGGCCACGACGAGCCGACCGGGGTGGTCAGCGAGCTGCCGCCGGGGCCGCCCGAGGACGAGCACAGCGTGAGGGCCCAGCGGCTCTGGGCGGGCCTGCGCGCGTCGTGCCTGGAGGCCCAGGGTCTGACGGCCTGGGTGTCGGACGACGGGGTCGGGCTGTCCGTGAGCCGCCCCGACGTCTTCGGACTGCCCGGCGTGCAGGAGTCGAAGGACCGCTGCGACGACCTGATGGTGCTGCGGCTGTCGACCGCGGACCTCGAGGGGCAGCGGGCCGAGGAGCACGAGCTCGGTCGGGTCGAGGCGTCGCGGGACGCGGCGGTGCTCGCGCGGGAGCGGGCCGAGAGCGCAGAGGCCGACGCTGGGGCGCCGAGGCCGTCGGGGGAGGAGCCGACGGTGACGCTCGTGCCCCGCCCCGAGACGGTCGAGTGGGAGCCCTTCGCCCAGATTGCGCAGGCCTACGCCCGGACGACGACCTGCCTGCGGCACAACGGCCTGCCCTGGGAGGAGCAGCCCCCCGACGAGGATCTGGCCGCCGACTTCATCCACGTCAACGGGCCGAGGGTCAGCGCGGACGAGACCTTCCTGCCGCCGTGGCATCCCTACGCCGCGGCCCTGGAGCAGGACGGCACCGTCGAGGAGGCCCTCGCGGTCTGCCCCGTCAACCGCTACCTGTCGGTCGAGCCGTCCGCACCGCCCACCATGACCGATGTCGTTCCCACCCAGCCGGGCCCCGCGCCGGTCGAGAGCACGGAGCCGCCCACCCCGGCGCCGTGACGCAGACCCTCTGACCACGGGGCCCGCCAGCTGAGCTTCTGCGCCCCGGCCCTCGTCGCACGTGTCCGGGAAAATCGGCCAGTTCAGCCATTCGCCCGGAATGTCCCGGGCACGTGCGGTGGAGCGCGGAGGGGCTCCACCGCATACCCCTCAGGGCTTGTCGCGGTTGTCCACGATCCGGCGCGCCTTGCCGACGGACCGCTCGATCCCGCCCTCGGCCAGCACCACTACCTGGGCGGAGGTGCCGATCCGCGACTTGATCTGGTGCGAGAGCTCCTTGGCGATCGCGTCGCGGCGGGCCTGGTCCAGACCGGGCGTGCCCTCGACGTTGACCGTGAGCTGGTCCATGCGGCCGGGGCGGGTCAGGATGCACTGGAAGTGGGGGGTCAGCCCGTCGGTCTTGAGCACGATCTCCTCGATCTGGGTCGGGAAGACGTTGACGCCGCGCACGATCATCAGGTCGTCCGAGCGCCCGGTGATCTTCGCGAGGCGGCGGAAGCTGGGCCGGGCGGTGCCGGGCAGGAGACGGGTCAGGTCGCGGGTGCGGTAGCGCAGCACCGGCATCGCCTCGCGGGTCATCGCGGTGAGCACCAGCTCGCCCTCCTCACCGTCGGGCAGCGGCTCCTCGGTGATCGGGTCGATGATCTCGGGATAGAAGTGGTCCTCCCACAGCGTCAGCCCGTCCTTGGTCTCGACGCACTCCTGGGCGACGCCGGGACCCATCATCTCCGACAGCCCGAAGATGTCGGTGGCGTGCATCTGGCAGGTCGCCTCGATCTCCTCGCGCATCGCCTGCGTCCACGGCTCGGCCCCGAAGACGCCGATCTTGAGGGAGGTCTCGGAGGGGTCCATGCCCAGCTCCTTGACGTGGTCGACCATCGCCAGGAAGTAGGACGGCGTCACCATGATCACGTCGGGGCGGAAGTCGTGGATGAGCTGGATCTGCTTCTCGGTCTGGCCGCCGCTCATCGGGACGACGGTGCAGCCCAACCGCTCTGCCCCATAGTGGGCGCCCAGCCCGCCGGTGAACAGGCCGTAGCCGTAGGCCACGTGCACCATGTCGCCCGGCTGCGTCCCCGCCGCCCGCAGCGACCGCGCGACCAGCCCGGCCCACATGTCGATGTCGCCCTGGGTGTAGCCCACCACCGTCGGGCGGCCCGTCGTGCCCGAGCTCGCGTGGACGCGCACGCACTGCTCCCGCGGGACGGCGAACATCCCGAACGGGTAGTTGTCCCGCAGGTCCGCCTTGGTCGTGAACGGCAGCAGCCGGATGTCCTCGAGGCCCTTGATGTCGTCGGGGTGGACCCCGCGCTCCTCGAGCTGGCGCCGGTAGTGCGGCACGTTGTCATAGCTGCGTCGCACCGCGCTCTGGAGCCGGGTGAGCTGCTCGCTGCGCATCTGGTCGACGGACCACTTCTCGGCGTCGTCGTACAGGTCCGGTCGCGGCGTGATCGTCGGCAGTGACACGGCGCACCTCTTCCTCGCGGGCTTCTGGGTCCGAGCCTAGTTCTGCCCGTCGCCTCCGTGCCCGCACCCCATCCGCTCTGGTATGCGGTCGCTCACCGTCGACGAGCGGTCACCTCGCCCAGCCGTGCGACGAACCCAGGGTTGTGCGGCGAACTCCGGTTTGTCGGCATGGATCTCGCCGCATAACCCTGGGTTCATCCGGCGGGGGCCGGGTAGGAGGCGCCGGGGGCGGGGCAGTGGTGCGGGAGGGAGCGGCTGCGGCCGCGGAACTCCGCGATCACGACGCCGTCGGACTCCCGGGTGACGGTGATGTCGGTGATGCCGCTACGCCCATAGGTCACCCGCTCCCGGGCATCGGCCAGCAGCACGTCGCCCAGCTTGGCCGAGGTCAAGAAGCTGATGTCGCACCCGGAGGCCACGGTGAGCGTGCCCGAGGCGTTGCAGGCCAGCGCGAAGGTCGAGTCGGCGAAAGTGAAGATGTATCCGCCGTGCATGATGTCGTGCCCGTTGACCATCGTCTCCACGACCGGCATCCGGGTGCGCGCCCAGCCCAGCCCGGTCTCGGGGTCGAGGCCGAAGTCGAGCGCCTCGATGCCCAGCGCCGCCGACGCCTTGTCGTCCGCCCACATGGTGCGCACGTGGGTGAGGTCGGGTGCGGCGGGCGGGGTGGTCGACGGCTCGCTCATGAGTCCTTCTCCTCGGTATGCGGCGTGCCGGCGGCGGTGGTGGTGTCGCCTCCGTCCGTGCTGGGGGAGGCGGGCGCGGTGGGACGCGGGTCGTGGTCGTCGAGGGCCGGGCTGGGGCGGTAGCGGCCGCCGGGGTAGGCGGCGTCGAGCTCGGCCAGCTGGGCCTTGACGGTGTCGGCCCCGATCTCGGCCAGCCACTCGAACGGGCCCTTGGGGTAGTTGGTGCCCAGCCGCATCGCGGTGTCCACGTCCTCGCGCGTGGCCTCGCCGCGGGCGACGAGGTCGACGCCCTCGTTGACCAGCATCGCCAGGGTGCGGGCCACGGGGTCGGTGCGGACGGGACCGCCGACGAGCTGCTCGGCGCGGGCCTCGTCGGGGACGGCGTCGACGGGCGCTCCCGACTCGTCGTAGCGGAAGACGCCCTGGCCGCTCTTGCGGCCCAGCCGACCGGCGCGGACCAGCTCGCGCTGGTAGTCGGTGGGCTCGTAGCGCGGGTCCTCCTCGGTCTGGTGCCAGACGCTCTCGCCGACGGCGAGGTTGACGTCCTGGCCGATGAGGTCGGTCAGCTCCATCGGGCCCATCCGGAAGCCGGCCCCGCGCAGGGCGAGGTCGATGGTGGCCGGCTCGGCCAGCCCCTCGGCGACCATCCGCTGCGCCTCGCCGTAGAAGGGCCGCGCCACCCGGTTGACGATGAAGCCGGGCGTCGAGGTGCAGCGCACCGGGGTCTTGCCCCAGCGGCGCATGAGCTCGCTCGCGTCGTCGAGGACGTCGGGGTCGGAGTGCTCGCCGGTGATGACCTCGACCAGCTTCATCAGCGGCGGGGGGTTGAAGAAGTGGAGGCCGATGACGCGGCCGGGATACTCCATCGCGGGGGAGAAGCCGCCCCGCATGGCCGCGTCGTGGCCGGTGCGCGCCTCGGAGACGATGCCGTCGATCGACAGGCTCGAGGTGTTGGTGGCCAGCACGGTGGTCGGCGACTGGGCGGCCTCCAGCTGGCGGAAGATCGTGCGCTTGACGTCGATGTGCTCCACCACGGCCTCGATGACCAGCCCGACGGGCGGGATGGTCGTCATGTCCGAGGTGGTGTGGGTGGTGATCCGGTCCAGGGCCGCGTCCGCCTCGCCCTGGGTGATCTTCTCCTTGGCCACGAGCCTGGCGAAGGTCTCGCCGAGCTTCTCCTTGGCACGGTCGGCGGCGCCGGGCTGGCTGTCGACCAGGATGACCGGATGCCCGGCCTGGGCCGCGACCTGGGCGATGCCGCCGCCCATCGCCCCCGCACCGATGACGGCCACGGTCAGGCCGGCCGGGTTGGGGCCGTCCTCGGAGGCCTCGGCGGCGGGATAGCCGGACGCCGGCTTGCCCAGCGACGGGTCCGTGGCCGGGTCGGGCGCGGTGCCGACGGCGCTGGCGAGCGGGCTGGCAGTGATCCGGGAATCGCTCATGGGCCAACCTTTGCACGGCCCACCGACGACGGGCGAGCGGGGAGGTGGAGAGAGCCGAGACGGGAGACGGGAGACTCGGAAAGGTGATGGACACGGCATACCTCGCCCTGAGAGGCTCGCGGACCGTGGGACATGTCGACCTCAACCAGATCTCCTTCTTCCTGCCGGACGGGCGTCCGCTGCTGGACGAGGTGAGCTTCCGGGTCGGCGAGGGGGCCAAGGTCGCGCTGATCGGCCCCAACGGGACCGGCAAGACGACGCTGCTGCGGATCATCGCCGGCGATCTCGATGCGCACGGCGGGGCCGTCACGCGGACGGGCGGGCTGGGCGTGATGCGGCAGTTCATCGGCAGTGTGCGTGACGACTCCACCGTGCGCGACCTGCTCGTGTCGGTCGCCCCGGAGCGCATCGTCACCGCGGCCCGCGCCCTGGACGCCGCCGAGCTGGCGATCATGGAGATCGACGACGAGCCGAGCCAGATGGCCTACGCGCAGGCGCTCGCGGACTGGGGCGACGTCGGGGGTTATGAGCAGGAGACCCGTTGGGACGAGGTGACCACGGCCGCGCTCGGCGTGCCCTTCGAGCAGGCCCAGTGGCGCAAGGTCGCCACCCTCTCCGGCGGCGAGCAGAAGCGGGTGGTGCTCGAGGCGCTGCTGCGCGGCCCGGACGAGGTGCTGCTGCTCGACGAGCCGGACAACTATCTCGACGTGCCCGGCAAGCGCTGGCTCGAGGCGCAGCTGCAGGAGACACCCAAGACGGTGCTGCAGATCAGCCACGACCGGGAGCTGCTCAGCCAGGCCGCGACCCGCGTCGTCACCCTCGAGCCGGGTGCCGCGGGCGCCAGCGCGTGGACGCACCCGGGCAGCTTCGCGACCTGGCACCAGGCCCGCGAGGAGCGCAACGCACGCCTCGAGGAGGCGCTCAAGCGTTGGGACGACGAGCACGCCAAGCTGCGCAAGCTCATGCTGATGTACAAGCAGAAGGCCGCCTACAACTCCGACATGGCGGCGCGCTACCAGGCCGCCCAGACCCGGCTGCGCCGCTTCGAGGAGGCGGGTCCGCCGGAGAAGATCGCCCGCGAGCAGCAGGTCACGATGCGCCTGACGGGCGGGCGCACGGCCAAGCGCGCGGTCGTCTGCGAGGGCCTGGAGCTGCTCGCGCCCGGGGGTGAGGGAGACCCGCTCATGCGGCCCTTCGACCTGGAGGTCTGGTATGGGGAACGCGTCGCCGTCCTCGGGTCCAACGGGTCGGGCAAGTCGCACTTCCTCCGGCTGCTGGCCGCCGGAGGGAGCGACCCCGACGTCGAGCACCAGCCGGTGGGCGAGGTGCGACCGCCGGCGGTGCCGCATACCGGATCGGCACGGTTGGGGTCACGGGTGCGGCCGGGCTGGTTCGCGCAGACCCACGAAGGGCACGGCTTCGCCGGGCGGACGCTGCTGGAGATCCTGCACCGGGGCGACGAGCACCGACGCGGGCGGACGCGGGACGAGGCCTCCCGGGTGCTGGACCGCTACGAGCTGGCGCGGCAGGCCGAGCAGACCTTCGAGACGCTCTCGGGCGGGCAGCAGGCGAGGTTCCAGATCCTCATGCTCGAGCTGTCCGGCGCGACGCTGCTGCTGCTCGACGAGCCCACCGACAACCTCGACCTGGACTCGGCCGAGGCGCTGGAGGAGGGGCTGAAGAGGTTCGAGGGGACGGTGGTCGCGGTGACCCACGACCGGTGGTTCGCGCGCGGGTTCGACCGGTTCCTGGTGTTCGGCGCCGACGGTGAGGTCTACGAGTCGGACGAGCCGGTGTGGGACGAGACGCGGGTGCGGCGCCGCCGCTGACCTCCGGTCGGGACCGGTCGCCGGTCGGGACCAGCCGCCGGTCGGGACCAGTCTGGGTCGCGGGTCGCCGGTCGCCGGTCAGTGCTGGGGCGGGGGCGGCGGCACGTGCGGGTCGCCGCCCGAGGGTGCGGGGTCGTCCTCGACCGGGTGACCGGCCACCGACCCGCCCTGGCTGCCCAGGATGGTCTGGCCGTTGCCGAAGCTCTCGGCGTCGCCGGTCCGCTCGACCTCGAGCTTGACGTCGGCCGCCAGGGCGCCGACCGCGGCCACGGCGGCGAGCACGGGGGCGGCGAACATCGCGAGCGCACCACCGGCCACGCCCCAGGTCAGCGGGAAGGCCAGCAGCTCCTTGCCCTCCTGGTCGCGGATGACGACGCGCTTGGCGTCGGCGTCCTTGGCCAGCTCCTTGACCTTCTCGACCAGATCGTGCCCGGCGACCTCGATCTGCTGCGTGAACGTCTTGTCCGACATGTCGTCCTCCCCTGGATCGACGATGGGTGGATGCCTCTGCGGCACCTCCAGCATAGGCACGCCGGGACGGTGTCGCGCGGCGGTGGCCCGATGGTCTAGATTCGCCCCACGTGAGTGCCCAGGCCCCTTCCGCAGTCGTCCTGATCCGCGCGCAGCGGTTCACGCCCAACCCCGCGACGGCGGCGGACAACACCTTTCAGACCGATGCCCCTGCCGGCCGGTCCCACGACGACATCTCTGCCCAGGCGCTGCGCGAGATGGACGCCCTGGCCGACGCGCTGCGCTCGGTCGGCGTGACGGTGCACTCCTTCGAGGACGAGGACCACACCCGTCCCGACAGCGTCTTCCCCAACAACTGGCTCTCCACGCACGCCGGCGGGTATGTGGCGGTCTACCCCATGTATGCCTCCAACCGCCGCCACGAGCGCCGCGCCGACGTCCTGGAGCTGCTCAAGTCGCGCTACCGCGTGCAGACGATCGTGGACTACTCCGGCTTCGAGCCCGACGGGATCTTCCTCGAGGGCACCGGCGCGATGGTCCTCGACCACGTCTCCAGGGTCGCGTATGCGGCACGCAGCCACCGGATGGACTCGCACGTCCTGGAGCGCTTCTGCTCCGACTTCGGCTACGAGCCCATGGTCTTCGACGCGGTCGACTCCAGCGAGGTGCCGGTCTACCACACCAACGTCATCGCCTGCGTGGGCACCGACGTGGCGCTCTTCGCGCTCGGGATGATCCCCGACGCCCAGCGGCGGGAGGAGGTCCGAGAGCGGCTGTCGGTCAACGGCCGCCGGGTGATCGAGCTGAGCGAGGAGCAGGTGCGCGAGTTCGCCGGCAACGCCGTCGAGCTGTGCGGCCGGACCCCCGAGGGACGGCGGCGCTACGTGATGGCCATGTCCGGGCGGGCCCGGCGCAGCCTCACCGACGAGCAGGTCGCGCTCATCGAGGAGTCCTGCGAGATCCTGGCCGTCGACATCCCCACGATCGAGCTGGCGGGCGGGTCGGTGCGCTGCATGATCGCCGGCGTCCACCTCGACCGTCGTCCCTCCACCGAGCCCGAGTTCTCGGCAGCGGTCGAGGCGATCGACGAGCATCCGCATACCTCGGACGGCCGTGACCTCGAGGAGCACGACGAGCAGGACCGCCTCGAGCACGACCAGCGCTGACCACCACGCGCACCACCCCCAGCACGACCAGCGCTGACGCGGCCCGGGGAGAGATGGTCGGTGGCCGTCGTTAGGCTGGCGCCATGTCCGAGACCGCACCGACGCACCCGTTCCTGGAGTCCCACCGCGAGACCCTGGACGCGGCCACCACGGCGCTGCGCGAGCGCAGCTACTACAGCCGCTATCCGGAGTCGCCGAGCCCCCGGGTCTACGGCGAGACCGCGCCGCAGGACGGGCAGGCCGCCCACGAGGCGGTCCTCAACAAGGCCTTCGACGCCCTCGCCGACCAGCCGACCACCGGCGCGGCCGTCGGCTCCGAGGTCAGCCCCTACGGCCCGACCCTGGGCGTGACCTACCCGCAGCTCGACGTCGACGCCGCCGTCGAGGCCGCGCAGGCCGCGATCCCGGCCTGGCGCGATGCCGGTGCCGAGGTCCGCGCCGGCGTCCTGACCGAGGTCGTCGAGCGCATCAACAAGCGCTCGCACGAGATGGCCCACGCGGTCATGCACACCAGCGGCCAGCCCTTCGTGATGTCCTTCCAGGCCGGCGGCCCGCACGCCCAGGACCGCGCGCTGGAGGCGATCGTCGTCGCGCTCGAGGAGCAGCGCCGCATCCCCGCCTCGGTCACCTGGGAGAAGCCGGCCAAGGGCGACCCGATCCGGATGCAGAAGGACTACCGCATCGTCCCCCGCGGCGTCGCGCTGGTCATCGGCTGCAACACCTTCCCGACGTGGAACGCCTATCCCGGCATCTTCGCCAGCCTCGCCACCGGCAACCCGGTCATCGTCAAGCCCCACCCGCGCGCGGTGCTGCCCCTGGCGCTGACGGTCGCCATCGCCCGGGACGTCTTCGCCGAGGCCGGCTTCGACAAGGCCCTCATCCAGCTCGCGGCCGAGGACGACGGCGGCACCGTGGCCAGGGACCTCGCCCTCCACCCCGGCATCAAGATCATCGACTACACCGGCGGCCCCGGCTTCGGGCACTGGCTCGAGACCGAGGCGGCCAACGCCGGCAAGCTCGTCTACACCGAGAAGGCCGGGCTCAACACCGTCGTCGTCGACTCCACCGACGACCTGCGCGGCATGCTGGGCAACCTCGCCTTCTCCTTCTCCCTCTACTCGGGCCAGATGTGCACCGCCCCGCAGAATGTCTACGTCCCCGCCACCGGCGTCGACACCGACCAGGGGCACCTGTCCGCGGAGGACTTCGCCGGCAAGCTCGGCGAGGCGATCACGAAGTTCAACGCCGACGACGCCCGCGCCGTGGAGATCCTCGGCGCCACGGTCAACGACGACGTCCGCGGCCGCGCGACCGACATCCCGGCCCTGGCATCGCAGCTCGGCGGCGACGTCGTGCTCGACTCCCGCGCCGTGACCCACCCCAGCTATCCCGACGCCGTGGTCCGCACGCCCGCCCTGATCTCGGTCGACGCCGGCAACGGGCGGGCCTACACCCAGGAGTGCTTCGGCCCGGTCGCCTTCGTCATCCAGACCCAGGACACCGCGGAGTCCCTGCGCCGTCTCACCGAGACCGTCCAGGAGCACGGAGCCATGACCGCCGCGGTCTACTCCACCGACGAGGAGGTGCTGGAGGCGACCCGCGAGGCTGCCGCCGACGCCGGCGTGGCGCTCTCGGAGAACCTCACCGGCCAGATCTTCGTCAACCAGACCGCAGCCTTCTCCGACTTCCACGGCACCGGGGCCAACCCGGCGGCCAACGCGGCTTACGCCGACGCGGCCTTCGTGGCGGGACGCTTCCGGGTGATCACCTCCCGCCGGCACGTCTGAGCAACGGCTCTTCCCGGTATGCAGCCTCTCCAGTCCGCGGACGACTCACGTCCGGGGTGGGTCGAGGTCGCGCCCGGCGTGGCTGCACTGACCGGCCTGGACCTGCTGCCGCCCGACGAGGCCGCGGCGATCGCGGTCGTGGCCGAGCTGGTGGAGGCGGCCTTCGCCGAGGGTCACCACCGGGTCGAGGCGGAGATCGCGGCCGACGACGTCCCGACCCGCCGGGTCCTGCAGCGCGCCGCGCTGCGGCCCGAGGGGATCGCGCGAGGGCGGGGCCGGGCCATCTCGGCCACAGTAGCGCGGGAAGGTGACGGGCGCCCCATACCCCTCGACCTGCGACGTTTCGCCCGGCTGGCCGACGACCCGGAGCCGGGGACCCGGCCGGCCTTCATCGGCATGCTCGATGCCACGCTGCCGCTCAAGCGGCTCATCGTGCAAGGGCTGGTGCGTGACGGGCGGGGCAGGTTCGCCCTGTGCGAGCTGGTCTACAAGAAGGAGTGGGACCTGGTCGGAGGTGTGGCCGACCCCGCCGAGTCGCCGGTGGAGTCCTTGGCGCGGGAGATCCGGGAGGAGTGGGGCCTGGAGCTGCCGGTCGGCGATCTGGTCGCGGTCAACTGGCTGCCGCCCTACCGGCAGTGGCGTGACGCGCTGCTGCTGGTCTTCGACCTGGGGACCCATCCGGACCTGCTGGAACACCTCACGCTGCAGCGCAGCGAGCTCGCCGCGGTCCACTGGGTGACGCTGGAGGAGGCCGCCGAGCGGGTTGCTCCCTACGTCCACCGGCTGCTCACGACCCTGCACGAGCACGACCTCACGAGCCTGCCCCGACCCCTCTTCTGCGAGGACGGAGTGGCCCGGATCCCCTAGGCGAAGCGGACAAGTGAACTCCCCGGTCACCTCAGATGTCGGCTAGGTTGCCCTCGTGGCTAAGCACAGCGCTCCCGCACAGGTCTCGTGGGGGCAGAAGATCGGACTGGCACTCCTGGCCCTGCTGCTCATCGCGGGCGCGGCGGGCGTCTACCAGCTGCTGACCCGTGGCGGTGGCGACGACGTCGCGGACGGCACCGGCGACGGCACCGACCAGGCCTCCGTCGGGCAGACCGACGGCGCCGGGGACGAGGCGGCGGCCACGGGCAACGGGGACTCCGCCTCCGCCACCGGCTCCGACTCCGCGGACTCGACGGGTGCCGCGGGCATCGACCCTGCCGACTGCGGGGCCGTGACCGTCTGGGTCGCGCCCGCCCTGGCCTCCACGGCCCAGGCCGCCGCCCAGCGCGCCACCGACGACTGCTTCACCTACGACCTGGTCACCCGTGAGTCGGCCGCCGCCCAGTCCGCGCTGCGCGGCGGCGACCAGCCCGACGTGTGGCTGGCCGACTCGACCGCCTGGCCGCAGCTGCTGGCCGAGTGCGACGTGCAGCTCGAGGTCGGCGAGGTCATCGCCTCGAGCCCGGTGCTGCTGGCCGGGCGCGAGGGACTGGTCGACAAGCTCGGGGAGCTGGGCGTGGGTGCGGACACAGACTGGGCCGGCCTGATGGCGGCCTACCAGGAGGTCGGCGGGGCCCGGCCCGACGCCCAGGTCCAGCTCCGGGTGGGAGACCCCCGCGTCGACCCCGCCAGCATGGCGATGCTGAGCACGGTCGGGGCTCAGCTGGCCGCGGCCGAGCCCGGCAGCTCCGCGAGCAACCTCATGGTGAGCCTGGCCCAGACCGCGGTCCAGGGCGACCCGCTGTCCGCGACCGGCGCCACGACCCTCGTCCCCGCCACCGAGCAGCAGCTCGGCGCCGCCGGTGAGGACGACTTGCGGGGCGTCCCGCTCAAGGGCGGCATCGGCGTCGTGGAGATGCCCTTCGTCCGCGTCGGCGACGGCGCCTCCGCTCCCGCGCTGGACGCGCTGGAGGAGGCCCTCACCTCCGACGAGGCCGCCCAGGACCTCGCCGACGCCTGGCTGCGCAAGGGCACCGACGGGGAGGCCCCGGCCGTGCCCGGCGTCCCCGAGGGCGTGACCGCCGAGGCCCGGGGGAGCGATCCCGCCGTGGCGACCGCCCTCGCCGCACGGTGGGCGGTCATCGGTCCGCAGTCGCGGATCCTGACCCTGATCGACATCTCCGGCTCGATGGACGCCCCCGTGGGCGACTCGACCAGGGTCGACCTGACCCGGGCCGCCGCCCAGACCGCCCTGTCGGTGCTGCCGGAGCAGACCGCCATCGGCCTGTGGTACTTCGCCACCGAGCTCGACGGTGACAAGGACTGGGAGGAGCAGGTGCCGCTGCGCGCCCTCAACGCCGAGGTCCGCAGCGGGGTCACCCAGAAGGACGTGCTCCTGGCCGAGACCGAGAAGCTGACCGTGGACGCGCTCACCGGCGACACGGGGCTGCACGACGCGCTCTGGGCGGCCTACCAGGAGATGTCCGCCGAGGCCAGCCCCGACTCGATCGCCTCGATCGTGCTGCTCACCGACGGCATCAACGACGACCCGCCCGGCGGGCTCTCGGAGAAGCAGGTCATCGAGCGCCTGGAGAAGGCGCGTGCGGAGGCCGAGCACGAGGTCACCGTCGTGCTCATCGGCATGGGCGACGAGCCGGACGAGGATGCGCTGGAGCGCCTGGCCAAGGCCGCCGGGGGCCAGTCCCTGGTCCTGCGCGACCCGACCCAGCTCCCGCAGGTCTTCGTTGACGTGGTGGCGCGCCGCGCCGCCTGACGGCGCGCAGCGGGCCGGTCCCGCCGGACCGGCCGGTCCCGGCCCCGGTCCGCACTCCGCGCGGACGGGGCCGCGGGCTGGCAGGATGCGCCCATGAGCATCGAGGCCCGCACCGTCCAGACCGACCGTCTCGCCACGCACGTGCGGGAGGCCGGTGATCCGTCCGCACCCGTCCTGGTGCTCGTCCACGGCAACGTCTCCAGCGGCGTCTTCTTCGACGCGCTGATGGAGCAGCTGGCCACCGACTTCCGGGTGATCGCCCCCGACTTCCGCGGCTACGGCGACTCCGAGCGCAGGCCGATCGACGCCACCCGGGGGATGCGTGACCTCTCCGACGACGTCGTGGCCCTGCTCGACGCGCTGGAGATCACCGACCCCGTCGACCTGCTCGGCTGGTCGGCCGGCGGCAATGTCGTGCTCCAGGTCGCCATCGACCACCCCGAGCGGGTCCGTCGCCTGGTGCTCGAGGCGGGTGGCAGCCCGTTCGGCTTCGGCGGCAGCGCCGGCCTGGACGGCCGCCCGATCGCCGAGGACTTCGCCGGGTCCGGCGGCGGCACCGCCAACCCGCAGTTCTGCCAGGCCCTGGCGGCCGGTGACCGCGGCGAGGAGCCGACGAGCCCGCTGACCACGCTGCGTGCCTTCTACGTCAAGCCCGGCTTCACCTTCGAGCCCGAGGTCGAGCAGCGCTACCTGGACGGCATGCTCAAGACCTCGGTTGGGGAGGACATCTACCCCGGCGACCTCACCCCCTCGGACAACTGGCCCGGCGTCGCCCCCGGCACGACGGGCATGAACAACGCCCTGTCACCCAAGTATCTGAACCAGGCCGCCTTCTCCGACCTCGACGCCCCGCCGCCGGTGCTGTGGATCCGCGGGGACGAGGACCAGATCGTCTCCGACACCTCGATGTTCGACCTGGCCCAGCTCGGCAAGCTCGGCGCGGTGCCCGGCTACCCCGGCGAAGACGTCTGCCCGACCCAGCCGATGGTCTCCCAGCTGCGTGCCGTCCTGGAGGCTGGTGGCGGCGAGGTGACCGAGGTCGTCTACGAGGGTGTGGGCCACAGCCCGCACCTGGAGCAGCCGGAGCGTTTCGCCCGCGAGGTGCGGGAGTTCCTGCGCGGCTGAGGCTTCCTGCGCGGCTGAGCCGGGACCCCGGGCGTGGACACGGTCAGGGCCGCGGTCGGACCGACATGTTGTCACCCGGTCGCGACCAGCCGCCCGGTCGTGCGGCGCCCGTCAGTCGGGCAGCGGGGTGGCCAGCATCGCCTCCAGCGCGATCGCGACCATCTCCTCGAAGGTCTGCTCACGCTCCTCGGCGGTGGTCTCCTCGCCGGTGACGACGTGGTCGGACACGGTGCAGATCGCCAGCGCCTGACGACCGGCCTTGGCCGCGAGGGTGTAGATCTCCGCGGCCTCCATCTCGACCGCGTCGACGCCGTAGGCCACGACGTTCTGGGTCAGCTCGGGCCGCGAGTGGTAGAAGCTGTCTGAGCTGAAGACGGTCGTCACGAGGTGCTCGGTCAGGCTCTCCTCGGCCGCCTCGACCGCGGCGCGCAGCAGCGCGAAGTCGGCGGTCGCCGGATAGTGGTAGCCCTGGAAACGGTGGGTGTTCATCGAGCTGTCGGTCGCCGCAGCCTTGGCGATGACCACGTCGCGGACCTTGAGCCGGTCGGTCAGCGCGCCGCAGGAGCCGACCCGCACGAGCTGCTGGACGTCATACTCGTTGATCAGCTCGTTGACGTAGATCGAGGCGGACGGCTGCCCCATACCCGTGCCCTGGACGGAGATCCGCTCCCCCCGGAAGGTGCCGGTGAAGCCGAGCATCCCGCGGATCTCGGTGTAGCACTCGGCGTCCTCGAGGAAGGTGTCGGCGATCCACCTGGCGCGCAGGGGATCTCCGGGCAGGAGGATGCGGGGGGCGATCTGGCCGGGCTGGGCGGCGATGTGGATGCTCACGCTCTTCAGGGTATGCGGTCACGCACCACCTCTGCCCGTCACCTGCGCGCGAGGGAAGGGCGAAGGGCCCTGAGTAGCATCGCGTCCATGGCCCAGGACACCATCACCCGCACGGCGGACACCGCCACCCTCCGGCTCTGGAAGAAGCTGGCCGCGGTGCCGTTCGGCTCCCGGATCTTCACCGCGGCGGTGAGCCTGAAGGCGCCCTACTTCCGCACAGCCTTGCCGCACGTGGTGGAGATGGGACCGGGGCGGGCCGTGGTGACCGGGCCGTTGTGGTGGGGCAACACCAACCACATCGGGACTTTCCACGTGATCGCGGCGTGCAACCTGGCCGAGCTGGCCATGGGGATGGTGGCGGAGGCCACCGTGCCGCCCACCCACCGTTGGATCCCGGTGGGGATGACGACGGCCTACCCGACGAAGGCCACCGGCGGGCTCACCGTGACCGCCGAGCTGGAGGAGGTGCCGGACTTCACGACGATCACGTCGGGGACCGACCTGCCGGTGCACATCCGGTTCGTCGACGGGGCGGGGGCGGAGCCGATCACCGCGGTCATCACGATCCGCGTCTCGCCCAAGAAGTAGGCGCCGGGGTCAGCCGTCCGTGTCCGCGGTGACCCGCAGCACGACGTCGTCGCCGCCGTTGGAGGTCGTCACCCACAGGGCGCCGCCGGCGTCGAGGGTGAGCGAGCGCAGCCTGCCGTGCGAGCCGTCGAGCTCGGGCACCCGCACCTCGTCCACGATCTCCTCGCCGTCGACGGTCATCACGGTGACGCCGCTGCCCTTGAGCTCGGCCACCGCCAGCGCCCCGTCCCAGGCCCCCCACTGCGGGCCGTCCAGGAAGACGGCCCCGCTCGTGGCGTGCGTCGGATCGCCGCTGGACCAGGCCGCCTCGACGGCGTCGGGGAAGGTGTCGAGGTCGGTCATCGGCATCCCCTCGTCATAGCCGGGGCCGGGATTCCAGCCGTAGTTGGCCCCGGGCCGGAGCACGTTGACCTCGTCGTCGACGTCCGGCCCGTGCTCCACCTCCCAGATGGCGTCGGTTCCGGGCTGGAGCGCCAGGCCCTGCACGTTGCGGTGGCCGTAGGTCAGGATCCTCGGGTCGGCCCCCTCGACGTAGCCGTCCGCGTCGACCGGCTCGCCCTCGGTCGTCACCAGCAGCACCTTGCCGCCCAGGGAGGTGAGGTCCTGGGGGTTGACGTCGTCGGCGACGTCGCCGGTGCCCACGAGCAGGTCACCGTCGGGGGTGAAGATCAGGCGGCAGCCGCTGTGCCGCCCGGTCGTGTAGGGCATGCCCTCCACCACCACTCCGTCGGCGCTGGCGCCGAGCCCGTCGTCGGTGAGGGTCCAGCGGGTCACGCGCACGTCGGTGGCACCGCCGGCGTCCGAGGCGTGGCACAGGAAGAAGGTGCGGTCCTGCTCGAAGCCGGGCGAGATCGCCAGCCCCATCAGGCCGCCCTCGCCGTCGGCCACGACCTCGGACAGGTCGACGTCCACCTCGACCTGCCCGCCGTCAGCCCCCAGGGTCACGAGCCGGCCTGGCCGTTCGGTCACGAGGGGAGTGCCGTCGGGGAGGAGCTGCACGTCCCACGGGATGTCGAGCCCGTCCATGACCACCTCGACCGACAGGACCGGGACGGCGTCGGAGGCGCTGGGTCCCTGCGTCGCGGCGCCGTCGGTGGTGGCGTCGTCACCCGCCGCAGGAGTGGTGCCCGTCTCGCCAGCCGCCCCGCCAGCCGTCTCGCCAGCGGTCTCTGTGGTCTTCGGGGTGGGCACATTCGTCGTCGCAGGAGCTGCCTGCGAGGAGGCGGGGCCGGCGGGCCCGTCAGGCTGGCCGGAACAGCCGGCGAGCACCAGCGCGAAACCCGAGGCGGCGACCAGTGCGGTGAACGCCTTCATGACCCAACCCTAGGACCGGTCCGGCCACACCGCGCGGGCCAGCAGCCACGCGCCGCCGGCCAGGCACGCCCAGGCCAGACCCCACAGCACGAGCCCCGGCCAGCCGGTGCGCCACTGCTCGCCCAGCAGCGCGAACCGTCCGCCGAACCAGAGCATGGAGAGCAGCACCAGCACGATCCCGGTCGCCAAGGAGGAGGTCCTGGTCATCGACCTCTTGTCGTCAGCCATGCCACGCATTCAAGCAGAGCGCCGGGACAAGGCCCGTTCCACCTCGCGGACGCAACCGCCGACACCGTCCTCGGCGCGCATCGCGGCGCCCACCTCGGCGGCGCGCGCCACGACCGAGGGCCGCAGCGCCTGCTCGATCGCCGCCTTGAGGAGGGCGATCCCCATGGGGCTGCCCGCCTCCCGGGAGGGCACCGGCGCCGCCGCCACACCGATCTCGTGCAGCCGACGGGCGAAGAAGGGCTGGTCGGTGATGAAGGGCACGCCCACCTGCGGCCGGCCGGAGCGCAGCGCCTGGGCGGTCGTCCCGGCGCCGCAGTGCTGGACGATCACGGAGGTGCGGGGGAAGAGAAGCTCGTGCGGGACGTCACCGACGAAGGCGACGCGAGCGTCATACCGTCCCTCGTCCTCCAGCCCCGAGCCGCGCATGACCACCGCCCGGTGCCCCAGCTCCAGGGCGGCGTCCACGGCATGGCGCATGGGATCGCGCACCGCGGGCAGGGTGTGGGAGCCGAGGCCGACGAAGACGGGCGGGTCGCCGGCGGAGAGGAAGTCCTCGACCTCCGGCGCCAGCGTCGTCCCCGCCGCCAGCTCCGGGAAGGGATAGCCGGCGCACCGCACGCGACGCCCCGAGACCCGGCGGGGGGTGATGACCTGCGGGGTGTTGGCGATGAAGGTGGGCGCCAGCATCACCTGGCGCAGGGCGCGGCGTCGGTCGCGGTGGGTCAGGCCGACCGAGAGCAGCTCGCCCTCGGCGGGGGAGATCATCCGGGTCGCGTTGCGCATGGTGCGCAGCCCGGCGGTCAGGTTGCGGAGCGAGCGACCCTCCTCGACGGAGTAGAGGCTCGCGTCGCCCCAGATGGTGGGCAGGGCGGGGACATACATCATCAGCACGTTGGGCCGTGGCTCGGCGCCGAACAGGCCCGCCCAGGTCGCGGTCAGCGCGGTCGAGACGAAGCCGTCGTAGCGCGGCCACAGGTCCCGCATCGTCCCGGCGACGGCGGGCGCCATCAGCCGGGCGACGACGGCCAGCATGTCCATCTGGCCCTCGAGGTCCGGCGGCATCCGCGCCACGATCTCCTCGCGATAGGTCCGCATCGCGTCGCCGGGGATCTCCTCGGCCCGCAGTCCGGCGGCCGCCACGAAGTCGACATAGTCCGAGGTGGCGGTGACGCCCACCTCGTGCCCCTGCTCCATCAGCCCCCGTCCGACGGCAAGGAGGGGTTGGTAGTCACCCCTGGTGCCGGCGGCCAGCATCGCGATGCGCATCGCTCCAGTCTTGCCTACCCGGCGGCTCCCGGCTCGTCAGGGGCGGCGGAGGGCCATCAGAGCCCCAGGAACTCCCGGATCGCGGGCAGCTCCCGGCGCGCCTGGGCCAGCCCGGCCTCGTGGGAGGCGGCGAGCCGGGCCACGTTCTTCTCCCCGTTGCCGACCGGCATCTGCTCGGGCACGAAGAGATAGGCCTGCCCGGAGCGCTCCAGCTCCCACAGCTCCTCCCGGGTCGCGTTGTAGCGGCCAGGCCGCTCGCGCAGCGCGTCCGCGACCGCGGGCAGCGACCGGAACCAGCGCCGCAGCGCCCAGTCGTTGCGCGTCGCGGCCTTGACGTAGTCCCGCGGCCGCGTCAGCACCACGAGGAACTTCTCGTAGCCGTCCGCCCGCGCCGCGTCGATCGGGATGCCGCCCGCCGGCCCGAGGGCCCCGTCGACGTAGATCTCGTCGTCGATCGTCACCGGGGGCATGAGCACGGGCATGGTCGAGGACGCCCGCACCCGCACCATGAGGTCGCGCAGCGTCGCGACGTCCTGCCGGCCCCAGTGCACCTGCTCCCCGCGGGTGGCGTTGAAGGCGCCGATCCGGAAGCGGGTCGTGCTGCGGGAGAAGGTGTCCCAGTCGTAGGGGAGGGCCTGGTCGGGCAGGCTCGTCTCCTCGTAGATGTACTGCGCGTTGAACAGCCCCTGCCCCCGCACGAAGGTCCGCCAGTCGCCGAAGCGCGGGTCGGAGGCGAAGTCGGTGAAGCTGTGCCGCGCGCGCCAGGCGTCGCGCGAGAGGTAGTTGGCGGTGTTGCTCGAGCCGGCCGAGATGCCGCCGACCCAGTCCAGGTGCAGGTCCTCCTGGAGCAGGGCGACCAGCAGGCCGGAGGTGTATGAGGCGCGCATCCCTCCGCCCTCGAAGACCAGGGCGGTGCCGCGCACCGTGGGCTCGATGGGTCCGCCTCCGGTCGTCTGCTCCTGCGGGTCCGGCTCGTGCTCGGGCTGGCTCACACCGTCAGCGTATGCGGTGGTGACGGATGCGGTAGAAACTCACCATGACCTTCGCGCAGAAATTCTGCGGTGGTGCAGACCCACCGGCGCATACAGTGCGCTCATGACCGCAGAGCAGGCGCCCGCAGGGGCCGGGCGCCGCCCGGCCGCGTGGAGCTATCCGGGGTTCCCGCGGCTGACCCTGGCCTGGGTCGTGACCAACCTGGCCGACAGCACGCTCTTCCTGGTCCTGGCGATCTGGGTCAAGGACCTGACCGGCAGCGACGCGGCCGCCGCGACGACCTTCGCCCTCATGGGCTTCCCCGCCCTGCTCGCCCCGTTCTTCGGCCAGCTGGCCGACCGCGTCTCCCGGCGGCTGCTGCTCGCGGTGTCGAACGTCGGCGTCGGGGCGGTCGTGCTCGTCCTGCTCCTCGTCGAGCGGGCCGAGGACGTCTGGCTCCTGTATGCGGTGACCCTGGTCTACTCGGCGATCGCCTACCTGACGGCGTCCGCGCAGGCGGGGCTGGTGCGCGACCTGCTGCCCGACGACGCGCTCGCCTCCGGCAACGGGCTGCTCACCACCGTCGACCAGGGCTTCCGGCTGGTCGCCCCGCTCATCGGTGCCGGCCTCTACGTGGCGATCGGTCCGCACGCGGTCGCCGTCTTCGTCGCGGTGACCTTCGCCGTCGCCGGGATCGTGCTGACGACGCTGCGGGTGCAGGAGACCCCGCCGCAGCCCAAGGAGGAGCTGGGTCACTGGTGGGACGAGCTGGCCGCCGGCTTCCGGCACCTGGCGCGGACGCCGCCGCTGGGCCGGTTGACCCTGCTGCTGGCCGTGGGTTTCGGGGCCGTCGGCGTCGTCAACGCGGCGATCTTCCCCTACATGGAGAAGGGGCTGGGCGTGCCGGCCAGCGCCCTCGGCGTGCTCGTCAGCGTGCAGGGGGTCGGGGCGGTCCTGGGCGGGCTGACGGCGGCCAGGGCGATCGGCGCGTGGGGGGAGGTGCGGGTGCTCTCGCTGGGCATGCTGCTCCTCGGTGGGGCGGGCTCCCTGCTGCTCGTCGCGCACCTGGTCGCCGCCCTCGGCGCGCTCTTCCTGGCCGGGTTCGCCGCGACCTGGGTGGTGGTGGCCTACGTGACGCTGCGGCAGCGGCTCACCCCGGCCCACCTGCAGGGACGCACGGCGGCTGCGATGAATCTCGCGCTCAACCTGCCCCAGACGCTCGCCACCCTGGCGGCGGCCGCGGTGATCACGACGGTGGACTACCGGATCCTCATCCTGGTCACGGCCGTGGGTGTGCTGCTGACCGCGGCGGCCGCGCCCTGGCGGGGGGTCGCCGCAGGTGGCGCGCCCGGCGCTGGAGATCCGACCCGCGCGTGAGCCGGGTCGATCAGGCCCGCTCCGGGGCGGGTCTGACCGACACGATCCGCCCACCGGCCTCCCCGGCCCCGGGTCCCATCTCGACCACGACGTCGGCGGTGGCCACCGCCGCCGGGTCGTGCTCGGCCAGGACGACCGTGTGGCCGGCGTCGACCAGGGTGTGCAGCTGGGCCAGGAGCCGGTGGGCGTCGGCCGGGTGCAGCCCGGAGGTGGGCTCGTCCATCACGTAGAGGGTGGGAGAGCGGCGCTCCTTCTGCAGCTCGGTCGCCAGCTTGATCCGCTGCGCCTCGCCGCCGGACAGCTCGGTCGCCGGCTGGCCGAGGGTCAGGTAGCCCAGGCCCAGCGCCTCGAGCGCGACCACCGCACGCCTGGCGGCGGGGAGGTCGGTGAGCACCTCGATGGCCTCGGACACGGTGAGCCGCAAGAGGTCTGCCACGGTGCGTCCCTGCCACCGGACCTCGAGCGTCTCCGGCCCGAAGCGGTCGCCGTGGCAGTCGGGGCACATCGAGTAGGTGCCCGGCAGGAAGAGCAGCTCCACCGAGACCGCGCCCTCTCCCTGGCAGGTCGGGCAGCGTCCGGCGGCGGTGTTGAAGCTGAACCGGCTCGCCGTGAACCGTCGGTCCCTGGCCTCCTCCGTCGTGGCGAAGGCCTTGCGCACGTGGTCCCACAGCCCGGTGTAGGTCGCCAGCGTCGACCGCGGGGAGCGTCCGATCGGCTTCTGGGTGATCCGCACGACCCGGGACGGTATGCCGTCCCCCTCCGCCTCGACCCGTCCGCCCGCGGCGCCGTTCGGGTCGTCGATCTGGCCGTCCCCCGAGTCGTCGACATGGTCGTCCATCTGCTCGTCGCTGTCCTCGACCCGGGCCAGCTGCTCGCCGACGACGTCGTGGATGGTGTCGAGCAGGCTGGTCTTGCCTGACCCGGAGACACCGGTCACGACCGTGAGCATCCCCAGGTGGAGGTCGAGGGCGGCGTCGCGGACGGTGTGCCGGCTCAGACCGGTCAGGTGGACGATGCCGGTGCCCGGTCGTGGCGGCGCGCCGACCGGACGGATCTCCTCGGGGTGGACCGGGCGGCGCAGGTAGCGCGCCGTGACGGACTCCTCGACCTCGGCCAGGCCGTCCAGCGGGCCCGACCAGAGGATGCGGCCGCCGCCCTCGCCGGCGCCCGGGCCGACATCGACGACCCAGTCGCACTGCGCCACGACGTCCATGTCGTGCTCGACGACGATCACCGTGTTGCCCGCGGCGACGAGTCCTCGCAGGAGAGCGACGAGCTGGTCGGTGTCCCGCGGGTGGAGCCCGGCGGAGGGCTCGTCCAGCACGTAGACCACGCCGAACAGCCCGGACCGCAGCGCAGTGGCCAGCCGGAGCCGCTGCAGCTCGCCGGAGGAGACGCTGGCGGTGGGCCGGTCCAGCGAGAGATGCCCCAGGCCCAGATCGACCATGAGCGCCAGGCGGCCGGCCAGGTCGTCCAGGAGCACCCGCTCCGCCTCTCGACCGGCGTCCAACGCCTCCTGGCCCGTCGCCCCGAGGGCGGTGACGAGCGCCGTGCGCCGCTCATCCAGCGTGGGGAGCAGGCGGTGGACCGGTTGCGCGGACGCCTCGTCGATCGCCAGGCCCGACCAGGTCACCGCCAGGGCCTCGGCGCGCAGGCGCCGACCGGAGCAGGCGGGGCAGGGGTGAGACTCCACATACCGCAGAGCGCGTCGTCGCTGGGTGGGTGACTTCGTCTCCGCCAGCGTGCGACGCACGTAGCGGGCCGCGGAGGAGAAGGTCCCCTGGTAGGGGCGCTGGATGCGCTCCGGGTCGCGGGTCGGCACGACCGTCACGACCGGTTGCTCGTCGGTGAAGAGGATCCACTCGCGGGTCGCGGCGGGCAGCTCGCGCCAGGGCAGGTCGACGTCGTGCCCGAGCGTGGCGACGATGTCGCGGTAGTTCTTGCCCAGCCAGGCACCCGGCCACGCCGCGACGGCCCCCTCCGCGATCGACAGGGAGGGATCGGGGACCATCGAGGCCTCGGTCGGGGTGTGCCGGACGCCGAGGCCGCCGCACTCCGGGCACGAGCCGACCGCGGTGTTGGGCGAGAAGTGGTCGGAGTCCATCGGGGCGACGCCCTCCGGATAGCTGCCGCAGCGGGACCACAGCATCCGCAGGGTGCTGCCCGCGGTGGTGACCGTGCCCACGCTGGATCGGCTCGAGGTGCCACCGCCCCGTCCCTGCTCCAGCGCGACCGTCGGCGGGAGGCCGCGCACGTCCCGCACCTGCGGGTCGACTGCGGCGTGGATGAGGCGGCGGGCGAAGGGTGCCACGGAGTCGAGATAGCGCCGCTGCGCCTCCCCGTGGATCGTCCCGAAGGCCAGGCTGGACTTGCCCGACCCGGAGATCCCGGTGATGGCCACGAGCGCGTCGCGGGGCAGGTCGACGTCGACGTCCCGCAGGTTGTGCAGCCGCGCGCCCCGGACCTGGATCTGGGAGTCGGTGGTCAGGACGGCACCTCCACCTTCACCCCGAGCCTCTCCAGATCACGATCGAAAGTCACCACTGGGCACCGATGGTGCAGGGCCAGCGCTGCCAGATGTGCGTCGGGGACGAGATTGCCCCCAGTCCCCGCCTCGCGAAGCAGACGTCCTACGGTTGCTGCGTGCCCTGGTGGTGCTGGCGGGTCGACGACATGAGGGAGGGACAACCATGACTCGACGATGGCTGTGGCCTGCTCCACGCTGAGGGGCCGTTCTAGCAGCCGAGGTCTGGTAGTGATGCGGAGGAAAGCCAACCAAGACACGCTCGGGAGACCGAGAGGTTCAGGGTTCCCGAGCGCCGCCTGCAACCAGCCGTGGGCAGCCTCGTGCTGGCGTGCCGCACGGTTGACCGCATAGATCAGGAGGTTGGCATCGACGATCCTCACCGACCGACCTCGAGCTCGCGGGCGATCTCCTCGTCTTCCAGGTCGGCAGCAATGCGAAGGGCGTGCGTGAGGTCGAGCGACGGGTGGCCCAGGTCGTGGACGGGCACCTCGACCGTGACGGCCGGGCCGTGAACAAGGTCCAGTCCGCGCCGGAGCGTCTGGTTGAGCGCAGCCTTGAAGGTGATGCCGTGCTCATGCATGAGTCGCTGCAGCTGCGCCTCTACGTCGCTGTCCAGGGTGACGGTAGTCCGTGACATCACCACAGACTAGCATCATGATGCGCGATTCAGAAGCATCAAAGCATCAACTGGCCAAGCCTTAGTCGGAGACTGCGATGCCACATCAGGAGGGAGCCGGTCAGACCGTCGTGCCCGGTTCGAGCCGCGCTCCGGCCTCGACCTCCGACCCGGGGGCGATCCGGCTGTCCCGGCCCACGAGCGTCACGGCGTCCCCGTTGAGGCGGCGGCTGACGGGCGTCGCCCCGACCACGGCGTCGCGGCCCACGCGGACTCCGGTGTCGACGATCGCGGTCCGCACCGCGGCACCTGCGGCGACGACCGTGTCACCCATCAGCACGCTGTCCTCGACGACCGCGCCGGTCTGCACCTCGACCCGGGGGCCGACGACGCTGCGCCGCACGGTCCCGCGGATCCGGCTGGCCGGGCCGACCATCGAGCTCTCCACGTCGGCGTCCGCCCCGAACCAGGCGGGCGGGCCGACCACGCCGGGGGACAGGACCGGGCGGTCCGGGTGGTCGAAGACGTCGATCCGGCCGGCCAGGAGGTCACGGTGCGCCTGGAGATAGGTCTCCGGGCGGCCGACGTCCTTCCAGTAGCCGGTGAGGGGATCGGCATACACCTTGCCCCGCTTCACCAGGGCGGGGACCAGGTGCTCCCCGAAGTCACCCAGCCCGGTGTCGCCGTGCTCCTCCGCCTCGTGGTGCAGCTCGCGGCGGAGCCGCTCCAGCTGCTCGATCATCACGGTCGGCTCGTAGAGGAAGATCTCGACGGCGACCGTGCCGTTGACGGTCGAGGAGGGCTTGTAGTCGACCTCGCTGACCAGCCCGTCGGAGCCCGCGGTCACGACCATGTTGTGCGTCGCCTCCTGCACCCCCACCTCGGCAGTGACGATCGTGCACTCGGCGCCGCGCTCGACGTGGCGGGCGATGATCGGTCGCAGGTCGGTGGAGAAGACGTGGTCGGCCGAGAGCACGAGCAGCACGTCGGGGTCGAACTCGGCGATCTGGTCGCGCAGCCGGAACAGCCCGTCGGCGTTGCCGTGGCTGAAGCCGTCGTCCTGGGGGCCGCCCGAGCCCTGCTCAGGGGTCAGCCGCCGGAAGCCGCCGCGCGTGCGGTCCAGGTCCCACGGGCGACCGCCGGCCAGGTAGGTGTCCAGCGTGCTGGACTGGTACTGCACGCTCACCCACACGTCCGTGACGTTGCTTGCGACCAGCGAGGAGAGCGGGAAGTCCAGCAGCGCGTGGGTCCCCGCGAAGGGCAGCCCGGGCTTGGCGCGCTCGCGGGTCAGCACGTCCATGCGGCTGCCCGCCCCTCCTGCCTGGACGATGGCGAGGGTGCGCAGTCCGACCGGCAGGCTCAGCACTCTTGCGAGTGTATGCGGCACGGCCCCTCCCGTCCCTCCCGACCGGCGACACGGTCTGCTGCCCACCGGCGACACACTCTGCTGCCCACCGGCGACACGGTCTGCTACGCACTGTGGCGTTGGTCACGAGCGGAACAGACGGCCCGTCCGGGCACCTTGGACCAGGCATGAAGATCGGCATCGTCATCAGCAGCACCCGCCCCACCCGCGTCGGCCCAGCCGTCGCCCGGTGGATCGCGGACCAGGCCCCCGCAGGCTTCCAGCTCGACATCGTCGACCTCGCCGAGGTGGACCTGCCGTTCCTGGCCGAGCCCAAGCTGCCGGCCATGGGCGACTACACCCAGGAGAGCACCCAGGCCTGGTCGGAGCGCGTCCAGCAGTATGACGCGATGATCTTCGCCGTCGCCGAGTACAACGGCGGCTACACCGCCCCGCTGAAGAACGCCATCGACACCCTCTACGCCGAGTGGGAGGCCATGCCGATCGGCCTGGTGGGCTACGGCTTCGGCGGTGGCGCCCGCGCGGTCCGCGCGCTCGAGCCGGTCCTGTCGACCGTCAAGGCGGAGAAGATCGACGGCCCCGAGCTGGCCTTCGGCACGGCGCTGACCCCGGAGGGCGACTTCCTGCCCGAGGCGCCCGCCGCCCAGGTCGCCGACCTCTATCTCATGCTCCGCGACCGCATCCCCGCCCGCGTCTGAGCCATCCCGACCCGACCGGAAGCGCCCGGTGCCCGTGCAGGGCGCCGGGCGCTTCCGCATACCCTGCCGGTGTGAGCCAGCCAGAGACCGAGCCGACACCCACCCCCCTCGTCCTCCTACACGGCGTCGGCCAGGCGCCGATGGCCTGGGAGGACGTGGTCGTCGCGCTCTACGGGTCGCGGCGGCTGCTCACGCCGTGGGTGCCGGGCCTGCGGCCGACGGAGAAGGAGCTGGTGCCGCTGGACCAGGCGGCGGCGCGGCTGGACACCGACCTGATGCTGGAGGGTATGCGGCAGGTCGACCTGTGCGGTCTCAGCCTCGGTGCGATGGTGGCGACCCGGCTGGCGGCCGACTTCCCCGAGCGGGTGCGGCGTCTCGTGCTGATCGCAGGCCAGGTAAAGCCTCCCAAGATGGCGATGAAGGTGCAGTCCGGCCTGATGCGGATGATCCCCGCCTCGCGGTTCGCCGACTCGGGGGTGTCCAAGGACCGGCTGCTGCGGATGCTCGAGGCCGCCCGCGACATCGACCTCACCGACGCACTGCCGCGGATCACCGTCCCGACGCTCGTGCTCGTCGGCAGCAGGGACAAGGCGAATCTGCCGGGGGCGCGGGCGCTGGCCGACGGAATCTCGGGCGCTCAGCTGCGGGTCGTGGCCGGTGCGGGGCACGCGCTCAACGAGGAGGCGCCGGCCGAGCTGGTCTCGATCCTCGAGGACTTCCTGGGCTGACTCTGGCGTCCACCCTCGCGGCGCTGGGAGCATGGGGTCGTGGACGACTTCGACGCGTCTCTGCGCGACCAGCTCGACGGCTTCATCGACCAGCACCGAGCCATGCTGCTCGCCTCGCTCGACGGGCTGACCGACGAGGAGGCACGGCGCTCGCTGGTCCCTTCCCGCACCACCCTGCTCGGGCTGGTCAAGCACGCGGCGATGGTGGAAGAGGTGTGGTTCAACGAGGCGATCACCTGCCGGAGCCGCGCCGAGCTGGGCGTGCCGCTGACGCCGGAGGAATCGATGACCCTCGAGGACGGCGACACGATCGAGACGGTGTCGCTGGCCTTCCGCGAGGCGAGCGAGCGGTCGCGGGAACGGGCGTCGTTGCTGGGCCTGGACGACCTGGTGCAGGGCAACAAGCGGGGCCCGCTGCCCTTCCGGTGGGTGCTGCTCCACGTCCTGCGCGAGCTGGCGCACCACTGCGGTCACGCGGACATCCTGCGCGAGCAGATCCTGGCGGCGCGTCAGCACTGACCACTCTCTGCGCCCGGTCGGGCTGAGGTTGACCATTTGCTGCGCCCGGTGGGTCTGGGGTTGACCATTTGGTGCGCCCGGTCGGGGGGAGTGGCGGAGGGGAGGGGGGGAGGGGAGGGGAGGGGGGGTCAGCGGCCGGGGAGGCCGGAGCGGTCCATCCGGGCCAGGAGGCGCAGCTGGGCGCGGCGCTCGCGGGCGAAGGTGCGGCGCGGGGAGGCGGTGACGGCGCCGTCGAGGAGCTTCTTGGCACGGGCGAGGGCCTCGCGGTCGTGCTCCACCATCTGCGAGACGAGCTCCACCGCCGCGGCCAGGGGGTCCTCCGCGACGCGGGTCGCCAGCCCGATCCGCACCGCCTCCTCGCCGGAGACCATCCGCGCGGTCAGCGTCAGTTCCTTGGCGACGTCGAGGCCGACCACCTCGGTCAGCGTCCGCACGCCCGACATGTCCGGCACCAGGCCCCAGCGCGCCTCGCGCACCGACCACTGCGCGTCGGGCGTCGTCACCCGCACGTCCGCCCCGAGCGCGAGCTGCAGCCCCGCGCCCAGGCAGTGCCCGTGCACGGCCGCCACCACTGGCACCGGGAGCCGCCGCCAGACCCAGCAGGCTTCCTGGAAGACGTTCGTCCCCGCCCAGGGCCGGGGCACGAAGCGCGTCGCGATCCCTCTCTGCTGGCGCAGGGCAGCGCGCAGGTCGAGCCCGGCGCAGAAGGCCTCGCCCTCGCCAGCCAGGACCACCGCCCGCACCGAGCTGTCTCGCCGCAGCCCGCGCGCCACCTCGACCAGCCCGTCGAGCATCTCCAGCGTCAGGGCGTTGAGCTTGTCGGTGCGGGCCAGGCGCACGTGCGCGACACCCCCGACCACCTCGCAGGTGACCGGTCCGGACAGGGTGAGTGACGTCATAGCGGCGAGCATGCCACGGCGGGGGATTCCACCTGTCGCCGACCGTCCGACAGGCGTACGCTCATCCATCGTGACCAACGTCGGCCAGCGAGCCGGCGGCGCACCGGCCGCGCTCTCGGGGTCTTCGGCGGCTCCCTCTTCTTCGGCGACAGCCTCATCACGCCCGCGATCTCGGTGCTCTCGGCCGTCGAGGGCCTCAAGGTCGCCGCGCCGGCCACCGAGCACCTCATCGTCCCGATCGCCGCGACGATCATCGCGGCCCTGTTCGCGGTCCAGCGCTTCGGCACCCACCACGTCGGCCGCTTCTTCGGCCCCGTCATGGCCACCTGGTTCGTCACCCTCGGTGTGCTCGGCCTGGTCCACGTCGTCGCCGACCCGGTCGTGCTCACCGCGCTCTCGCCCCACCACGCGGCGGTCTTCGTGGTCACCCACCCGTTCATCGCCTTCGTCGCGATGGGCGCGGTCGTGCTCTCGATCACCGGCGCCGAGGCCCTCTACGCCGACATGGGCCACTTCGGCCGGATCCCGATCATGTGGGCGTGGTTCGCGCTGGTCTTCCCCTGCCTGACCCTCAACTACCTGGGCCAGGCGCAGCTGATCATGCGCGACAGCCACGAGATCGCCAGCCCGTTCTTCCACCTCGCGCCGGCGTGGGCGCAGCTGCCGCTGGTCATCCTGGCCACGCTCGCCACGATCATCGCCAGCCAGGCGGTCATCTCCGGTGCCTACTCGGTCGCCCGCCAGGCCGAGCGGCTCGGCTTCCTGCCCCGGCTCACCGTGCGGCAGACCAGCGAGCAGGAGGGCGGCCAGATCTACATACCGGTCGTCAACTGGCTGCTCTTCGGCGGCGTCATGCTCCTGCTCCTGACCTTCCGCGCCTCCGAGCGACTGGCGACTGCGTACGGCGTGGCCGTCACCACCGACCTGCTGCTCACCACCTCGCTCTTCTGCGTCTATGCGCTCGCGGCCCTGAGGTGGCGCAGGTGGCAGGTGGCGCTCTTCGTCCTCGTCTTCGGCAGCATCGAGTTCGCGTTCTTCTCGGCCAACATCGCCAAGGTCTTCTCCGGCGGGTGGCTGCCGCTCCTCGTCGCCGCGATCGTCGCGACCGTGATGACGACCTGGGCGCGCGGGCGCGAGCTCGTCACCGCGCGGCGGGAGAAGATCGAGGGTCCGCTGGCGGACTTCCTGGCCGAGGTGCATGACAACGCCAAGATCCTCCGGGTGCCCGGCACCGGCATCTTCCTGCACCCGGGCAAGGAGGCGGTGCCGCTGGCGCTGCGTGAGAACGTCAGCTTCAACCACGTGCTGCACGACGAGGTGGTCATCGTCAGCACCGAGAGCGTCAACGTCCCCCACGTGCCCGAGAGCGAGCGCGTCGTCATCGACGACCTGGGCGACCCCTACGACCACGTCACGCACATCACCCTGCGCTACGGCTTCTCCGACCACCAGGACGTCCCCGCCGGGCTGGCGACGGCCAAGGACGAGGGCTTCGACATCGACCTGGCCGGCGCGACCTACTTCCTGTCCAGGGTCACGGTGCACCGCTCGGACCGGCCCGGCATGGGGATGGCACGCAAACGCCTCTTCGGCGTCCTCGCACGCAACGCCGCCGACCCCACGGAGTACTTCTCGCTGCCGATCGGCCGGACCGTGGTGCTGGGGGCACGGATCAACTTCTAACGGCGGCCCTCGGGGAAGGTCGTGCGCAGGGCCAGCGAGACGTAGACCAGGCCGACGAGCACCGGCACCTCGATGAGCGGGCCGACCACCCCGGCCAGCGCCTGCCCGCTGGTCACCCCGAAGGTGGCGATCGCCACGGCGATGGCCAGCTCGAAGTTGTTGCCGGCGGCCGTCATCGCGAGGGTCGTGGTGCGCTCATAGCTCAGTCCCGCGAGACGGCCGGTGAGGAAGCCGAGGCCCCACATGATCGCGAAGTAGGCCAGCAGCGGCAGCGCGATCCGTGCGACGTCGAAGGGACGGCCGGTGATCTGGTCACCCTGGAGGGCGAAGAGCAGCACGATGGTGAACAGCAGCCCGTAGAGCGCCCACGGCCCGACCTTGGGCAGGAAGGAACGCTCGTAGGCCTCGCGTCCCCACCGGGCCTCGCCGACCTTGCGGGACAGGTAGCCCGCCAGCAGTGGGATGCCCAGGAAGATCAGGACGCTCTTGGCGATCTGCCAGGGGCTCACGTCCAGGGCGGCCTGCTCCAGCCCGAGCCAGCCGGGCAGCACCGACAGGTAGAACCAGCCGAGCGCGGCGAAGGCGACGACCTGGAAGATCGAGTTGATCGCCACCAGGACGGCGGCCGCCTCGCGGTCGCCGCAGGCCAGGTCGTTCCAGATGATGACCATCGCGATGCACCGGGCCAGGCCCACGATGATCAGGCCGGTGCGATATTCGGGCAGGTCGGGCAGCAGCAGCCAGGCCAGGGCGAACATCAGGGCCGGCCCGACGAGCCAGTTGAGGACGAGCGAGGAGATGAGCAGCGGCCGGTCGTGGGTGACGGTGTCGAGCCGGTCGTAGCGGACCTTGGCCAGCACCGGATACATCATCACCAGCAGCCCGAGGGCGATCGGCAGGGAGATGCCGTCGATCTCGATCGCGCTCAGGGCGCCGCCGAGACCCGGCACGAGCCGGCCCAGAAGGAGGCCGGCGGCCATCGCCAGACCGATCCAGACGGGCAGGTAGCGGTCGAGCGTCGAGAGCTTGCCCGCGAGGTGGTCGGGGGCGTGGGTGTCGAGGGTCATGGTCGTCTCTCAGCAGCAGGAGGGGCCGGCCGTGCCGGACGCGGGCAGGTCGAGGAAGGTCCGTGCCGGGCCGAGCGCCTCGGGCCGCACGGTCCAGTGCACCCAGCGGCCGCGCTGGTCCCGGTCGACCAGGCCCGCGTCGCGTAGCTTGCGCATGTGGAAGGACAGCGTCGGCTGGCTGATGCCCAACGCCTCGGGCAGGTGGCAGGCGCAGGCCGTGCCCGCGTCGGACTCGGCCAGATACTGCAGCAGCCGGATGCGGGTCGGGTCGGAGAGGGCCTTGAACACCACGGCCAGGTGGCCGGCCTCGGCCCCTCCCAGCAGCTCGGCGTCGGTGCCGGCGCAGCAGATGTCCTCCGCCACGACGGCGGGGGTGTGCGATGCGGTGGCCATCGTGCCGTCCTTCCTCTCGTCCTCGGGTTGTCATATTGACGATCGTCGATGTCTGTCGGTAGCCTACCGCATAGATGATCATCGATATGGAGGACTGATGAGCACCACATCCACGACCGGCCCGGCCATCCGGGTCTTCGAGCCCGCGCTGTGCTGCAACACCGGCGTCTGCGGCCCGGACGTGGACGAGGCCCTCGTCACCTTCACCGCCGACCTCGAACACCTCCGCGGGCAGGGCGTGGACATCGCCCGCCACAATCTCGCCAACGACCCGGGAGCCTTCGCCGAGACCCCCGTCGTGCGCGACTTCCTGCGCGTCGCCGGCTCCGCCGGCCTCCCGCTGGTGCTCGTCGACGGGGTCACCGTCGCCACCGGCCGCTATCCCTCCCGCACCGAGCTCGAGGGGTATGCGGCAGCTCACCCGGGTGCCGCCCCGCACCAGGATCTCGGACGGGCGCCGGTCACCTCTGGGAGGGCGGAAGGGTGCTGCGGCGGCTCGACCGGGTGCTGCTGACATGAGCGAGGCACCCGACGGCCGCGGACCGCTCTTCCTCGCCGACCTGCCCAGGTTCGTCTTCTTCACCGGCAAGGGCGGGGTGGGCAAGACCTCCCTGGCGTGCGCGGCCGCGGTCCGCCTCGCCGAGGCGGGCTCCCAGGTGCTCCTGGTCTCCACCGACCCAGCCTCCAACGTGGGCCAGGTCTTCGGCCGGCGCATCGGCAACACCATCACGCGCATCGTGGACGTGCCGGGCCTCGACGCGATCGAGATCGACCCGCAGAAGGCTGCCGACGCCTACCGCGAGAAGATCATCGGCCCCGTCCGTGACCTGCTGCCCGTGGCGGAGATCGAGTCGATCACCGAGCAGCTCTCCGGGTCGTGCACGACGGAGATCGCCAGCTTCAACGAGTTCACCACCCTCCTGGCCGACGACGAGCTGACCGCCGCCTACGACCATGTCCTCTTCGACACCGCCCCGACGGGTCACACGATCCGGCTCCTCCAGCTGCCGGGGGAGTGGACCTCCTTCCTCGACGCCGGGCAGGGCGACGCGTCCTGCCTGGGCCCGATGGCCGGCCTGGACCAGACGCACGCCACCTACGCGCGGGCCGTCTCCCGGCTCGCGGACCTGGGCCTGACCCGCCTGGTCCTGGTGACCCGCGCCCAGCGCTCGGCGCTGGCCGAGGCGGCCCGCACGGCGGCGGAGCTGGCCGACCTGGGCATCACCGGTCAGCACCTCGTGGTCAACGCGCTGCTGCCCGCCGACGCCGAGTCCGGGGCGGGCGAGGACCCGCTGGCGCAGGCCCTGCGCTTCCGCGAGCAGGCCGCGCTGGCGGCCATGCCTGCCGCGCTGCGCGTCCTGCCGCGGACCGAGGTGCTGCTGCGCGCGGGCACGGTGGTGGGGCTGGAGGCGGTCCGGCACCTCCTCGACCCGGCTCCGATGGGCCCTGCCCAGCCAGGCCAGCCGCCGGCTGCCCCCGGAGCAGGGCCGGTGACGCCCGAGCTGCCTGGCCTGGGCGTCCTCGTCGACGAGCTCGCGCAGGCCGACCACGGGCTCGTCCTGTGCGTCGGCAAGGGCGGCGTGGGCAAGTCGTCCGTCGCCGCGGCCCTCGCGCTGGCGCTCGCCGAGCGGGGCGAGACGGTCCACCTCTCCACCACCGACCCCGCCGCCCATCTCGACCAGGTCCTGGCCGGCGCGGCCGACGACCATCTGACCGTCTCGCGCATCGACCCCCACGCCGCCACCACCGCATACCGGGAGCGGGTCCTGCGCACCAAGGGTGCCGGGCTGGACGAGGCGGGTCGCGCGCGCCTCGCCGAGGACCTCATGTCGCCGTGCACCGAGGAGGTCGCCGTCTTCGGCGAGTTCTCCAAGCTGGTCTCGCAGGCGCGGCGGCAGTTCGTCGTCGTCGACACCGCGCCGACCGGTCACACGCTCCTGCTGATGGACGCGACGGGGTCCTACCACCGCGACGTCATGCGTAACGCGACCGGTGCCGGTGGTCAGATCACTCCCCTCATGCGGCTCCAGGACCCCGATCTGACCAAGGTCGTCGTCGTCACGCTCCCCGACACCACTCCGGTCCTCGAGGCAGAGGAGCTGGACGCCGACCTGCGACGGGCCGACATCGTGCCGTGGGCCTGGGTGGTCAACGCCTCGCTGGCCGCCGCGCGCCCGACCTCCGCGCTGCTCGCCGCCCGCGCCGCGGCCGAGGCGCCTCACCTCGCCCGGGTGGCCACGCTCGCCGACCGCGCGGCCATCATCCCGATGCTCGCGACCGAGCCGACCGGGGTCGAAGGCCTGCACTCCCTCCTTCCGGCCACCCTCTGAGCCACCTCCGCGCCGATCGCACCGCAGCGCCACCACCCAGCCACGACACCGTCACAACCCGCCTACGTCAGGAGTGATCCCAATGACCCTCCCGCCCGCACCGATCCAGGGGGAGATCTCGGCCCAGCAGGCCGTCCCCCGCATCGTCGAGGACCTTTCCTACTCCTACGACGGAGTGTTCACCCTCGAGGAGGTGGAGGCTGCGGTCCACGCTGCCTGGGACGAGCTCTCCGCCCGCTCCAAGGTCACCAACTACCTGCCGATCCTCGTGGCGCGCCAGGCTCGTGAGCAGCTCATGGCCACCGCGCAGGCGGAGGGCAAGGTCGCCAAGAAGGTGCCCGAGGTGCTCTTCGTCTGCGTCCACAACGCCGGACGTTCCCAGATGGCTGCCGCCCTCATGGAGCATCTCTCGGCGCGCAAGGTGCACGTCCGCTCGGCGGGCTCGGCCCCCACGGGTGAGATCAACCCGGTGGTCGTCGAGGCCCTGGCCGAGCGCGGCGTCGCCCTCGGGACGGCCTATCCCAAGCCGTTGTCCGACAGCGTCGTCCGCGCGGCCGACGTCATCGTGACGATGGGCTGCGGCGACGCCTGCCCCTACTTCCCGGGGAAGCGTTACGAGGACTGGGAGGTCCAGGACCCGGCGGGCCAGCCCCTCGAGGTCGTGCGGGACATCCGCGACGACATCCAGGCCAGGGTCACCGCCCTCCTGCGCCAGATCACCTGACCGCCCACCCGACCGATCCCCTGAGCCGGCACGCACCCCGACCCGGCACCGACACCCCGACCCGCAGCACCGCATACCCGGAGAAAAGAATGACCACCACCCCCGAAGCCACCCGCCCCTCCGTCCTCTACGTCTGCGTCCACAACGCCGGCCGCTCGCAGATGGCGGCGGCCTACACCCACCACCTCTCCGGCGGCGCGGTCGAGGTCCGCTCGGCGGGCTCGGCCCCGGCCGACGAGACCAACCCCGCGGTGCGCGAGGCGCTGCTGGAGGAGGGCATCGACATCTCGGCGGAGAAGCCGAAGATCCTCACCGACGACGCGCTCCGGGCCAGCGACGTCGTTGATCACGATGGGCTGCGGCGACGCCTGCCCGATATACCCGGGCAAGCGCTACGAGGACTGGGAGCTGCAGGATCCGGCAGGTCAGGGGGTCGACGCGGTGCGCCCGATCCGCGACGAGATCAAGGAGCGGGTGCGGACCCTCATCCGCGAGCTCGGGGTGGAGCCGGTCGACCTGTCCTCCTGAGCGAAGGTGTGCCGTCGGCCGTGGGCGTCAGCCCGCCTCGACGATCGCCTTGATCCGCTCAAGGGTCCGCGGTATACCCTCCCTGGCTGCCGCCACCCGCAGCGCCAGCTGTTCTTGGGCGCGGTCGCCGTGCTTGGCGCCGAAGAAACGCTGCCCCGCCGGCAGGTAGGCCCACTCGTGGACCAGCTCGGTGCCGCCCTCGACCGGCCGCATCCGGTAGCCCCACCGCGACCACCCCGCGCCGACCTCCCAGGCGAACTCCTCGCCCGGCTCGGCCGTGACCACGGTGCAGGTGGTGTCCCACTCGCGCTCCGGTGTGGCGTTGTGCCCGACGAACTGCGCGCCCAGGCCCTTCCGGGACGGGTCGACCTACTCCGCCGAGCGGTAGCCGACCGACCACTCGCCGGTCCGGCCCACGTCGCTGACCAGGTCGTAGACCTGCTGCGGATCGGCCGTGACGCGGATCGTCTCGGTGTGGGTGACGGGCGGGAAGTCCTCGGGCATGGTGGCAACCTACGCCGGGCCGCGCCGCCCCTGCTCGAGGAGGTCGCGCAGCGTGCTCAAGGTCTGCGGGATGGAGTCGTGCGCTGAGCGCGTCCGCTGCTCGACCTCGGCAGGGGCGTCCGCGCCGTAGCGGCCGACGAACATCTCCTGCCCGGCCGGCAGGAAGGCCCACTCGTGCGTCAGCTCGGTGCCGCCCTCGATCTGCGCACTCGGCGCCATCCGGTAGCCCCACCGCACGAAGCCGTCACCGACGACCCACGCGAACTCCTCACCGGGCGTCGCGGCGACCACCGTCGAGGTCGTCGTCCACGTCCGTGTCGGCGTCTCGTTGTGCCCGAGGAAGCGGGCACCCTCGCCCGTCCGCGAAGGATCCTCCCACTCGGCCGCGCGGCAGACCACCGACCACTCCCCGGTCCGGGTGACGTCGCTGACCAGCTCGTAGACCTCCGCCGGGCTCGCGTCCACGTGGATCGAGGCGGCGTGCGTGCCGGGCCTGCGGCGCGGCTCCGGTATGCCGTGTCACGGCTGTGTGCTGCTGCGCCAGTATGCGCAGCGCGGCGAGGACGGGATCGACCAGGACGGTGCCCAGGACGACCTGACGGACCGCGCCCTGCGGGTCGGCCGGGACCGCGCCGACGTCGACCGCGGCGATCTGCTCGGCCGAGCAGGCTGCGCTGGGCCGCCCCCAGCACGCCCAGCCGCTCGACGTATGACGACTCGATCGTGTCCAGCACCCGCCTGACGGTCGCCAGGCTCAGGCCGCCGACCTCGGTCAGGGCGCGCACCAGGCGCACCCGCTCGACGTGCGAGTCGTCGTAGTCGGCCTGGGTGCGCGACAGCGAGCGCCCGGCGTGGAGCAGCCCCTCGCGCAGGTAGTACTTCAACGTCGCGACCGGGACCTCGGCTCCCTCCCATCCCTGACGACCGGCGACACGGTCTGCTAGCAACCGGCGACACGGTCTACGCCCGGCCGGGCCCTACCCTGGGTGACATGGACCCGGACCCCGCGGTGACCGCATACCTGGAAGGCCTGCCGGAGGCGGCGCGCGAGCGCGTCGACCAGATTCGGGCCGCGGTGCACGGCACGATCCCGGGGCTGGGGGAGAAGATGGCCTACGGGGTGCTGACCTTCACCCTCGAGGGGCGCAACGCCCTGCACGCCGGAGGGTATGCGGCGCACGTCGCCCTCTATCCCGTGCCCGACGACCCCGGGCTGGCCGACCGGGTCGCGCCGCACCGCACGGGCAGGGGCACGCTGCGCTTCCCGCACCGCGAGGAGCTGCCGATCGACCTCGTCGAGGACGTGGCGGTCGCCCTGGTGGAGCGGGTGCGCACCCGCTGACGACCTGCTTGGGTGAGGGTATGCAGCTGCTCATCCTCGGCGGGACCGCCCAGCTCGGGCGCGCCCTCGCGCGGGCCGCGGTGCGGGCCGGCAATGACGTCACCTGCCTGGCGAGAGGGCGCTCCGGTCCTGTGGCCCAGGGCGCGGAGCTGGTCGTGGGGGACCGTGACCAGGACGCCGGGCTGGAGGCGGTCGCCGACCGCACGTGGGACGCGGTCGTCGAGCTGAGCAGCCAGCCCGCTCGGGTGCGCCGCGCCGTGGAGGCGCTGGAGGCCGCGCGCTGGGTCTACGTCTCCAGCGTCAACGTCTATGCCAGCACGGCGGGGCCGGGGGATGAGTCGGACGACGTCGTCGAGGCCCTGGTCGGGCAGCAGTGGGATGCGCCCGAGGACTACGGGGCGGCCAAGGTCGCGTGCGAGAGTCTCGTGCGTGACGGGGCCGGCGTGGACCGGACGCTGGTGGTGCGGCCAGGTCTGATCGGTGGGCCGGAGGACGAGACCGACCGCTCGGGCTACTGGCCGCACCGGATGAGCAATCCGGTCGAGCGCAGGGTCCTGGTCCCCGACGCCCTCGCCCAGCCCGTGCAGCTGCTCGACGTGCGCGACCTCGCCGCATGGCTGGTGTGCTGCCTGGAGCAGGGAGTCACCGGCACGTTCGACGCGGTGGGGTCTCCCACCACCCTCGGTGAGGTCCTGGCGGAGTCGGCGGCGCTGGCCACCGAGGTGCCCGAGCCGGTGGTCGTCGACGCGACCTGGCTGGCGGAGCACGACGTCTCTCCCTGGATGGGGCCGCGGTCGTTGCCCCTCTGGCTGCCGCAGCCGGATCTGCTCGGCCTGATGCAGCGCTCCGGCGAGGCCGCCCGTGCGGCGGGGCTGACGACCCGACCACTGCGCGAGACCCTGCGCGCGACGCTCGCCGACACCCGGCAGCGCGGGAATCGCCCCTGGTCCGCCGGGCTGGAGTGGACCGACGAGCGGGACCTCATCCGGGCGGCCCGCCAGCGGTGACCGCCCGCCGCCGCCCCCCCGGCGCTCGCGTGAGGTCAGGCCTCGACATACCCTGCCACGTGGTGGTCGTGGCCGACGCTGCTCCTCACCGCGATCCTCGGCGGCCTCGTCCTGGCGACCTACGTGCGCGACCTGCGGAGGGTGGTGGTGGACGAGGCGTCCGCCGGCGAGAAGGGGAGCCGCCGCGGGCTGGCGGGCGGACTGCTGACCTTCTTCGCCGTCGGCTGCCCGGTGTGCAACAAGCTTGTGCTGCTGCTCCTGGGCTACGCCGGGGCGATGCAGTGGTTCGCCCCCGTCCAGCCGGTGCTGGCGGTGGCGGCCGTCGCCGCTTTGGGGTGGGCGCTGCACGCCAGGCTCAAGGGTGAGCGCGAGTGCGCCCTGCCGGCCCCGCGGGTGACCAACCCGGCCTGAACTCTCAGGCCTCGTGCGGCACCCGGTCACCCTCGGCGTCGAAGACCAGCTCCTCCTCGGGGTGGACCCGCAGCCGCAGGCGGTCGCCGGTCTGCACCTGCTGACGCTTGTCGAGGCGCACCACCAGGTGGCCGCCCCGGACCGTCACCCCATCGGTGACGACGGGCGTGCCGAAGAGATAGGTCTCCGACCCGAGCCGCTCGAGGCGCTCCACCTTGACCCACAGCTCGCCCTCGCCGGGGGTGCCGGTCGCGCCGTCCCCGACGACGTCGAAGCCCTCCGGCCGCAGCCCCACCGTCACGGGGGTAGCGACCTGGGCCGGGCGCAGCGGGATCTGCAGCGTGGGGGAGATCAGGGCGCGCCGGTCGCGGACCTCGACCCCGTCCAGGAAGTTGATCGCCGGCGAGCCGATGAAGCCGGCGACGAAGGCGTTGACGGGCCGCTCGTAGAGCTCGGTGGGGGTGCCGACCTGCTGCAGGACACCGTCCTTGAGGACGCAGACGCGGTGACCCATCGTCATCGCCTCGGTCTGGTCGTGGGTGACGTAGACCGTGGTCACGCCCAGCCGCTCCTGCAGGTCGGCGATCTGGCCGCGGGTGGAGACGCGCAGCTTGGCGTCGAGGTTGGACAGCGGCTCGTCCATGCAGAAGACCTTGGGCTGACGCACGATCGCGCGACCCATGGCGACGCGCTGCCGCTGACCGCCGGACATCCGGGCCGGCTTGCGGTCCAGGAGGTCCTCGAGCTGGAGGATGCGGGCGGCCTCGGCGACCCGCTCCTTGATCTGCGGCTTGGACACGCCGGTGTTGCGCAGCGCGAAGGCCATATTCTCCCCGGCCGTCATGTTGGGGTAGAGCGCATAGCTCTGGAAGACCATCGCCACGTCCCGGTCCCGCGCGCGGCGGTCGGTCACGTCCACGCCGTCGACGAGGATGCGACCGTCGTTGACCGGCTCGAGCCCGGCCAGCATGCGCAGCGACGTCGACTTGCCGCAGCCGGAAGGTCCCACGACGACGAGGAACTCCCCGTCGGCGATCTCCAGGTCGAGGGCGTTGACGGCCGGCCGGTCGCTGCCGGGGAAGGTCCGGGTCGCGCGCTCGTAGGTGACGGTCGCCATGGATTCTCCTTGCGGGTATGCGGTGTGCTGGCGGCGCGCCGGCCCGGAACCTCTGGTCCCAGGCCGGCGCCGCTGCGAGCCCCGCCGTCGCGGGTCTCGCCTGGTGCGGGTGGTGCTGCCGAGGGGTGTGCTCAGCCCTCGAGCTGGGGCGTGACGTCGCGGTCGATGACCTGCTGGGTCTCCTCCTGGAGAGCCTCGAAGGTCGCCTTGACGTCCTCGCCACCGGTGGTGATCTTGTCCAGCGCGGCGCCGATGCGGGCGCCCCCGCCGGGCACGAAGACGCGGGCGTAGTCCTGGGACTGGGTGTCGGGCAGCTGGTCCAGGGCGGTCTTGAAGTTGGGGTTCTCCTCCAGGTAGGACTTCACCGCGTCGGTCTCGGCGGCGTCCTTGCGCACGGGCATGTAGCCGGTGGCCTGGCTGAAGGTGACCGTGTTGTCGGTGTTGGTGAGGAACTCCAGGAAGTCCATGGCGGCCGCCTGGCGCTCGGCCGAGATCTTGCTGGAGATGCCCACGCCGGCGCCACCGGTGGTCACGCCCGGCTTCGGGCCGGGCAGGAAGGCGGTGCCGAAGTCGAACTCGGCGCTCTCGGTCAGGCCACCCAGGGAGCCGGTGGACTGCAGCAGCGCGGCGGCCTGGCCGGCGGCGAAGTCGCTGTTGGGGTCGGTGGCGATGACGAACATCTCGTCCTTGACCTGCTGCTGCAGGAACTCACCGGCCTTGATCGAGCCCTCGGAGGTGAAGTTGGGCTCGAACTCGTCGGAGTAGGAGCCGCCGAAGGTCCAGATCATGCCCTGGAAGTACCAGTCGAGGTAGTTGGAGCCGTCCGGGATGGTCAGCGGCGCCTTGCCGTCGTTGGCCTCCTTGAGCTTGGGGGCCCACTCGGCGAACTCCTCCCAGGTCTCGGGGCCACGGTCGGGCAGGCCGGCGGCGGCCCACATGTCCTTGTTGTAGTAGAAGAGCGGGGTCGAGCGGGCGTAGGGCATCGCGAAGTGCTCGTCGTTGTAGTTGTAGTCCTCGCGCAGGGCGTCGACGTAGGCGTCGCTGTCGACCTCCTGGGAGGTCCACAGCTCGTCGAGGGGGGCGAGGGCGCCGTTGAGCATCATCGGGAACCAGGTGACGTCGGAGGCGACGACGAGGTCGGGCACGTCGCCACCGGCCTGGGCGGCGTTGAAGCGGTTGGCGACCTCTTCGTAGTTGGCGCCGGCGGTGACCAGGTTGACCTTGATCCCGGTCTCCTCCTCGTAGGCCTTGATGATGGCCTCCTCGGTCTCCTTGGAGCCGCCCGGGTGGTTGGACCAGAAGGTCAGCGACTCGACCTTGCCGCCAGCAGCATCGCCGCCGGAGCCGGCGGTGCTGCCGCCGTTGTCGTTGCCTCCGGAGTCGCCGCCGGTGCCACCACCGGTCCCGGCGCAGGCGCCGAGCAGGCCGGTGACGGCCACGAGGGCCAGCAGGGACAGGGGACGACGTGGTGTGCTCATGCTCGTGGTTCTCCTTGTGCAGGGTGTGGGTGTGTGCGGGTGGAAGGGGGGTATGGGGTGGCAGCGGCGGTCGGGGGGTGGCGGAGGTCGGGTCTGGCTCAGCCCTTCACGGCGCCGGCGGTCAGGCCCTTGATCATGTGGCGCTGGAGCAGGAGGAAGACGATGAGGATCGGGAGCATGGTCAGGACCGTGCCGGCCATCACCGGGCCCCAGTTGGTGAAGCCCTCCTGGTCCTGCAGCTGGGTCAGGCCCACGGGCAGCGGGGCGGTGGAGGAGTCGTCGGCCATCAGGAGCGGCCAGAGGTACTGGTTCCACTCGTTGACGATCGTGATGAGGGTGAAGGCGATCAGCGTCGGCCAGGACATCGGCAGCACCACGCGCCACAGGGTGGTCATCGGCCCGGCGTGGTCCATCTCGGCGGCCTCGATGATCTCCCCGGGCAGGCTGGTGAAGTGGTTGCGCATGAGGAAGGTGCCGAAGGCCACGCCTGCCAGCGGCACGATGATGCCGGTGAAGGTGTTGCGCCAGCCCAGCTCAGCCACGAGGGCGTAGTTGCTGATCCAGGTGATCTGGCTGGGCACCATGAGGGCGGCGATGATGAACAGCAGCACGAAGGTGCGGCCGGGGAAGCGCAAGAAGGACAGGGCGTAGGCCGAGAGCACGCCCAGCACCACCTGCACGACCGTGAGGATCCCGGTGATGATCACCGAGTTGCGCAGGAAGTCCAGGAAGGGCACGCCCTGGCGGACGCCGTCGTAGTTCTGCGCGGTGACCGGGTCGGGGACCCAGGTCACGGGGACGGTGTAGATGTCGGCCCGCTCCTTGAGCGAGGCGGCCAGGATCCAGTAGAGCGGCAGCGCGATCAGGATCACCACGAGCAGCATCGCCAGGTAGCCGCTGATCGCGCTCAGCGGCCCGCGGCGCTCGTGCACGGCGGTCTCGTGCCGCCGGGTCGTGGTGCTCACCGCTGCCGCCCCCGCTCCATGACCCAGACCTGGAGGAGGGTGACGATCAGGAGGGCGACGAACATGATCGAGGCGACGGTCGCCCCATACCCGGCCCTCAGGTTGACGAAGGTCTCTTGGTAGACCTGGTAGACCATCGTGGTGGTGCCGTTGCCGAACGGGCCGCCGCGGGTCATCGTGTGGATCACGTCGAAGACCTGGAAGCTGTTGAGCATCACGGTGATGACCAGGAAGAAGGTCGCCGGGCGCAGCTGGGGCCACAGCACCTTGGTGAAGCGCGTCCAGGGGGAGGCCGCGTCGATCTCGGCGGCCTCGTCGAGGTCGCGTCGGCGGCCCTGGAGCGCGGCCAGGTAGATGACGAAGGTGTAGCCCAGGTTCTTCCAGATGTAGGTGGCGGTCACCATGAACAGCGCCCAGCCGGAGTGCTGGTAGAAGTTCGGCGGCGTGATCCCCAGCGTCTTCAGCAGGTCGGGGACCAGCCCGAAGTTGGGCGTGAAGATGAACTGGAAGGCCACGCCGACCGCCGCGCCGGAGAGCACGTAGGGCGCGAAGACCAGGGAGCGGACGGGGCCCCGGCCGAGGAGCTTCTGGTCCAGCAGGAGCGCCAGGGCCAGCCCGATCACCATCGACCCGACCACCGCCGCAGCGGTGAAGATCAGGGTGTTCCACAGGACGGTGCGGCTGTCCTCGCTGGTGAACCACTCGGCGTAGTTGGCCCAGCCGACGAAGGTCGAGCGCGGGCTGCCGAGGTTCCAGTGGAAGAAGCTGAGCCGGATGTTGTCGACGAGCGGCCGGTAGGTGAACACGGCCAGCAGGATGAGGTTGGGCAGCAGGAGCGCGGCGGCCAGGAGCACCTCCTTGCCGCGGAAGCGCTGTCCCGTCGCACTGTCTCGACCCACGAGGGGCGACCTTGCTAGTCGTGGGTGAACAGGGCCTGACCTGGATCTTTCCGGAGGGCCGCGATCAGGGGTAGCCCAGGTGAAGGGCGGGTCTGCGGAAGGTCAAGGGCGTCGCCGCGTGCGACCAGGGTCGCAGGCAGGTGCCTACCGTCGGTGGACGACCCGTGCGGTCCGTCGCGACGACGGTGGTGGCATGTTCATCGCCCAGGCGTTCTGGTCCGTGGTCGTGGGGGTCGCCCTCACCGCTCTCACGTTCCTTCCCCTCCTCGTGCTGCACTACCGCAGGTATGGGGCGCCCTCACCTGCCCGGATGATCGGCTGGGGGATCGTGCTCACCTATGGCGCGGCGGTCGTGGCCCTACACGCTCTTCCCGATGCCGTGGGGCATGACGGCGGCGGACTGTGCGGGCCGTGGCTGGCCGGTCGTGCTGGACCCGACGGCCTACTTCCGGCAGGTCCCGGTCGAGCTGGCCGGGCTGTCCTGGACGCAGATGGCGAGCGGCTGGATCGTGGTCCAGATGGTGCTCAACGTGGCGCTCTTCGTGCCGCTGGGCGTGCTCGGGGTGCGGTGGGCGCACTGGTCCGCCGGCCGCACGATCCTCGTCGGTGCAGGTGTGTCCCTCCTGGTGGAGGCGACCCAGCTCACCGGCAACTGGTTCCTCATGCCCTGCTCCTACCGCCTCGCCGACGTCAACGACCTCATCACCAACACGGCCGGGGCCGCGCTGGGTGTCGGGGTGGCCGCGATGCTGCCCGAGCTCTTCGCCGACCCGGGTGAGCTGCGGGCGCGGCGCGGGGTGGCGCGCCCTGTCACGCGGGTCCGTCGGTGGACCGCGATGGTGCTCGACGCCTGGCTCACCGGCGTCGCCGTGATCGTGGTGGTGGCGATGCTCATGGGCATCTTCGGGATGCTCATGGCCGGTCACGAGCTCGGCCCCGCCGAGACCGACGTGCTCGTCGACCTGCTCAGGATCGGTGCCGTGCTGACGGTGCTGACGGTGGCGGTGCTGCCGTCCCTGGTCGGGGCGGGCGGTTCGCTGGGGCAGCGCATCGTCCACCTGCGTCCCGTGCCGGTGCGGGGCCGGGGGACCGGGCTGCTGCGGCCGGCCACTCTGCGCGGCCTCGCGCTGGCGGCGCTGTGCACGCTGGACCTGGGGTTGATGCTGGTGGGGATGGTCTGGATCGCCGCGGAGGTGCTGTGGGGGCTGCGTGACCCGCGTGGCCTCAGCGGCCTCCTCACCGGGCACGACGTCGTCGACCCGCGCGCTGCCGGTCAGGCCGGAGGCGTCGCGTCACCCGCTGGCACGAGGGTCGTGGCATAGAGGTCGGCCATCGCGCTGACGCAGGCCTCGAGCAGGGCGTCGTCGGGGGCGGCCAGCCAGTTCTGCGCCAGACCGACCAGCTGGCCGAAGACCAGCTCTGCCGTCACGTGCGCGCCGCAGCTCCAACGCAGGTCGCGACGCTCGGCCACCTCGGCCAGCGCCTCGGTCAGCGTCCGCCGATAGCCAGCCATGCTGTCGCGCACGAGCGGGGTCAGCGACCCCTCGCGCACCCCCATGAGGGACAGCTCCTGCAGGACCAGCTCGCGCAACGGGTGCTCCCGCACCGCGTCGAGGTATGCGGTGATGCTCGCCTCTAGCGCGTCCCGGGCGTCCAGGTCCTCGCTCGCCCCGGCGCTCCGGATGAGCCGGGCGCCGAGCTCGACGTCGGAGTCCAGGACGGAGGCGATCAGGGCGTCCTTGGAGCCGTGGGCGTAGTGGACCGCGCCCAGCGGGACCCCGGCCTCGGTAGCGACGGCGCGGGTGGTCAGGGCCCAGGCGCCCTCGCGCTTCATCACGGCCAGGGCGGCCTGGGTGATCTGCGCCCGCCGCTGCTCGACCGGCACGTGGGTGCGTCGAGGCCGGCTGTCGCTCATCGTCCGGCCCCGGCCGGCTCCGGCGCTGACGCCGCAGGTGCCGACGGGTCCGTGGCCAGTTCCGCGGGCTCGCGCCGCAGCATGAGCCAGGCGCCGACCCCGACGACGAGGAGGATGACCGAGCTCACCGCATGCACCCAGGACATGCCGGTCGTGAAGGCCGCACCGGCGGCCGTGTGGAGCTGCTCCCCCAGCGATGTGGGCAGGGCGTCGGCGACATGCTCCGCGCCACCGAGCGTCTGCGAGGCCGAGGTCAGCGCGGACTCGCTCAGGCCGGCCGGGGCGGTGCGCAGCAGCTGCTCGCGATAGATCGCCATGCCCAGCGTCCCGAAGACCGCCAGGCCCATTGCCGCCCCGAACTCGTAGGCCGTCTCGGAGACCGCCGCGGCCCCGCCGACCTTCTCGACCGGGGCGCTGGCGATGATCGCATCGTTGGTCAGCGTCTCGACCAGCCCGATGCCGCCGCCCGCCAGCAGCGACAGCACGACGAACGCCCAGATCTCACCAGCCGGCGTGAGCAGGGCTCCGACCGCCAGGCCGACGGCGGCGAGGGTCATGCCGGTGCCGATGACGCGGTGCACCGGCACCCGGCGGGCGACCCTCGGCGAGAGGATCGCGCCGACCACGGTCGCCAGGGCCATCGGCACCATCCACAGACCGGCGGCGAGCGGGGTCATCCCCAGCACGAGCTGGAGATATTGGGGGACGAAGAACATGATCGGCAGGAAGGCCACCATCGTCAGCAGGTTGACCGAGACCGACACCGCGAAGACGCGGCGGGAGAAGAGCCGCACGTCCAGCAGCGGCTCGTCGAGACGGAGCTGGCGACGGACGAAGAGCCACAGCAGCACGACCCCGACGACCGACGCGCCGACCCCGGGGGCGTCGAGCTCGCCCTTGCCGAAGGTCTTCAACCCGTAGACGAGGGTGAGCATGCCGATGATCGACATCAGCGCGGAGAGCAGGTCGAAGGGTCCCGGCCGGGGGTTGCGCGACTCCGGCAGGAATACCAGCGCGCCGACGACCAGCGCGATCATGACCGGGACGTTGATGAGGAAGACCGAGCCCCACCAGAAGTGCTCGAGCAGCCAGCCGCCCAGGATCGGGCCGATCGCGGCGCCGCCGGAGAAGGCCGCGGCCCACACCGCGATCGCGGTGCGACGCTCGGCCGGGTCGTCGAAGACGCTGCGGATCAGCGAGAGGGTGCTCGGCATCAGGGTCGCCCCACCCACACCGAGCAGCGCCCGGGCGAGGAGCAGCATCTCGGCCGTCGTCGAGAAGGCGGCGACCAGCGAGGCCGCGCCGAAGAGGCCGGCGCCGATCATGAGCAGCCGGCGCCGGCCGATGCGGTCCCCGAGATTGCCCATGAGGACCAGGAGCCCCGCGAGCAGGAAGCTGTAGACATCGATGATCCACAGCAGCTGGGTGCCGCTGGGCTCCAGCGCCTCGCTCAGGGCGGGCACGGCGAAGCCGAGCACGGTCATGTCGATGCTGATGAGCAGGACGGGCAGGACGAGGACGGCCAACGCGGCCCAGCGGCGCCAGGTGGGCATGAGGAGTTCTCCTGTGGTGCGACGTCGGGATGCGGAGGTCGCTCACGCAGAGCGCCCCTCGTGCCGAGGGGGCAGCCACCAGTATGCCCTCGATTTGGTCGATTGACCAAATCGCCATCGGGGCGGCCGGATCGGCACGATCGTGCCTTTGGTGGAAGGAGGTTCGTCGTGGAGGCTGCGTCGGTCGACCCGCGTCCGCGTGACGATCAGTCCTGGGCGGCCGCGCTCGTGGCGCGTCGTCGAGAGTTGGGCCTTCGCCAGTCCGATCTCGCCGAGCTGGCCGACGTGTCCGAGCGGTTCGTCCGCGAGCTGGAGGCGGGCAAGGCCTCGGTCCGCCTGGACAAGGTGCGCCCGGTGCTCGACGCCCTGGGGCTGCAGCTCGTCCTGGCGGACAGGGAGGTGCCCTGACGTGACCGAGCGTGCCGGGCCAGATCCTCGGGACGTGCGGAAGGTCCACGTGCTCAAGGACGGGGTGGCGGCCGCCACGTTGGAGCGGACACCCGAGGGCGTTCGTTTCGCCTACCGCGCCGACTACCTCGCCGGCCTGCCGCGTGCGGTGGCAACGTCGCTGCCCCTGGGCGAGGAGCCCGTGCTGACGCCGGCGGGAGCGGCTTGGCACATGCGCGCCGGCTTGACGTCCACCACGATCACCGAGCCGTCGCGGCAAGTCAGCAGATAGTCCGGCACGTGACGTCGCCGGACGCCCTCGTCATCGCCGCTGAGCCAGAACGGCTGACTGGCGATCCCGCCCACGACGGCGTCAAAGTCGGCCAGCAGCACCCGGTCCCGCTCCAGCAGGCTCTCGTACCCCACGAGCGAGCCCGTCGTCGCGGTCCACAGCCACCCCGGATAGTTGTCCTGCTTCGGACGCCAGGAGAACTCACGCACCGGCGCCCCACACGCGACCTGCCCCATGTCGGCGTCCGCCAGGCTCGTGACGACCTCAGACCCATCCGCGCCGCGATGCCTCAGCTCTGTGGCCCGGAGCCTGCGTTGCTCCACACGCCCAGCCTGCCCCGTCCGACAAGATGCCAGGAATCCGACACGCGGCCGACAAGAAATCAGGAATCCGACAAGATGCGCAGGAACCTACATGCTGCTGTAGGTTCTCGCGTGATCTGTCCGGGGGAGTGGTTCGCTGACCTGCGGGGCGACAAGTTGGTGAGACGAGGCGCTGTCTCACTAACTTGTCGGAATCCTCAGAGACCGAAGGCCCCGCCACCAACCAGGATGGCGATGCCCAGGCCGATCAGGACGATGGGGAACAGGATGTGCTCCCACCGCTCGAGGACTTCGGCGATCGGGGGGCGGGTGGCCACGAACTTGGCCAGCATCACAAGGGCCGCGACAAGCACGAGGAACACGATGCAGTAGGCCACCACGGCCGCCGGTCCCACGCTGAGGAAGACCGGCACGTAGACGCCGATGTTGTCCCCGCCGTTGGCGAAGGTGACCCCGGCGACGGTCCAGACCGCGACGTTCTTGCCGGCGACCTCGGCGTCGTCATCATCATCGTCGTCCCCGCGCCAGGCCTGCCAGGCGGCCCAAACACCCAGGGCCAAGGGGATGAGTCCGAAGTACGGGATAACTGCCGGGGGCAGGAACGCATCCGCGCCCACGGTGACGAGTACGGCCGCGCCAAGAATGCCCGCGAACCCCAGATACTGGCCCACGGCGATCCGGGCGGTCGTCCCGGGCTGTCCCGCACCACGGGCGAAGAACAGCGAGAGCACGATGATGTCGTCGATGTTGGTCGCGATGAACAGGCCGATCGCCTGCAGGACCGCGGACAGGATCATGCGCGCGCCTCGGCGGTGCAGCCTCCGTCAATCGAGCAAGCAGGATCGAGGCACGGCGCGTTCTCGTCTACTGCGAGAGTGACCTCAACCAGTGCGTTCAGCGCGCGCGTCAGGTGTGGGTCCGCGATCTCATAACGTGTCCGACGGCCCTCGAGCTCGGCGATCACGATGCCGCAGTCCCGCAGGCACGCGAGATGGTTGGACACGTTAGAGCGCGTCAGCCCTAGGTCGCTCGCCAGCTCCGCGGGGTAGGCCGGCCGCTCGAGCAGCACCAGAAGAAGTCGTGACCGGGTGGGGTCGGCCAGAGCCCGGCCCAACCGGTTCATCACATCGAGACGAAAAGCAACGGTCAGCACACGCTGAACAATACAGCAACGACTGAATTGATCACGGTGACGGCAAGCGCATTAGGGCGGGCAGGCCTGCCTCATGCGTGGGCGGCGTGCTCGCGTTCGGGCGTGGTCGGGTGGTTCGAGCTGGAAAGTGGAAGTGCTTCATGCTGACGGAGAAGTGGGCGGCCACGCAGTCCTGCAGCCCGGGTACCGCATCACTGGGCGCGGTGCCGCCCGCCTTCCCCGAAGGTGACAGCGTCCGCTCAGCGAGGCTGACCCAGCAAACGTGCTTCTCTCCGGGTCGTTGGCACCGGGGCTCCTGGGTGCGCCCTGCTCCTGGTCACGGCCAGGGCTAGGCCCGGCGTGGCGCCACATGAGTGGCCTAACGGCGAGTCTGCTGTCTTGGCGGCAACCCTCGCGCACCCGGCGAAGGGGTGCTCCGCGGAACACCCTTGGTGCTGACCGCCCGAGCGAGCCGCGGTAAACCGGTAGGCCGCTTCTCCGCACATCCGAATCGGTGGCGTCGCGTTCGTCGAAGGAAGCGTTGGGACGGACGTCGACCTGCGACTACTCCTGCGATACCTCGAGTGAGGCCTTTTCATGGGCGGTGTGGGTGCTGCGGTGTCCCCACGGGAAGACCCACCGGAACAGATTCAGGCCAGGACGTCTGCACCAGCAGTCCTCCGCGCAGCCGCACCTGATCGCTCCGGCCGCCTCGGCTGCCTTGTTGCCGAGAGCGAGAAGTAGGTAGCCACCAGCGAGCAGCCTCAGTACACGCCTCACGAGAGCACCTCGGTGAGTTGATCTACGGTCGGTGAGCCCGCGAGACCTGCTGGTATCTGGTAGACCCGGCACGCCAGACCGACCTGCTCGGCGCCGCTGGAGAATGGATCGTGGCCGTCGATGCGGATCGTGGGTGATCCGGTGAAACCAACCCGTTCGGCGTCCTCAGGTGTTTCAACCTTGCGCCGCTCGACCACAACGTCGACACGACCCAGTCGGGTCAACGCCTCGGACAGTCGCTCATTCGCGACGGTCCAGTGCGGACAGCCGTCGAAGTAGAAGAGTTCGAGTCGCAACACTTGCCTCCATCTCCTGACCCCTGCACCAAGTTGGTCAACGGGCTCTCCATTCTCGACCACCGGGTGGCTATGACAACTTGCGCGAGCAACCTACGGGCTGGTCTGTTTGTAGGTTCTCGGCCGATCTGTCGGGGGGAGCGGGTACGTGACCTGCGGAGCGACATGCTGATGAGAGGCCGCAGGTCTCCCTAACTTGTCGGAATCCTCAGCGAAGACTCTCAGAGTCGGTCGGGGGCCGCCCCCAAGCCCCTTGCCAATGGTCGTGACATCACTCTCACGCATGACGCCGATGTCCGGATGTTCTCTCCCGACTGGACAGGAGGCCGGCGGGCGATCCTCTTCGCGGATCCGGACTTCCCACGAGTCACGCCTGTTACAGGGCGATGCCCAATGCTGCGGGTGTGCACCCGTTCTCGTTCTGGGGGGTCATACCCTGTGCGGCTGTTACTGCGACGGGGACAGGATGTGGCATATGTCCTGGTCTGCGCAGTGGCCGGGGTCAAGCAGCTGGCTGCGCTGGAGCAGGGCCTCGAGCTCTGCCTGCAGCGTGAGGAGGTTGCGGATCCGTGTCCGAACGTCAGCGAGCTTGGTGTCCAGGAGCGTGGTGACGTGCTGGCAGGGGGTGGACCCCTGGTCACGTAGGTCCAGGATGCTGCGGATCTGTGACAGCGTGAGCCCGGCCGCTTGCGCCATGGCGATGTAGCGCAGCCGTGTTGCTGCGGACTCGTCGTAGACGCGGTAGCCGTTCGCCCCTCGCTCGGCCTCGGGCAGCAGGCCCTGGCGCTCGTAGAAGCGGATGGTCTGACTGCTCACTCCGGCCGACTCGGCCAGCTCTCCGATCCGCATTCGCCCGTCTCCCACCTCTCGCGCTTGACCTTGCACCACGGTACAAGGTCTAGCGTCGCGGGCATGGACGTCTGCCTGCTCTACTTCGAGGACTGCCCCAGCTGGAAGGTGACTGACCGCAGGTTGGTCGCGATCGCGACCGAACACCCCGAAGTCAGGATCCGGCGTCAGCGCGTCGAGACCCTCGAGCAGGCCGAGCGGGTGGGCTTTCGGGGCTCACCGACCGTCCTGGTCGACGGGGCCGACGCGTTCGGCTCACCCGATTCAGCAGCTGGCCTCTCCTGCCGGGTCTATCGCACGGCCGACGGCCTTGCTGGGGCACCGACCCTGGAACAGCTACACGCAGCGCTGGGGCTGACCCAGGAGGTCACGCGATGATCTACGACTACGACCTGATCGTCATCGGTGCCGGCATGGCCGGGGTCACGGCGGCGAACAAGTGCGCCGCCGCTGGATGGAAGGTCGCGATCGTCGACGCCCTTCCCTACGGCGGCACGTGTGCCCTGAGAGGGTGTGATCCCAAGAAGATCCTGCGCCGCGGTGCCGAGATCATCGACAGTGCCCGCCTGATGCGGGGTAAGGGCATCAACGACGACGGCCTGTCGGTCGACTGGGCCGACCTCATGGCGCACAAGCACGGCTTCACCGACCCCGTCCCCGCCAGTATGGAGGCAGGACTGACCGGTAACGGCGTTACCACCCTGCACGGGACGGCGCGGTTCACCGGTCCCCAGACCGTGGCCATCGACGACGCCCCCTGCACCAGCCGACACTTCCTCATCACCACCGGTGCGCGCCCCCGCCCGCTGGACCTGCCCGGGCACGAGCACCTGCTGGACAGCACCGGCTTCCTGGACCTGACCGAGCTGCCGCGACGGATCCTGTTCGTCGGCGGTGGCTTCATCTCCTTCGAGTTCGCGCACATCGCCGCCCGGGCCGGAAGCACCCCGGTCATCCTGGACCGCAAACCACGACCGCTGAAGGCCTTCGACCCCGACCTCGTCGACCTCCTCATCGACCGCGGCACCAAGGCCGGCATCGAGAACTGGCCCTCTGCGACGCTCACCGCCGTGGAGAAGACCAGCACCGGCTATCAGGTGAGCGTCGATGAACCAGGGCGGTCAACGACAAGGGAGTTCGACCTTGTCGTGCACGGCGCAGGCCGGGTCCCCGAGCTGACGACCCTGGACCTGGAGACCGCCGGCGTGCAGTGGGACGAGGACGGGATCCGCGTAGCAGCCCATCTGCAGAGCACCAGCAACCCGGCGGTCTACGCCGCCGGCGACGCGGCCAGCACCCCTGGCATGCCATTGACCCCGGTCGCCGTGTTCGAGGGCAAGGTCGCCGCGTCCAACATGCTCAAGGGCACCACGACCGCCCCTGACTACACCGGCGTGTCCACCGCGGTGTTCACGATCCCCGAACTCGCCCGGGTCGGCCTGCTCGAGGAAGAAGCCCGCGACCGGGGCATTGACATCGACGTCCGCTACACCGACACCAGCAGCTGGTACTCCAACTACCGGATCGGGGAGACGACCGCCGCGACCAAGATCCTCATCGACCGCTCCGACGACACCATCGTGGGAGCACACCTGCTCGGACCCGAGTACGCCGAACTCGTCAACATCCTCGCCCTCGCCATGAAACTGCGACTCACCACCCGCCAGCTGAAGTCGATGACCGCCGCCTACCCCACCGTCGGATCAGACCTGGGCTCCATGCTCTGAACCAGGCACGAGCAGCAATCCCACAACACCGTGTGCTCAGCAGCGGTTCCACTGTCACGAGACTCAGCGTGACACTCCGCCATTAACTGGGACGACCGACACGCGTCCGCGAGTTAAGTGAGAAACCGACACGTTAGATGAGATCCCACAGCTGGCAAGATGTAGGTTCTCTGACGGCGCTCAGGTGAATCTCCCCAGTTCTGCTCACTGAAATTCCCCACCCTGTGGCCCCATCCGGGGACGGGCGGGGCTCCTTCGATGATGGCGGTCTCTGACCACACGCCTACTCGAAGGAGCCCCTCGTCCCATGCTGTCACGGGAGGAAGACATCGAAGTTCACGCGTTGGCCCGGCAGGGCTGGACGATCTCAGCGATCGCCCGGCATCTGGGTCGGGACCGTAAGACCATCCGCGCCTACCTGCGCGGAGACCGGGCCGCGGGCGTCCGCAAGCCGGCGGGGCAGGACCCGTTCGAGCCGTTCGTGGACTACGTCCGCGCCCGGCTGGCCGAGGACCCGCACCTGTGGGCGATGACCCTGTACGACGAGGTCGTCGAGCTGGGGTACGACAAGGCCTACTCCACCTTCACCCGGCAGGTCCGCACCCGCGGGCTGCGCCCGCACTGCGAACCGTGCGCCGGCACGAAGGGCCGCCCGGCGGCGGTGATCGAGCACCCACCGGGTGAGGAGACCCAGTGGGACTGGGTCGAGCTGCCGGACCCGCCCGAGCACTGGGGCTGGGGCACCAAGGCGTTCCTGCTCGTCGGTGCCCTGGCCCACTCCGGCCGGTGGCGCGGCGTGCTGTGCCCTTCGATGGACCAGGCTCACCTCATCGGCGCCCTCGACCGCGTGACCAGAGCGCTCGGCGGGCTCACGCGCTCGTGGCGGTTCGACCGGATGGCCACCGTGTGCCACCCGGCCACCGGGCGTGTGTCCGCGTCGTTCGCCGCGGTGGCCAAGCACTACGGCGTCGGTGTGGAGATCTGCCCGCCGCGGCGCGGCAACCGCAAGGGCGTGGTGGAGAAGGCCAACCACACCGCCGCCCAACGCTGGTGGCGCACCCTGGCCGACGAGGTCACCGTGGAGCAGGCGCAGGCGTCGTTGGACAAGTTCTGCACCACCCGTGGCGATGCCCGCATGCGGCCCGGCGGCCCCGACGGGAAGGCCTCCGTGCTCACCCTCGCCGCCAAGGAACCGCTGGCCCCGGTCCCGACCGTCCCGTTCCCCGCGTCGATCACCGAGGAGAGGGTCGTCTCGGCGCAGGCGCTGGTGGCCTGGCGCGGCAACTTCTACTCCGTCGCCCCCGAGCTCGCCCGTGCCCAGGTGACCGTCACCTGGCGCCTGGGCAGCACGCGCATCGACATCGCCACCACCTCCGGGACGGTGATCGCCCGGCACGAGCTCGCCCCCGACGGTGCTGGCGTCATGGTCCGCGAGCACGCCCACGTCACCGCGCTCGAGGCGCGCGTCCTCGCCGGGCACGACGCCTCTGTGCCGCACCGGCGCAAGGAACGCATCCCACCCGGCCCCGCAGCCCAGGCAGCCGCGCAGGCGCTGCGCGCCCGCCACCAACCCGAGCCCGCCACCACCGCGGACGTGGTCATCGACCTGTCCGCCTACGACAAAGCAGCCCGAGGAAGGAACACCCTGACCCGATGAACACCACACCCACGACCGCGACGACGACCGAGGCGCTGCCGGCGCCGATGATCACCAGCCAGGCGTCGACCTACCAGCAGCTGCGCTCCCACCTGGCCGCGTTGAAGCTGCACGCCGCCGCCGAGCACCTGCCCACCGTCCTGGCAACCGCCGCCGAGCAGGGGTGGTCGATGACCGCGACGTTGGAGCACCTGCTCGCCCGCGAGGTTGAGGCGACCGAGGCCCGCAAGCTCGCCGGCCGGCTCCGGTTCGCCTCACTGCCCACCCCGGCCACCCTGGCCGACTTCGACTTCGACGCCGCCCCGAACGTCGACCGCAAGCTCATCGACGAACTGGCCACCTGCCGGTACCTGGAGTCGGCGACCAACGTGCTGCTCATCGGCCCGCCCGGCGTCGGCAAGACGCACCTGGCCGTCGGCCTGGGCCGGGCCGCGGCCGAGGCCGGGTACCGCACCTACTTCACCACCGCCGCCGATCTGGCCGCCCGGTGCCACCGCGCCGCGATCGAAGGACGCTGGGCCACCACCATGCGCTTCTTCGCCGGCCCAACCCTGCTCATCATCGACGAGCTGGGCTACCTGCCGCTGCCCGGCGAGGCCGCCTCCGCGCTGTTCCAGGTCGTCTCCCAGCGCTACCTCAAGACGTCCATCGTGCTCACCACCAACCGCGGCGTCGCATCCTGGGGCGAGGTCCTAGGCGACAGCACCGTCGCCGCAGCCATGCTCGACCGGCTCCTGCACCGCTCCGTCGTGCTCAACCTCGAAGGCGACTCCTACCGGCTGCGCGACCACCACGCCCGCCAGGGCACCCTGCGAGCCGCCACCCGCCAACCCCTACACTGACCACCGCCCAAGGTGGGGAAATTCAGTGAGCATCACTGGGGAACTTCGACGAGCCTCGTCA